>WQVM01000110.1 GCA_009783985.1 Bacillota bacterium | reverse complement strand
TTTTTAACCGCCGCTTTAATCACATCTACAATCGCCTTATTGCTTGCGTATGCGTCCTTGCTTCCGCGCAAAACCACCGCATTACCCGTCTTGAGAGCAAGTGCGATAATATCCGCCGTCACATTGGGACGAGCCTCATAAATAACTCCGACAACACCTAACGGAACACGGATTTTGCTAAGTTGCAGACCGTTATATAATGTCCGCTCCTCTATTACCGCACCAATCGGGTCGGGTAGCTTAGCCACTTGACGCACACCCTCGGCAATCCCCTCAATACGGGCAGGAGTAAGCGTAAGCCTGTCAACAAACTGCGCCCCACGGGTACACCCAACAATATCTTTCTTATTAGCCGCCAAAATCGCCTTGACATTATTAGGACTTACCAAAGCATCGGCAATAGAAAGCAACAACTTATTTTTATCCGCTGTACTTAACTGCGCAGCATACCCCGCCGCCGCTTTTGCTTTTTTGCAAGTTTGAATTATATTAGACATCTTCTCTCCCTTGTTGGCTTAAATCTAAGTTCTCTTGTTCCCATAATTTTTTGTATTTCCATCGTATTGATAAGTTAAGTAACATCATACCAAAGCATATAAATATCGCAAAAAAGAATATCGCCATCAATACAAGTGTGCCACGAAATTCATCTTCTGTAAAAACATAAAGAAGCCATGTCGCTATTCCAAAGCAAATAACACTCAAAACAGCCCATATAACAGAACTTCGCTTGCGTTTTTTGAGCCATTTCTCCCGCCCTGCTTTTTGCTCTGCTCGTTGTTCTTCATATTCTTTTTCTATGCTCATATACTGTCCTCACAATTATGCCATACTCTCTGCACATCGTCGTTGTCTTCAAGAGCGTCTAGCATTTTTTGGAATTTGTTTAGGTTGTCTTCGTCTAGCTTTATATAGCTGGACGGAATTTTGGTGGCTTCGGCACTTACGATTATCCACCCTTTTGTCTCTAAAGCCTCTCTGACCGCACTCAACTTGTCTACCGCCGTCGTTACTTCATAACCGTCCTCACTCGCTTCAAAATCATCTGCCCCACATTCTAGAGCCGTCATCATAGCATCATCCTCGCTAAGCCCATTTTTCACCTCGGCAAGTATCACACCCCTAGTCTCAAACATATAACTCACACAACCCGTTGTCCCCAAAGAACCTCCGCTCCTATCAAGACTGTGCCTAACCTCGGCGGCTGTACGGTTTTTGTTATCGGTCAAAGCCTCGACAATCACAGCCACACCGCCCGCCCCGTATCCCTCATAGACAATCTCCTCATAATTGATATGGCTAAGTTCTCCGCTAGCTTTTTTGATAGAGCGGGTTATGTTATCATTAGGCATATTGTTAGCTTTTGCCTTAGCGATAATATCCCTAAGACGGCTATTATTGTCAGGGTCTGCTCCGCCGGCTCTTACAGCCACGACAAGTTCCCTGCCAATCTTAGTAAAAATCTTGCCCCGCTTAGTGTCCAACACACCCTTCTTACGCTTAATCTGCGACCACTTACTATGTCCCGCCATAAAACCCCCTTGTAATTATAAATTATGAATGATAAATTATAAATTTCGGATATTTTATTCTCTCAATAATTTATAATTTATCACTTATAATTTATAATTGCCCTTATAATTGCCTTATCACTTTTGCCGGATTACCGGCAATTATTACATTGTCGCCAAAACTTTTTGTTACTACGCTACCGCTTGCTACTATAACACCATTGCCGAGAGTCACCCCCGGATTGATTGTTGCGTGACCGCATATCCAGCAGTCATTGCCTATTGTGATAGGCTTACCCGACTCAACTCCGCTACTCCGCTCCTTAGGGTCAAGCGGGTGCGTAGCCGTATAAATCGCCACCTGTGGTGCAACAAAGCAATTATCCCCAATAGTTATCTTACACACATCCAAAAATACACAATCAAAGTTAGCATAAAAATTATCTCCCACCTCAATATTAAACCCGTAATCGCACTTAAAATTAGGCTCAATGTAAAGATTTTTACCCGTCTTACCGAACAACTTTTTGATAAGCATATCCCGACGCTCTAACTCGGTTATTGAGGTTTTATTAAATTCCTCAAATAGTAATCTGGCTTTTTTTCTTAGTTCGACAAGCTCGGTATCACTTGCCAAATATAGCTCCCCCGCTATCATTTTTTCTTTTTGAGTCATGTTACTCGTTATCATCCTCCGTTACAACAAAGCGTCTACCGTGTTTATGCCACTCTTGTAGACATTCCGCGGTGCGAGTCGCAAAAAGCACATGTCGCTTATAATATCTTATTGGAAAAACCTTCATTTCTTCTATAGACTCAGCAAATTCCCGCTCAATCCAACCACCGTCAAGAGGCACCCATCTTGACGGCTTGCAAATTTTATGAGCTATCCCTTGCTCATTTTGAAATGTAAAATATACTCTAAATCTATTACTAAATCTAGCCAGATATTTTTTTTGAAATGTCCCTATTCCATCAATACCGTGATTAACGATTAAATAATTGCGCATGTAAACCAATGAAAAACAAATTATACTCACAATAACAACGATTGTAATTATTACTGTTC
>WQVM01000109.1 GCA_009783985.1 Bacillota bacterium | reverse complement strand
TTTTGTGTCAACGCTACGGCAGATATAGAGTACGAAAACAATACAAAATCTAAATTTATCGGCAACCCGACAGAATGCGCATTATTAGTCAAAGCCTTGGATGAAGGTATCGATTATAAACAATTAAGACAAGATACGGAAATTGTTAAGGTTTTTTCATTCTCGTCAGAAACAAAAAACATGACAACTGTTATTCGGCGGGAGGGCAAAAATTTTGTACTGACAAAAGGCAGTCCCGAAAGGATTTTGGAGATATGTGACATAAGTGACACAGAACGCGACAAGGTGTTACAATCGATTATGTATTGTCAAGAGAGAGCCGAGAGAGTTATTGCCTTTGCGCACAGCATAACTGACAGTCCTAATAATGACCGTGCGGATTTAGAAAAAAATATGACATTTGACGGCTTTGTGTCTATATCCGACCCGCTTAGAGACGATGTTTTGGATGCTGTTAAGGAATGCAAACGCGCAGGGATAGAGCTAAAAATGCTGACGGGGGACAATATCGTAACGGCTTCGGCAATCGCAAAGAAACTCGGATTACTCGACGGCGGAGGGATAGCTATTGAGGCGAGAGAGCTTGAAGCATTAAGCGACGACGAATTTGATAAAATGATTGCAAAAGTCCGTGTAATCGCCCGTAGCACCCCGCTAATTAAAATGCGGGTCGTAACAGCGCTCAAAGCGTTAGGCAATGTTGTCGCTGTAACGGGTGACGGAATCAACGATGCACCCGCGCTCAAATGCGCCGATGTCGGTATAGCTATGGGTATTGCGGGAACGGAGGTCAGCAAGGAGGCAAGTGATATTGTTTTGCTTGATGATTCATTCGCCACAATTGCTGTTGCCGTTAAATGGGGACGGGGAATATATCAAAACCTACAAAGGTTTATACAGTATTCACTTGCCACTAATATTGCCATCGTGCTGATTATATTATTTAGTACGCTTTCCGGGCAAGGAACGCCCTTTACAGCTTTACAAATACTATGGATAAATGTTATAATGTTAGACGGACCGCCCGCAATGACCTTAGGTATGGAGCCGATGCGCGGTGATATAATGTCAAAAAAACCTATACAACGGGACGACAATATCATATCAAAAACAATGTTAGTCAAAATGCTTTTGACGGCGATTATGTTGACGGCGATATTTATGGTTCAACAATTCTTTAATTTCCTCCGTATAGATGAGTATCAAATGTCCTCAGCGCTTTTGACGCTATTTATAATAACGGCGTTATTCACCGCCTTTAACGCCAGAGAATTCGGAGCCGACAGTATTTTCAAAAATCTTTTCCGCAATAAGCTTTTTTGGGTAGCAATGCCTATTGTAATGGTTATGCAGATAGTCTTTACGCAATTCGGCGGAGCAATATTCGGTACGGTTCCGCTCAGCTTTGTGACATGGATTAAGATTCTAGGTCTTGCTGTAGGCGTGGTGATTGTTAGCGAGGCAGTCAAATTTGCTGTGAGAATATACTATGGGTATAGAAAAGTCGATATTTGATATTCGGGCTCATACTATTCGCCCCTACGACTTGTAATACAAGTATAGCACATATCCCAAGTCATCGAAGATCAAGCGAAGCGTCTAGGGAGCGAATAGTATGAGCCCGAATATCAAGTATCTGTTCTTTGTGTTTATGATTATGGAGGCATGCCTATAAAATGAAAAAAATACTAGCAATATAACTTTTTCTGTACGGGGGGAATGCCGTAAGGAGGATTTACAACTTTTTCGGGAGCAGGGATAGGAATAGAAAGGGCGGAGCGGATAGCGCTTGAGGAGCTTAATCAGCTGGTGCTGAGGGGAACAGACGGGAATATCGTCTTTGTGGATAATGAGCCTGTACTTGACCCTAGGAGATTGCATTTGATAAGCCAAGAGCAGGTGTCGAAGCTGGAGCTTAATCCAACTCATACAAATGATAATACATGGTGGAGAGCTGTTGAAGGCAGATCTACGCGTGAGATAGAGGACATGCTTGTATTTGACCCGGGTATGCTACCTAGATTACCTAATCAAGTTGTGGTGACTGGTAATAACGGTGCGCCGGTGAATGATTTGAATAATGCGCTTACTGACCTACCTCCTGATGACACCTCTGATACGACTGCTAATCCTGCTGACAAATTACCCCGGATAGATGCGGATAATGCCTTTAGGATGAGCATCCCTGTTAAGAGCAGTACGATAGTCAATAAGGTCAATGTATCGTATTATGAATTAGTGGAGGATACTGAGCCGGAAGTAATTACTGTGAGGAGGGATAATTGCGAGATTAGACGGATAGGGGATACTGATAGGTTTGAGGTAGTAGTTACGGTAAGATTGCAAAAAGTATATGACAAAATAGAAAATATAGTTGCTATTGGATTTACTTTTATTAGAGTGCGGGAGGTAACAGCGAATAGTCTAACTCTAATCTTTGAAAGAACGGGTAATATCTTTACAAATATTAATGTTCAGATTAATCCTTAACGAACTCTAAATATTGCGTAAGGAATCATCGCAGCGGTAGTTCCAGTTGTAGGCCATCCAAAAAATGCGTAGTTCCCGCTGAATCCTGTACCAAAAGCAATTCTAGCAG
>WQVM01000108.1 GCA_009783985.1 Bacillota bacterium | reverse complement strand
CGCGAAAAAGAAGCACAACATCCGATGGAAAAGGTCGGCGAAGAGCTTAGAGAAAAAATGAGCTGGAGCAAAAAGGAAATCAACTAGGACGAGTGTATTAATAATTAAGGAATCTCAATTTAATGAAAAAGAAAATAAGTATTTTTATAGCGTGTATTTTGCTTATCAATTGTGTTTTTGTTTTTACCGCTTGCGATGACAACAATGATATGAAAGATAGACCCGTTTATGTCGGTTACAGTATCGGCGGACGAGTTATTATGCTAAATCATGTCTTGCGAACCCGCAACGCAACGGCGAATAGATCTCCTAATATTGATGTCAACGATTTTGATATGGTTGTCGAGACGGGCGAAACATTTGAAATAGATTTTATTGTCCGCAATCCTCAAAGGGACACTATTCTTAGCGTTACACTTGATGACTCCTATTTGGGTAATAATATAATATTTTCCTCTCAATCGGCGCAATATCGTATCATTGACATTACAACAAGATATTACGCGGAAAGAGAGAATTATTACACATATGTAAGGCTTGTTATTCCAAGCGCGGGCAGTGAAAACGAGCGCGTTATAACAGTAAGACATATTGAGTTTTTGCGCGATGTTATTAGAGAGGTTTTGACGGGTCAAGCAACAATTCCCGATAATACGGAAATAACAACCGTTAATGTCTTTACAAAAATCCCTGTTGCAGGCTTAGTGTTAAGCGCACTGACAACAAATCTAGTATTAAACGCGCCTGTCGAATTGACTACAGTGATTAATCCGAACAATGTTACCTTTAATACCGTGACCTACAATATCGTCAATGATACTGAGATAGCTAAAATTGTTAATAATAGATATATCAAATTAATCGACAATACTCGTGTAGAAACCATACAAGTACAAGCGACAGTTGACGGTTATGTCAGTAATGTATTGACATTTCGCCCCGAAACGATTTTGATATACACCGCCGAGGAATTGCGGAGAATGCATACCTTGCCTAATCAAAATTTTATTTTGCAAAATGACATTGACTTAAAAAATCAATTGTGGGAGCCTATTCGCAATTTTACCGGAATATTTGACGGACAAAGTTACATTATTTCTAATGTATCGACTCATCGTATCGCAAGCAACTGGGGTGACAAAGTATATTGCGGTTTTTTTGCTCACAATAGCGGAACATTACAAAACATAATACTAGATAATATGTCAATTACTGCTGACGCTATATCAAGTCGTGTCGAGCCATATTTTATTGGCGGGTTAGTTGGTTACAATTCAGGAACAATTATTAATAGTTCTGTTAGCGTAGATATCCGAGTATTCGCAAGAGTAACATCATTCAATATTGGTGGCATAGCAGGATTATCAACGGGTGAAATAATAAGAGCTTCCGCTGTCTCGAATTTTATGATTTCTGCTGTTGGTTGGAATCCTCACCCCGCATTTGTCGGTGGCATCGCAGGCACAACCGAAGGACGAATATCAGAGAGTTTTGCTAGGCTAAGTGTAAACTACGGTTATCTTAATCAGATGCCTCACTTTGTTGGTGGAATAGTAGGCGGAGCTCAAAATGACTTGATAATTGAAAGGTGTCATGCCGAAATTTATAGGATAGCAAATCCAAATAGGTTTGGCGGAATATTAGGCGGAACACATGGTCTTGGGATAAATTCTCGAACAAGAGCAGAAATAGTCGATAGTTATACTACAAGTCCCTTTGTGATCAATAGTGGCATTAATGGCATTTCGGAAGGAGGATTTCTAGTCAACGATCAAATTTTTATTATTAATTCCTTTACTACAATTTTGACTCGACCATCAACAGGCATTCTTAATCCTCCATATTTTTATAGTTCTGCACATATTTATTCTAGAGATTGTGTTAATGTTGATATTGTGAATTCTCATCGATTATATGTGAATGATAGGAGTTTAGCTCCAGTACGAGGAGTCACATCTCATTCTTCTTTGTCTGATATGTTTTTCCTTGCTGATGTTTTAGGCCCTTCATTTGTTAATGTGCCTAACTCAACACCTATTCTTGCTTGGCAAGCAGATAATTGATGAGAATGTTTTGACTTCGCTTCCAAATCGCAGGGGCGAGGAACACTCAATAGCCTTTCCTTATCCTTTACCCCATTCAAAAGCAATCCCGACACATAAAATTAGATAATTATTGTTCGGGCTCGCAGTGCTCGCCTCTACGACTTAGTTATAATCTATTGTTGCTTAATGAGGGTAATATTGCAATTATTTTGTCATTTCAATTTCAAAAATCACCAAAAATAGGAGCAAAACCCATGTCAAAAGAGTTATTACAAGGTATAGACAAAGCACCGCAGAGGTCCCTATATAAGGCGCTTGGACTTAGTGATGAGGAACTGACTAAACCGCTTATCGCTGTGGTCAGTGCGTTTAGTGAAGCGGTGCCCGGTCATGCGCATCTTGATAAAGTCGCAGAAGCGGTTAAGGCGGGTATTTATATGGCGGACGGTGTTCCTATGATTATCCCAAGCATAGGCATGTGCGACGGACTTGGAATGGGTCACGCGGGCATGAGGTTTAGCCTTCCATCACGCGAGCTTATCGCCGACAGCGTCGAAACTATGCTTATGGGTCACGCTTTTGACGGAGCGGTTTTTATTCCTAACTGTGACAAAATTGTTCCCGGTATGCTTATGGG
>WQVM01000107.1 GCA_009783985.1 Bacillota bacterium | reverse complement strand
TTCGTGTAGGATGTGCCAATACTGCAATCCCTCCTGCACTACGAATAGCATCAATCGCCCCTTCCGGCTCGGACACAAAGTGCGGTACATAACAAGACGCTCCGTAAGCTAAATAATTTTTAAGACAATCCTGAACATTACCACCACCGTATCCCTTTTTTGCCATAGCCTGAGCAATATGAAAGCGTGACAACGAATCTGTCGAATATTTTTTTACTTCTTCATATGATATGTTGATTCCATTAGTGTGTAGTTTGTCTAATATCTGCAACATTCGCTCATGTCTTTTTTTGCGAAGCTCTGCCATATAACCAACAAATTTTTTGTCGCTAAGATTCATATTGTAACCTAATATATGAATCTCAACTTTATCAAAAGTACTTATCTCTACACCGGCAATATTAGTCAATCCGAGTTTGCCACATTCGGCAGTCATAGACGCAACACCTTTGACAGTGTCATGGTCTGTAAGAGAGACAACCGATGCACCTGCTTTAGCAAAAACTTTCGCCAAATCACTAGGTGACAAAGTCCCATCAGAATAAATAGAATGAATATGCAAGTCGGCAAGTTGTATCATAGTGGTTTTAAGTGATGCTGGTTTTTCTTAGGTCAAAATTAAGATTTGTAACTTTTGAGAAATTTTGTTAACCAATCCACATTATTAAGTTTGGGATTGAGTATACACTCATTAAGAGCAGAATTAAGTGCCTTGCTTATTTGTGAACCTGTTAGACCCAAGTCAACCGCTGTATGTCCGTCTACTGCCAGATGAGATAGTTTTGTCGGTACAATATCAGCAATTATTTGGTTATAAATTCTCTCAAAACGATGCTCACCTAATTCGTCTTCGTACATTCCTGTCGCCATTCTATCAGCCTTAATCAAGTCAACTAACTTGGGGATAATATCCATATTATGTGCTACAAAAAGTCTAACTTTATTCTCGCTTGTCTTGCCGTCCTTATCATACATATGGCAAGCAACAAGTCGCTCTACCTCGTCTATAGTTTTGTTGCTATATTTTAGACCGTCATTCCCAAGTAAGCCACTTACCATAGTTAAGCCGTGTTTTTCGTGCCCCTTAAAATTGCCAAATTCTCTAAAGCAGTAGGGCTTGCCTATATCGTGTAATAATGCTGCTAGTCTTATTTTTGGATTAGCATATTTAACGCACTGCATAGTATGCTCGTAAACATCGTATTTGTGATATTTTTGGGGCTGAACAATCCCGTGCATATCATCAATCGGACTAAGCAAATATTCCCACGCACCTAATTGTCCCAATAATTTGACTGCCCTGTAATGAGCATTTTGGATGCCGTATTTTTGGTCAGCCAAGAGGATTTTGTTTAGTTCATCTCTTTTTCGTTCGCCACTGATGTCCTTGAGATTGGTTACATTGTTTTTTGCTGCTAATTCTGTTGTCTTGTCTATCTCAAAACCAAATTCTCCCGCCATTCTAACAAGCCTAAGTATTCGTAGTCCGTCGTCAGCAAAAATTTTGGCAGGATTGGCGCTCCTTATTACTTTTCGCTCTATATCGCCGACTCCGCCTAACAAGTCAATTATCTTTTGGTTAGTTATATCATAATAAATCGAATTACACGCAAAATCTCGTCTTATTGCATCTTGCTTAATCTCTGAAGTAAATAGCACTTCAGCAGGCTTATGGTTGCCTCCATCGGCATATTTTTCTGTGCGGAACGGAGTGTATTCGTATACCTCATCACCACTACTTATCATAGCTGTGCCTAAAGTATGGTTGACAACCTTAATGCGGTACCCCCCATCAAGTCCTAAATCTTGCGGTGCAGCAGGACCACACAAGTCCATATCTGTTTCTCCAAACCCTGCCAGTTGGTTACGCACATAACCGCCTACAATATAAATAGGTGCTTTGGAGGCTTTCGCTAGTTTTTTAACACCTTCCGGTACAACAATTTGAATCATATTGACACCTCTTTAGTATAGCATATTTAGAGGTTTTTTCCAAGCAAAAATTAGACGAGGATTAGGATACTCATATAAATAAAGATAAATACCGCATTGAGCATAAGTCCATCTACCCTGTCAAGTATACCGCCGTGTCCCGGTAGAAGTGAACCATAATCTTTTATCTCGCAGATGCGTTTGATATAAGATGCAATCAAGTCACCTGCTTGAGTGAATATCGCACCCACAAGACCCAAAATAACAAAATGTATTACATTGACCGCTGTATGCGAACTAAGCGACACAGCACCTAACGCACCATAGATTCCGAGAGTCATTACTATAAGAGCCGCCCCGATACCGCCGATTAGTCCGCCGATTGCTCCGCTGATTGTTTTTTTGGGACTGACTGACGGCATTAGCTTAGGACCTTTGAAAGTTATGCCTATACAAAATGCCATTACATCTGTAAATACAGATACCAAAAACGCTAATAAGATTGCGGTTACCCGATACCCCCCACCCAAATAATTGAGGGACATCAAAAACATTAGCATAGACACAGGATATATGAGTACAAAAATTGTGCTTACAATCCGACCGGCATCTTTTTTGGCAAAAAAATTGTAGACAGTAAGGATAATAGCAGTAACAACTAAGACTCCAAAAAATGCTGTCAATCCGCCGTTGTCAAAGAAAAAATTGATAAGTGCAAAAGCCGCATAAGCAATAAAGCAAAAAAGTACAACAAACACTAAAAACGGCTTATGGAATTTTGCTCCTATTGCTTTAGACATTTCGAGTGCGGCAAAAATAATTGCCGTCAAAATCATAAAGTCAAAGAAAAAATGATGGATATAAATACCCAAAAGAATAAATGCCACATAAATAGCTATAATAAGCGTGCCTGTTAGTAATCTATTTTTCATAATTCTAAGAGTCTAAGGCAAATTGCCTTTTTGGTATTGGTTTTGATGTGACTATGATGCGTCATTACGAGGAAACGCAAAGAGGATTAGTCGTAGAGGATAGCAACTTGATTTGCGGTGACGAAGTAATCTAGATTTTGTATTTTGGTCAATGTGTCCTATTATTCCGTAGCTAGATTGCTTCGCCGCATATGCTTTCCCTCACTATCTTTTGTAGCGACGGCTCGCAAAG
>WQVM01000106.1 GCA_009783985.1 Bacillota bacterium | reverse complement strand
CCGGCATTAATCATAAGTCCCATACGTGCAAGGTCTTGCGGCGTAGAAACAATATAATCGCCGTCGACGTTAACTAAAGCCGGAGACGCATTATTTTGCCAAGATGTAGCCGGTGTCGCAAAACTGTGTGTGAGAGCGAATGCCGTGTTTTGCTCTCTTTGGTTTGAGTCCGAAAACTGCGCCTGTACCACAACCGCAAAAATCGCGGCGCCACATAGGGTTACTGCAAGAACTAGACTGACTAACAGTGTTTTGATTCTTTTCATGATTTGGATATTACCTCTTTTTTGAATGAAATAACTTAGTGCTTTAAGCAATTTGTTGTAGTTATTAATTTTATCTATATATAACGCGATAATTACGCGAATAATTGTTTGATGTTAATTTTTCTTTATAGAGCGTCTCATGTTTGATGTTAATTTTTCTTTATAGAGCGTCTCAAGCGAAACACAATTCATTGGCGGCATGGCGGCTATTTAATCAATCTTGCTACACAGCTTTTGCGGCGAATGCCTTTTTGCCGCACACTTAAATTCCGCCACATACAAACAAAGTCCTTAACCGTCAATACGACGATTACGACTTTGTTTGTAACAAATCCAAAATTATGCGGTCAAAATAACCTTGCGCGCTTACTTCTCCCCTAATTATATCATTTAACTCTACTATCATTATACTATATTCCACGCATAATGTCAATTATTCAGAAGCTATGTATGTCTCTCATCACTAATAATTATTATATGCGCGATTGTTAATATGTGCATTATAACCGTCCATATTTAGTATTATGTCACATAACTGCATTTATACCACATATGCTCATCATAACACTATAAAAATGACACTCCACACATATCTTATTACTATACACTCGTTTTCTCTGTTTTGTCAAACTAATAATATACCTTAATAATAATTTTTCGCTAATTTGCAACAATTTTATGCCATCCCGCCCTTTGATAAATCTAAACGCCGGATTTATATACCGATACTGTCCAATCTTTACTGTCCAATCTTCAAAAAAAGAAAAAAGGCAAGCGCTTTGCTTACCTCTTTTATATAGTCCCCGAATGCCGACAACGGATAACGGTGCCGTCCAAGTTCTAGGTCTGTTAATTATATTGACTTGTTTGTATGCTTCCGGAGTTTTCTCTGCATCCTACAAAACATAAAGGCGGATAAATCACGCACCACCTTTAATTTTATACCTTTTGTTTTATTCAGATTTTGGGATTGCATTTCAAAAGCTGATGTAGGATTTCCTAAAAATTTAAGTTTGTTGTCAATTATTCTCTGACTTAAAACGCAATCATTTGCGGGAAGTTTACTTGAGTATTGTTGCCGTGACCTAATTGAAACGCGCCGAAACCCCATGTCCACATTCTGCCGTAGCTGTCAATCGCTAAGTATAACTTAGTATCAATTTATAGTCATTTTGCCCATTTTAGCGCATTATCCGAACCACCTATCCCATAAATCTCTAATAATTGACCTATATTGTATACTTCCCGAGCCTTCTCCGCGCCCTACGAAGCATAATGGCGGGTAAATAACGCACCACCAATTTTGCCCGATACCGTCTCCTAATTCTATTATAAGTGCGTCATAATAACCGCTCGGAATAATTATTCCTTCATAACTACGGGTAGGGAAAAATTCGTTATTAAGTCCGGCGCGCGAACCGTACGTAAAGTTATTACGAAAAAGCAGATTATCTGTCATTGTTTCAATTTCATTTAATAGTCGAGATAATATCCTATATGCATCATTTCTGCCGTCGGCTACGGCAAGACGGGGTTCTAAAAACTCCACAATGCTATCCCGCACGATTAGCTTAACATCTTGGTCCGCAGTGTTATCACTATGCGCTCTTATATGAAGACGTATAATCACCTGCTCGTAATCGGTAGGATTACTTCTGGAGTTAACTTCACATGCCGAAAATATACCGCTACTCACTAACGCTATCAAAGCGCATAAAAAAAATGCCCGTTTTCTCACAGCGGAGATTATGGACATTTTGATATATTTGTATACAAGATATAGAATTTATAATATATTTCCCGGCACGGGATTAAGCTCCTGTATTAGATCTTCAAGATATGCTGTCGCCACAGCTAATTGTACTCTGGCAAAGTCATACATATTTTGCTCTATATGCCCATGCAATCTTGTCAAATGTTCGTCTACAAATCTTATTATATTACTATTTGAGACAGAAGATAAAAAACGCTTTCTGCTACTCCAATACTCCAAAGTATTTTCCATAGTTTGCATTGCATTACTTTGGGAAAGACTATCTCTATTACCGTCCATTTGCATTCCCACGACAATTAAGTCATCGTGAATTCTTGTATAAATATGCCTGTGTATGACAAGCTCGCCTATGCTAAATCCTATCATCAGTACAAATAATGAAATTATTATAATGGCTCTTTTCATAATTACCAATTACCTCCTCCGCTTATAGCAAGTTTTGTCTGTATATACCGCTTATTCTTAGGCTGGACATACATGCTTCCGTCTTGCCTAATATCACAAAGTAAAATATCTTTAAGACTTCTCAACCCCATTTGATTAAACTTTTTGGTAAGCATAGGTTTGGTTACTTCGGCTTTAGCGATATTTTCTTCCATATACTTGCCGTCAAGTATAAGCGGTATAGGCAAAAAGTCTGTTACATTTTCTTCGGCATCTTTTTTAGGGATGACACTCACCGAGCCGTTTGTCTCTAATATCACATATTGCAGTTGTCCAAAATCCGAATAGTCCTTACTCCTAACCGCTTCAATTAAGTCGGTTACATCCATATTGAGGGCTTTTAGATTCTTATAGTTTATCCCGTCCCTATCAAGAACTATCATTGAGCTTCCGCTAAAAAACTTGCGTAGCTTATGACTCTTTCGAGACAAGAAAGATATGCAAAAGTGAAGTACAACCAGTGTTATTATAGGTATTATCCCAAAATAAATAGGTATGCCGGGGTCATTCATTGGAATACAAGCGACCTCGGCGATAATAATAGTAATAACAAGCTCAAATGGCTGCATTTCACCAAGCTCCCTTTTGCCCATTAGCCGCATAACAAAAAGTACAAAAACAAAAATT
>WQVM01000105.1 GCA_009783985.1 Bacillota bacterium | reverse complement strand
GAAAAACACTAAAAACACCTCTTTTTACAGCTTTTTATCCGCTAACGCTAGATCCTTCGCTTCGCTCAGGATGACAGACCAACAATGTTTATCGTCAAAAATAGGGTTTCGTTACAAGTCTAATGACACAATTAAGCCAAGCGAAAAGCACTTAAAGCATACCAACCTTGACACAGCAACTACAATAGGAGAAAAAGAATGACACAAAACAAAATTAGCTTTGAGGATTTTGTCCAATCAATAATAAACATAAGAGACAAGGTCTTTGTCCAAACTTTACACGACTATGCACTTAGTAACGGTTGCAAGCCTACTTTTGAAAGAAAAGCTACTAGCCTCTTGGCATCTTATAAGCACACCAAGACCAAGAGAGTCGTTTTCAACTTTTTTCTAAGAAGTCAGGGTTTATTTGTCCGTATCTATGGAGAGAATTTAGACGGTTATCGTGATTTTTTGAATACGCTTCCAATAGAGATGGTCAAGTCAATAGAGAATGCAGGTTTGTGTGCAAGATTAGTTAATAACGGCTGCAGTCCAAAATGTACAGGATATGACTTTGTAATTGATAGCATACACTACCAAAAATGCAGATACGGCGGTTTTGAATTTTTGGTTACCGATATAAGCAATCCATATATCAAGACTTTTGTAGAAAAAGAAACAAGCGCAAGAGCGAGTGCAGTCCAAGCAGAGTAAGAGTCAAGCTGTCAAAAAAACTTTGAAAACCTTGCGAAAATATTTGACACGCATATATTTTTTTGCTATACTCATATAGACGATTATCTATATGTCAAAAGCAAACTCTTATGGACACGGCGAATATGCCTTTATATTCAAGACAATGAGTGACGAAACACGGCTCAAAATTTTGTCTATGCTAACGCAAGGCACAACTTGTGCTTGCAAGATTTTGGAGGCATTTAATTTTACACAGCCGACACTATCATATCACATGAAACAACTGACCGACAGCGGACTTGTGGATGCAGAGAAAAGAGGCAAATGGGTGTATTATTCGCTTAATGTTGAGAGAGTAGAGATAGCTACAGCGTATATGTGCAGTTTGCAAAGCATAGGCAGCACAGTGGGGGAATGCCATGCATGAGTAAATGTCAAAGCGTAAAGGTATGTGCTTGTCCAAAGATAGAATGCCCAAACCATTCAAAATGCTGTGCTTGCGTTATTAAGCACCGAGAGACGGATAGCTTACCGTTTTGTTTGTTTTCAGACAATGGCGGAGATAAATCCAATCGCAATTTTTATCAAGTAAATAAAAAGAGATTTGAAAACTCACAGGAGGCAAAGTAATAATGAAGCCAAAGGTAAGAGAAAAAAACTGTTTTGCAAGTCAAAGTGTGTGTACAGCGATAAAATGCTGTCCCACAAAGGCAATAAGCTATGTCGAAGTAGAAACACCGATTATAGATAAGGTGCTAAATTGCAACTGCAATGACCCAAATCGTGAGGGCAAAGTCCCCGTTACTTGCACCGACAGCGGGTGTGACACAGGCTGTGGGAATGATTTGTATAGTTGTGGCGGAACGCCATACGGCAGAATTGTCGTTGACTACGGCAAGTGCATTGAGTGTGGACTTTGTGCAAAAGAGTGCTGTGGCTCTGCAATAGATATGGTAGACGACATAACAAAGGAAGTTAGAACAGTACCGAATTGTTGTTACAGCGGCGGAAAGTGCTAATTTAGCAATCGAATGTGATGTAAAACTTGTAATATCATCCAAAATATAAAATAAAAAAGTTTTTTGAAAATTTTTGAAAAAGTGTGAAAAAAGTGTTGACATAGGGAATAATATATGGTATTATAGGTAAGCTGTCTTTTGGGACGGCGTGTGGAGACCAAGTATTGTATATAAAAGAATTGTACAGTAACTAGCCGTTTCAAAATTAAGTTTTTGGCGGTGAGAGACAATCCCTCGGTTTTGAGGGACATGACAATTCCGCTAAATTATCAATACCTCTGGCATAATGTAAACAAAGTGTTTATCTGTTATGCCTTTTTTGTTTCCCCTCAAGACTGTAGTCGGTGAGGGAGCGGACATACGGTATAACCAGCCTCCACAGTTTTGCACATTGACAACTGCATAGAGAGAATACAAATAGATTATAATGTTATTTTAATAATAATGTTAGTAGCCTTGTAAGTTGTATGTAAATATAGCTTGCAAAAGGTAACGAAACTTTTAAAAATTAGAGTAATACGAATTTATTGTTATACAACAATTTTTTGTAAAAAAATTATTTTGCTAGGAGCGAGAGTCGCGGGCAAGCGTAGCTTGCACATGACCGAGCGACGAAGCAAAACAATATGAAATATTATAATCTTGCAATTTTTGTAAGAAAAAAAACATATTATGGCAATTAGAAAGCGATTTATGCTAATCCTAAAATTAGTATATAAAATGTATAGATTAAGCTACTAAGAGCGTATGGTGGATGCCTTGGCATCAAGCGCCGATGAAGGACGCGATAAGCTGCGATAAGCCACGGGGAGCTGCAAATGAGCCTCGATCCGTGGATTTCCGAATGCGGGAACGCACCCTATAGAGATATAGGGTATCATTATGTGAATTCATAGCATAATGAGGGGAACCCTGGGAACTGAAACATCTAAGTACCAGGAGGAAAAGAAAGTAAAACAACGATTACCAGAGTAGTGGCGAGCGAAATGGTAGAAGCCCAAACCATAGGTCGAAAGACCCGTGGGGTTAGGACACCGATGTGGACTTAACATTGATAGATGAAGATTAGTGGAAACTAGCGCAAAATAGGGTAATAGCCCCGTAATCGAAATCGATGTTATACCTAGGTGTATCCAGAGTAGTGCGGAGCACGAGAAATTCCGTATGAATACAGGAGGCCCATCTCCTAAGGCTAAATACGACTTGATGACCGATAGAGTATAGTACCGTGAGGGAAAGTTGAAAAGAACCCCGGGAGGGGAGTGAAATAGAACCTGAAACCATATGCTTACAAGCAGAGAACGCACTATGGGGCAACCCAGTGTTATCTCGTACCTTTTGTAGAATGGGCCGGCGAGTTACGTTGTGTGGCGAGGTTAAGTGTCTAAGACACGGAGCCGCAGCGAAAGCGAGTCTGAAACGGGCGTTTCAGTCGCATGATGTAGACCCGAAACCGAGTGACCTAACCATGAGCAGGATGAAGCAGGGGTAATACCCTGTGGAGGTCCGAACGCACGCCTGTTGAAATAGTCGGCGATG
>WQVM01000104.1 GCA_009783985.1 Bacillota bacterium | reverse complement strand
TTCTTTGAGTATGTCGTACTCGGCAATCGCATCTAACAACTTTTGCTCATACATACTATTATATGGCGGGTCAGCTAAAATAATATCAAATGATTGTCCTTCTGTCGCTAATTTTTTGACTGCATACAAATAATCAACCTGCAACAAAACCGCCTCATTAGTAATCTTTAGCTTATCTAAGTTAGTCCTAATAAGACGGCAACTGTCAGAATTACTATCGGCAAAAACAACTCTCTCAGCACCACGGCTAAGAGCCTCTATCCCAAGCGAACCACTACCCGCAAATAAATCCAAAACATCACCCTCAATATTATACTTTTGGAGTATGTTAAAAAGCGTTTCTTTAATCCTGTCACTTGTAGGTCTAATGCTGTCACCCTCCGGCGAAATCAGCCTCAATCCCCTATATTTACCCGTAATAATTCTCATAATATTTTAGAAGTCGAAGGATTTGATTTCCCTTAGCATATCTGCATCGTTGCGTCTTAGCCTTAATCCTTTTAAGATGTAACCTAAATAATATATTGTGACATACACTATTGCCGTGACAAAAAACATAGCAAAGCCTGCCCATGTGATTTGCATATAGTAGTCAACACCTACAGTTGCGACAGCAAAAAGAGCTGTCGGAGTAAAAGTAATATAAATCAAAATCCTAAACACTCCGCCAAAAGGACCGCTAATCATACTCAATAGCAAAAATGTCATGACAATACATAAGTAAGGTATCGTTAGCCATATACCTTTGGACGGTTGCCATGCCATAAATTTAGCGTGTTTGTCGTCTTGGTCGCTATTAGCTTTGAGAATATGCTTATGTGCATACTTGCCCAAATTAGCACCGCCATTAAACAAAAAAGCAATGGCGATTAGCAAAAAAGCAATACCAAGCCCCAATCTTAACCATCTATTAACAGGCATAAACAGCAAAATCAGACTCAAAAATACCGGTGCAACCGAATAGCCAAACAACGCACTTGTTGTCTTAGCAAACTCTGACGGAATTGATTTTTGTTTTTTCATATTGTCCTCGTGGGTGTAATTATTATATTTAACGACCTATCATGTGGCTCTATAGGAATCGGCTCACTTAACACTTGCTCATCGAATGCAAGTCCGATTGTTGCAAAAGATGGTTTTTGATAGTTAGCCAAAAATTTGTCGTAATATCCTCCGCCTCGTCCTAGACGATTTTTGCTATTATCCGTAGCTACAAGCGGAACAATTAACACATCAAATTTTTGTGCAATAGCTTTGGCTGTACTGATATTTGTTGGACTATGATACTTGACATCCTTAATTGTGTTAACTCTTTGTCCGCTCATCTGACCGTTAGGCAAGATTATCGGTTGCCAAATCTTAATATTATTTTTGAGACAGTACTCGAATACTCCTTGCGTACTTACCTCACCGCCCATATTAGCATAACAAAGAATTTTTTTGTGTGAATCAATAACTTTTAGACCTAACAGTCTATCAAAAATAGCTTGATTTTTTGAATCCCTGTCCTTGATATTTTGCCGTACCTGCAAATACTTTTTGCGTACTTCTGACTTATCCATTGCGTGCCTCGGCAAATATCTCTAAGGCTATCGGTGTGCCATAAAAAACCAACCGACCTTCCCTATACACAGTCATATTACTATCATTCTCAAAATTTCTGCCGTTTGAAAAAAACACCCCCGCTTCCCACGCAGTATTTGCCGCTGACCGTGTCTCGTGCAAAAATATCCAAATCTCTTCTCCGCAACCGCACCTAGGCATATCTATACAACCGCAATTTGTGTAAGCGTGCAAAGCTGTCTGTCTATGTGGTGTAGACGGACCTAACACAATAAAGTCAGCCTCCAAAAAAGCCTCTCTGACAGCGTCAAAACTAACCTCAGGAGTATTGCTACTACACCCAAAGAATGACATTGCCATAATAGCAATAATTAGAATCGGCAAAAACTTTTTTTTCATATCTGGATACTTCTTCAAGATTACACCAAAAATCTAAACGGCTCAAATAATATACCTTGTATTGTCAGTCTGAGATTTTTCCAAAAAGGCGGGTCTACGACCTCAATTAGTTGGTCAGGTGAACGGTCTGATGGATTGTAATAGCGACCGTCACGGTCAACCCTTAGTGAGCCTGCCTTAAATCTTTGTGCATTTTGTCTCGCTGCCGCATTAAGCTCCGGGCTATCAATAACAAGCATAGAGTCTGTAATAATCCGTGTCGAACGCTCACTCATATTGTACGCACCGATTGCTGTAAGACGGTCATCAAAAGCATATGCTTTGAGATGCAACGAGTGTGTAGGGTGCTGAAACTCATACAGTCTAAAATCACTGGGTGTGTCGTGTCCTGCACGGGCAACATCCCGTCGTCTTATATGATAGCTCCCATAAGCCCAAAGGTCACCTACCGATGCCATAGAGTTAGTAATAATAGTAAACTCGCTAGTACCTGCTATAGCATCTGACAACAACCTAAGATTACGACGAGTAAGTACAACATACGGTGTATGAATAAGCACATCGTCCGACTCTCTTGCTATTCTCAAAAGGTTATAAGCAATGAGTGGCTCTTTCCTTGTCCCCTCAATCGGGTTAAACAATAGCGAAATGTTATATGCCGGAAAAATATTTTCATTAGCATCCGAATAATCAGGACTAAAACCCTTTTGCTCTATATAATTCAAATAGTCGTGGTATGTGCCGACCATTCTTTCTCTTGCTAACCTATTGCTTGTACTGTCATTGCTCCTACGCTCTCTTGTCAAAAAATTATCCCTAATACTCTCCACATAATCCCTTGTTTCAGCTATAATTCCGCCATCGTTAAGGTCGGGCGGGGTCTCTCGTGGGCGATGCACAAGCACCTCTAAGTCATTATAGTATTCGGCTACAAATCCGCCAAAATCAGGATACTTGTCCCCCAAATTTCGTCCGCCGATAATCAAAAATTCGTTATCAACAATCATTATCTTGTCGTGCAAAGCGTGATTGATATACCACGGACGAAAAAGATTGATTGGATTAAATTCATAATAGTTGATGTTTGAATGACTACTAAGCGGACTGGCATATCTATCGCCAAAATCAAAAAATTTGGCATCAACAACAATATTGACTTCTACTTCACGGTTAGCCGCCTCAATCAACGCACCAAAAAAAATCTCTGGGGACCAACCCGGAGTTGCCACAAAGCTAACAAAATCTACACGCTCCCTAGCGTTACTAACCATCATTATACGATGGTCAAAAGCCTCTCTACAATCGGGCAACAACATAACTCTTTCGGGCAAAGGATTGATAGGGTTTCCGTCCCCATCCGAATCGCCTAAAAAATTATTGATAGACCAATTAACACTCATCTCTGGGTCAACCCTTAGCGGTCCTGCATACGGCAAAAGAGCCACAGTAGCATACATAAGAAAACTAAGAACAAATCCTG
>WQVM01000103.1 GCA_009783985.1 Bacillota bacterium | reverse complement strand
CAGACCGAAACCACAAACCCCGACATCCCAGAGGATGAGACGGAGCATGAAAGAAAAGAGCGGGAAGCAAAGGAAAAAGAGGAATCCCGCCTCAACAAGCCCATAACATATAAGTTCCTCTTAACATTCACAATACCCACGATTATTTCAATGCTCATTATGGGTGCTTTTGGAGTTGTGTCGCAGATTTTTGCGGCAAGAGGAATAAGCCCTGTAGCATTAGCGTCAGTCAATTATGTAATGCCGTTTTTCAGTTTTGCAATGGCAATCGGCGCAATGCTTGCAATGGGCGGGAGCGCACTTGTTGTAAAACTAAAAGGACGGCGAGAAAAAGTTAAGGCAAGGCAAGTTTTTACGCTGCTTACAATAGTTGTTTTAGTTTCAAGTTTAACTATTTCTGTTGTTGCATTTTTTCTAAGATACCCTCTCCTAAGAATGCTTGGGGCAAGAGGGGATAATGTCAGTCCCGAAGCATTTGCAATGGCAATGGATTATATGGTTCCGATTATTTGGACACTCCCGCTAGTAATGCTAGGGATGTTTTTTGTTCAATTTATGATAGCGGACGGCAAGCCCACCCTTAGTCTAATAGTATCGTCAGTAGGCTCGCTTTTGACAGTAGGCTTAAACGCTTTATTTATTTTCACATTTGATATGGGTGTTTTTGGTTTGGCATTGTCAACGGGCATAGGATATGCGATACCAGCGGTTATTGGTGCAGTATATTTCTTCTTTAACAAAAAAGGCACGATATATTTTGTAAGACCAAAGTGGAGCATTAGAGCCGTAGGGCGTTCCTCGCTGAACGGACTATCCGAGGCGGTAGGCATGATGGCAATGGCAATAACAATGATTGCAATGAACAATGTTTTGACCGACATTATCGGTTGGGACGGAGTGGCGGCGGCAGCGGTAGTATTGGGAGTACAGTCAATCTTTATGTCATTCTATTTTGGATATTCGGCAGGTGTTGCTCCTATAATTAGCTACAACTATGGCAAAGAAAACCACGACCGCTCCAAAGCATTATTCAAAAAAAGTTTTTGGATAGTTTTGGGTTTGTCCGTAGTAACAGTAGGGCTAACATTTGCACTTGTAGTTCCGATTGTTAATGTTTTCATTGACCCTTATATGACGGAAGCTCCATACTTTGTAGGAAACTATTATGTGTTTGAAACGGGGAGAATGTATCTTGGTGGAGGTATTTATGGCTGGTGGGAAAATGGATTTTTGTATATGACAGAGGGGCAATCATTGCTTGCTCGTCCCGATATATATAATGCGTATTGGATGGCACTAGACCCCTCTGCTACTGCTGGCACGGAATTATACAGGCTTTATATGTGTATTGAAAGCGGAGTAATGAGGCAATACATTGGTAACGGAATAGAATTTTACGCCGGTCAAAGAATGTATTTTGGCGATGGTTTTTATGGCACATGGCAAAACGGCTACTTTTATTTTGACCCGATGTGTATGCAATTCCTTAGAGATATGTCGGTAAGAGGCATGAGGATTGTAGCGTTTGCGTTTGTCTTAATGGGCTTTAATGTTTTTGCTTCGGGTCTACTAACAGCATTTAATGACGGCATAGCATCAGGCTTTTTGACAGCGGCAAGAACATTCCTATTCACTATGGTTTTGCTTCTTACCCTTCCTAGAGCAATGGGCATAGACGGAGCATGGCTTGCGTTGCCCCTAGCAGAGGTGCTTGCTCTAGCGTTAAGCATAATCGTAGTGTTAAAGTTGGGCAAAAAATACAAATATTTTGAGCGGAAAAAGAAAATGGTTTTAGTAGAGGAGAAAACACAATAATGACAAAAACTAGAAGAGTAACAGATAAGGAGAAACTAAAAAATATATGTTAAGACTTTTTAAGAAATTCAAAGCCCTCGATTGGTTTCTAGTTGTATTACTAATAGCCGCATCGGTGGGGCAAGCATACTTTGATGTGTATATGCCACAACAAACAGCACGACTGTTTGAGAGAATGCTGGGAGGCTATGGTCAAAGTTATCTATGGCAAGCAGGTGGAAGAATGCTTGCTTTTGGTGGCGGTAGCTTCGGCATGAATATTATCGGCTCTATCATAGCGGCGTTTTTGGCGGCGAATATTGGCAAGGTAATAAGACGGGATTTATTTAGTAAAGTGCAACGATTTGGCTTTGAAGAAATGAATAGATTTTCTACCGCCAGCCTTATAACACGCGCCACCAACGACATAACGCAAGCACAAATGGTTATGGTATTTATGCTTAGGATTGCAATATCAAGCCCCATAACAGCGGTTTGGGCGATTATAAGAATATCAAACGCTAGTTTAGAATTGACACTTTTAGCGGGTGCAACAATCGTTGCCACGACATTGCTAATGCTGATACTCACCATATTTGTAGTGCCAAAATTCAAGCTGATTCAAAAATATACCGACAAGCTAAACGGCGTGGCAAGACAAAACCTAACGGGGCTTAGGGTAGTAAAAGCCTACAACGCCGAGGATTACGAGGAAGAAAAATTTAATAAGGTCAATCATAACCTTAACAAAACAAATGTATTTGCAAACAGCGTTATGGGACTAATGACCCCGATTTTGATGTTTGTTATGAACGGCATAAACTTAGGTATTTTTTGGCTAGGGGCGCACCTAATGAATCAAGGCAGTCTAAACTTTCCGCACCTTATGGAATTTAGCGGATTGATTATGCAGGTGCTAATGGCATTCCTAATGGTTGGTATGTTACTCACCATAGTGCCTAGGGCGCAGGTTTCTGCAAAGAGAGTTATCGAGGTTTTAGAGACCGAGCCGAGAGTTGTTGACCCAGAAGAGCCAAAAGATTTTAACATGGGTCTAACGGGCGAGATTGAGTTTGATAATGTCGGCTTTAGTTATCCCGGCGCAGAGGGCAAGGTGCTAGACGGAATAACCTTTACAGCCAAAAAAGGCGAAACAGTCGCTTTTATCGGCAGCACGGGCAGCGGAAAGTCAACGCTTATAAATCTTGTGCCGAGATTTTACGACGCCACCGAGGGAGCTATACGAGTGGACGGACGGGATGTAAGAGAGGTAACTCAAAAATCATTACGCTCTAAAATAGGATATGTTCCGCAAAAGGCTTCGCTGTTTAGCGGTACGATTGCAAGCAATATAGGGTATGGGCAAAAGAAAACTCCTTTTGCCGAGTTAGCACTTAAAGATAGCGATAAAACGGGACTGGTGCTTGCAAAGCCGGAAGGCTCGGATAATTACATTGTAACCACAAGAGCGACTATACACGAACAAGACAAAAAGCGCGCCGCAATCGCCGCTCATGTAGCAATGGCAGACGAGTTTATAGAAGAAAAAGAGGGTAAGTATGACGCGCCTGTTGCTCAAGGCGGTAAAAACTTTAGCGGAGGACAAAAGCAAAGAATGTCTATCGCCAGAGCCATTGCGGCACAGCCCGACATTCTAATTTTTGACGACAGCTTTTCGGCGTTAGAT
>WQVM01000102.1 GCA_009783985.1 Bacillota bacterium | reverse complement strand
TGAGATTATTAGGTATGTCAATCAGTCCTTCTGTCTCGCTAAGTTTGCACCCGCATTCCTTAAGGTCTTTGATTGTTACTCCCGTAAAAGCAATTCGCCCATCCTCAAAAAGCACAAGATTACTGATAGCCCGTGCCTTGAGCTTGGTGTTGTTAAGAGTATTAGATTTATAAAGGTGTGTAGTAATCGGCGTCGGATTGACACCTATGTCAATAAGCTCGGCGGCAATCCTAAGCACCTTAGAAGTTGTATTGCTATGACAAAAATTACCTGTATCTGTCGAAAGTCCTATATAAAGATATTCCGCCATTGGTTTAGTAATTTTGACATCGGCTTGTTTTAATAAGTCAAAAACAATCTCACATGTACTACTCGCTTCAGGTACTATATAATCGACTTTGCCAAATTTTGGATTGGTTTTGTGATGGTCAATATTGATTGTCGGCAATGTCTCCACAAAACTTCTGTACACCCCCATTCTAGGCGGGTCTGCACAATCTACAGCGATACATAAGTCGTATTTGATATCTTTAGGTGCAGTATTAACAACCTCATATTCCTTAATAAAAGAATAATGTGCAGGCATTTCGGCACCATCGCACAAGATATATCCATTTGCCCCGCAAATTTTGCAAAGCTCTCTTATACAAAATGCTGACCCAAACGCATCACCGTCAGGACGAATATGGGCTATAATGGCAACATTATAGCCTTTTTTTATATGAGTTGTTATCATAACTAACGAATAATGAATAACGAATGACGAATAACGAATGACGAGTTAATTTATTAGTCAACCGTTATTCGTTATTAGTTGTTCGCTATTCGTTTTTTAGTTCCCTTTGATTTCGTCAAGAATTTGGCTAATTCTCTCCCCGTGTTCTATACTTCTGTCAAGTACAAAAGTCACTTCGGGTACAGTACGAAGATGCTTGAACCGTGATGCAACTTCTCGGCGGACAAACCCTGCACTATTATTAAGTGCGGCAACAGTAGCAACAGGGTCCTCTGCTCCAAATACGCTTACCAAAGTTTTGCAAAATTTGAGGTCTTTGGTTACCTCAGAACTAAGTACAGATACCATACCGTCAATACGGGTATCTTTGAGATTACTTACAATCTCACTCAACGCTCTTGCCATTTCGGCATTTATACGCTCTGGTCTATGTGACATAATTATATTACCCCCAATTTGTTGGCATAAATTTCATTAGACTTGCCACCAAAATTGTAGCAAGTCTAATGATAATGATTTAGTATTCAGGACAATCAGTCGCTAAGCACCGCTGATTATCTGTTTATTACTTAGGTTCTTCTACTGCGGCAACTTCGTCATTGCTCGCATCTTTTTTATTAAAGAACATAAATGCAAGTGCAGCAAGTGCACCACCGGCAAGCGGAGCAACCAAGAATACCCAATATTCTATTAGTGCTCTATTACCACCGCCAAAAATTAGTTGCATCAAGGCAGGTCCAAAGCTTCTTGCAGGGTTGACACTCGTGCCTGTTAGGGCAATACCTAGCAGGTGAACAAGAGTCAATGTTAAACCGATAATTAAACCGGCTTTTTTGAGAGTTTCTTTTCTTGTAGTAACTACTAAGATAACATAAACAAAAACAAATGTGAGGATTAGCTCAAGTATTAAGCTAGCGATAAATCCAGTTGCTCCACTACCGATTATGCCATTGCTTCCCCAAATCGCTAAATAAGTTGTTGGGAAACCAAAAGTATCGACTGAGCCTAATGAATAATCTGATGCCATTCTTAAGATGCTAAACAATAGTGCTGCAGCAATAATCGCACCAATAAATTGTGCTACTACATACACCACAAAATCTTTTATGGTCATTTTTTTGGTCAGTAGTACACCTAAACTTACAGCAGGATTGATATGGCAACCGCTAATAGAACCAATACTATATGCCATAGCGACTATAACAAGTCCGAATGCAAGCGCTGTAGCTACAATGTTTCCACCAGTCACTACCGCAGTACCTACAGCAAAGAACACAAGTACAAATGTTCCAAAGCCTTCGGCGATTGCTTTTTTGAGTAAATTGTTTTTCATTTTTTTCTCCTAATTTTAGACTTGTCCACTAACTCAAGTGGGCAGATAAGGCACAGATTTTTTATGCTCTCAAAACTTGCTTTTTGCAGACTGTACTAGAAGTACAGGCAAAAAAAGCAAGTGCAGAGAGAATGAAAAAGATGTGTCTTAGATGCCCCGCTTGAGTTAGTGGACAAGTCTTTATTAATTAAAATATATTTTAATCTATTGTAAGACTCTTAACTAGCCGTAATCTTATAATAGTCTAACTGTAATTAGTTAATTCTTTCCAATATAAAGCACTCTAATACATCGCCCACATTGACCGCAAAGCCTCCGTCAACACTTATACCGCACTCATACCCTGCCGCAATGTCTTTAACATCTTCCTTAAAGCGTTTGAGCGTGGTGACTGTACCTTCATGAACAACTTTTTCGTCACGCATAACATTGACCTTACAGTTTCTTTGAATTTTGCCGTCTAATACATAGCTACCTGCGACAATTCCGCTACCTGTAATCTTAAATACATTGCGGACTTCAGCTTTGCCGATAGGAACTTCCTTATATTTAGGCTCAATCATTCCGGTCATAGTAGCCGTCACATCGTCAATCACCTCAAAGATTATGCTATGCAGACGGATATTGATTTTGCTACTCTCGGCGATTTGTTTTGACTCGGCGTCGGGACGCACATTAAATCCGATAACAGTAGCATTAGAAACTTCGGCAAGCATCATATCAGATTTATTAATTGCACCTACACCGCTATGAACAACATTAAGACGCACTTCCTCGTTAGCTAACTTAACAAGACTTTGCTTGATAGCCTCCGCACTACCTTGAACATCTGCCTTAATAATAACATTGTATACCTTGAGTATGCTTTCGCTCATTTTGCTAAACATATCATCAAGCGTAACCTTACTACCGGGAGCAGCTAGGTCACCTCGCATTTTGCTTGTACGCTCCTCAGCAACTTGTTTTGCAAGTTTTTCGTCCTCAACAACATGAATTACATCGCCTGCGTTAGGCACTCCGTGTAGACCTTGAATTTGCACTGCTGTCGAAGGACCTGCTGTCTTAACAATGCGACCCTTATCATCATGCATAGCTCTGATACGCCCAAAAACCATTCCGCTGACAATCATATCACCGCTGTTAAGCGTACCGTTTTGAACAATAATTGTCGCTACTGGACCTTTACCCTTATCAAGTTTTGCCTCGATAATTGTACCCATAGCCTTACGGTCAGGATTAGCTTTGTAGTCATTAACTTCGGCAAGCAAAAGGATTTTCTCTAAAAGATTGTCGATACCTGTGCCTTGTTTAGCCGAAATCGGAATCATCATTGTATCGCCACCCCACTCTTCGGTAACAAGACCGTGTTCTGTGAGTATTTGCTTGATTTTGTCTACATTAGCTGTAGGTTTGTCTATCTTATTGATTGCAACAACAATAGGAACTTTTGCCGCTTTTGCGTGGTTGATAGCCTCGACTGT
>WQVM01000101.1 GCA_009783985.1 Bacillota bacterium | reverse complement strand
TTTGACATCAAAATATAGTGTGCCTGAGTTGTCGCTCACATCGGATGCATACACCCCGCTCATCTTGTACACAAGATAGTCTTTTGGGAGCATGATCTTTGCAATCTTATCGAAAATATGTTTTTCGTATTTCCTAAGCCAAAGTAGTTTTGGTGCCGTAAATCCATTAAATGCTATGTTGCCCGTCCACTTAAGGAGCTTAGACTTACCTATTGTCTCATTGAGATATTTGGTCTCTTCACTTGTTCTGTTGTCGTTCCAAAGTATTGCGGGTCTTAGCACATTGTCATCTTTGTCCAGTATGACAAGTCCGTGCATCTGTCCGCAAAAACTTATTGCTCGCACATCCGACAACTTGTACTTTTGTTTAAGAGATTTTAGCGTACTCAAAAGTGCGTTGTGCCAATCTTGTGGATTTTGCTCAGAATAACCGATTTTCGGGTACGACACAGGATATTCCACTCTCTCCGAATCAAGTATCTTGCCGTTCTTATCACTTAGAAGTGTCTTAAGAGATGATGTTCCCAAATCTATACCTATATACATACTTATACTATCACCTTATTTCTCTTAGCAAAACATCAATTGATTGATAATGCTTTCAAGATATTCCTGCTTACCGCTCTCGACAGTAATATGCTTTATATCAAGCGCGTACTTTGTTAACTCTTCTATGTTTGTTTCGCCTTTGACTATTTTTTGACCTATGCCGCTTTTATAACTCTTGTAGCGATTGGCAACGAAGTCATCTATTCGACCGTCTTTAATAATGCGGTCTGCTATCTTAATTCCCAGCGCATAAGTGTCCATGCCTAGGATATAACCTTGATAAAGATCTTTTATAGTGTTGCTTTGGCGGCGCGCTTTGGCATCAAAATTTAGTCCGCCGTTTTTTAGTCCGCCTGCTTTTAGCAGTTCTAACATACAATATGTCGCCTCGTATATATCGGAAGGAAACTGGTCCGTATCCCATCCAAGCAGCATGTCTCCTTGATTAGCATCAATACTTCCCAGCATGTTATTAATCCTAGCTGTCGCTATTTCATGGCGGAAAGTATGGCCCGCAAGTGTAGCATGGTTGGCCTCTATGTTAAGTTTGAAATCCTTATCAAGTCCGTGCGCTTTTAAAAATCCGATACAAGTCGCCGTATCAAAATCATATTGGTGCTTAGTAGGCTCTTTAGGCTTGGGCTCTATAAAAAAATCACCCTTGAACCCCGCCTTGCGTCCATAATCTCTCGCCATAGTGAGCATCCTAGCCAGGTTGTTTAGCTCAAGCTCCATGTCCGTGTTGAGCAGAGTATCATATCCCTCGCGTCCGCCCCAAAAAACATATCCTGTTCCGCCTAGTTTGATAGTTGCATCAATGGCTGTCTTAATCTTAGCTGCCGTCACCGCAAATATATCCGCACTTGGTGAAGTTGCTGCACCCGCCATGAACATCTTGTCGGAAAAGGCATCGGCAGTACCCCAAAGAAGCTTAATACCTGTTTGTTTTTGCTTGACGGCGAGATACTCTACCATTACACCCACATTTTCTAATGTCTCTCCAAGCGTGTCACCCTTAGGCGCAATGTCTGTATCATGAAAGCAGTAGTACTCTATCTTCAGGTTTTTCATAAACTCAAAACCGAAATCAGCCTTAGCTCTTGCTATATCCATAGGAGCATGTTTCCCATAGGTCTTTTCCAAAGTACCTTCGCCAAACATATCGCAAAGTCCCGAGCAAAGCGTGTGCCAATATGACATCGCGAATTTTAGGTGCTCTTTCATGGACTTGCCTTGAATCATCTCCGTCGGGTTATAATGCCTAAAAGCCATTGTGTTCTTTGACTTAACACCTTCGAATTCTATTGGTTTCATTTTTAGTTCATCTCCATTTGACCACAAATATTAGGCGCTAAGGACAAAAGTATTTATTTTATGACAACACCAAAAGTCATTATTATCTTTTATCTTAACATTATTAAATAACAATATATAAATAGTGACACAAAACGCTTGACAAAGCAAGTCATCAGTAGTATAATTATAGACAAAAGTTAAGATGATAGAATACGAGTTACATCGAAGTAACAGTAATAATTACTACTATTGCCGTGTAGAACAAGATTTGCAGCATCACACGCATGTGCAAAATTCTTTTGAATTTGTTTATGTATTCGAAGGCGAAATAAATGTCTATATAGGCGGCCAAAGTTACACTTTAGTTGATGGCGATGCTATCTTTATATTGCCTCATCAAATACATTCTTATATGACGACTAAAAAATCATCTTACTTTTTGGCAATTTTCTCACCATCTTTTGTCTATGATTATTATATCGTTACCAATGGCAAAATCGTGTCAAATCCCGTCTTCCGTCCTGAGCAACAAATCATCACTGCGTTGCAAGCGTTAAATCCCGCTGATATCTATAAAACTAAATCCTGCTTATACAATCTCGTCCATATCTTTGACCAAACTGTCACATATCAAGAAAACACCAATGCGTCTGATGACAAATTTTTAAAAAAGTCTCTCAACTATATTGAAAGAAACTTCATGCACGATGCGTCATTAGATGGTCTTGCAAAAGAACTTAGTTATGACTACAACTATACTTCTAATATGTTTAATAAAGTCTTTGCCATCAATTTTTTACACTTTATCAATGGTTATCGCATCAGCCATTCAAAATACCTGCTTGCAAACACCTCCGACACAATCTCAACCATAGGCACCGCCTGCGGCTACGACAGCATAAGGTCATTCAACCGTAATTTTATAAAACTAGTCGGCACTACTCCAACAGAATACCGCAAAGGAAACAAACCTTCCCTTGAAGAAAACAACTTTTTCTGAACCTTTTGCTTGCACGGTTTGCAGGCGGTCATGATGAGGTTAGCTCGCCGTCAAGCGCTCATTAAGATATTGCACAAATCCTAATTCTTACAGAATCAATTTAGTTGCCAGAAAATTATTGCGTATAAAACTTCTTCTAAAATTGATGGCGAGCTTGTGCGTAACACAAATCAAAGCTGTATACTGTTCTCGTAGTTGTCCGCAAAATATAGGACATAGGCAGTCAGTGCACAGCAGAGGGACAACATGGCTGCACTCAAAAAAGCTTGCCCGTTTGACAACGGCCGTTGTTAAAGCGTTCTTTTAGTTTCTTAAGTGTAACGAAGTTCGTCGGCAATATGCTGCAAAAAAACAAATGGGCATCCCCGCGAAATTCCGCACACTATTTAGTCTAATCCTGAGAAAGAAAAAACCGCTCTCAAGCGGCTATTTTCTCGCGGTTATCCTTTTAAACACATCATATTGTGACTTTTTAGGTGTGCCTTTTTGATATTGCAACCCGAACTCTTTTATCTTTTTTTCTAATCAACTATCTCTAACGGAGCGTAATTAAGCGCAAGCGTTAGTGTTCCAACGCCTTCAAAACTAATTTCCGCGTGAGAACCGCCTACGGCATCAGTTGTTTTTATTATTTTACCCAGTCCGAATTTTCTATGCTTTACCGTCATACCTTCTGCATATCCGCTTACATCCTTTTCCGCGACTTCAGTCGCTTTT
>WQVM01000100.1 GCA_009783985.1 Bacillota bacterium | reverse complement strand
TTTATTCTGACGGGACTTTATCACCTAGTGATTTGGCGAAAATTTTTGCTAAAGCAGGGGCATCGATTGTATCTCTTACAGACCACGATACCATTAAGGGTGTTGCGTCTATGACTGCCGAATGTGCTAAGCTTGGTGTAACTAATATTGCAGGAGTAGAAATAAGTACTTTTGATAAAGTTGAGATTCATATATTGGGTTACAATATGAATCTTAGCGACAAAAAATTTGTTAATTATATGGCAGAGCTTCGCAAAAAAAGACACGAGCGAATGTTACAGATATTAGACAAACTACACACTAATGGAATCAATATAACATATGAGGAAGTAAAAAAATATTCGACGGATTCTTTATCACGCTTTCATATTGCTCAGGCTATGGCAAAAAAGGGATACGGTGGTGGCAATGTTCAGGATTGTCTTAAAAATTATTTAGCTTACGGAGCGCCTTGTTATGTACCGCACTTTGTGTCCGAGCCGGAGGGGGCGATTGAGGCTATTCGTAGTGCAGGAGGGATTGCGGTATTGGCACATCCTACACGAATTGATTTGAGTCCTAATCTAAGAGATGACCTTATTATAAGACTCAAAAAAAATGGACTTGACGGTATTGAGGCAGAGTATAGGGATAATACGGATTTGGTAGAATTTGCACTCAAAAATAATTTGTTGATAACTCCGGGCGGAGATTTTCATACAGAGAGCAGTATGCCGTATTTGCGTCCTATAGGAGAGTCGTTAAGAAAACGATTAAAGATATAATTGTTGTGACATACTATACAAATGAATACATTAAGCAAAAAAATTATTGCTATAGCGTTTGTGTTTGTTTTGCTATTTTTATTTATCGGTGCAGGGTATCCACAGTTGTCAATAGATGAATTTGAATACTTTGCTTGTGATGAGGTTGCCGAATTTGAGTATGCTCTGGGGGGTGGCCTAGACGAAATTCAAACAAATTCCGAGACAGCAGAATATATATTTAAGCCTTATGTCGAGTGTGAATATGTGGAAGATTATAATCCATCTGACACTAAGTGTAATGCCTCAATATTTAATTCGCAGTTTTGTTCGGTATCATCAAAAATCAATATTACTTTACTTTATGCAGGGCAATTCTTTGAATATGTAGACAAAGAGATTAGAGCAACGGACCACCTTGTAGCTATTGACATCTTTGAGAGAAGAATCAACGGGACATATGAGCAAAAATTAGAACGAATTAAGGAACTTATCCTAAGCGGAGCATCAGTCAAAACAGCACTAGATTATTGTTTTCCAACGCTTAACCAAGTTATTGATTACACTATAAACAAAGTTAGTAAGCCACCTATAAATGCGACAATCAAGTTTGACCCTAATTCTAAGCCGATGTTTGAGATAACGGGAGATAGGGACGGCAAACGAATAGACGAGCTTGCTTTATATGGCAAAATCTATTCTGCACTCAAACAAAAAATCAATCCTGTTATTAACATTGATACAATACCTGTCAAGCCTGATATTACTTATGCGGATTGTATTAAGGCGACACATTTGCGTACAAGGTTCTCTACGGATTTTTCAAAAAGTTCTGCCGGACGGCGTAATAATATTAAATTAGCGTTGTCGAAAATAAATGGCTCAAGACTTGATAACGGACAAGAATTTAGCTTTAATAATAGAGTCGGTGCAAGAAGTCAAGCTAACGGCTTTGAGGTTGCTAAGATAATACTTGACGGTCAATTTGTAGAGGGCGTAGGCGGAGGGGTTTGTCAAGTAAGTACTACACTCTATAATGCCGTTGTTAGAGCCGACCTAAAGATTACTCATGCAGTAGGGCATAGTCTGCCGATTAGTTATGTTGCACCTTCGTTTGACGCTATGGTTAGTAGCCAATGCGATTTGACTTTTGTCAATAGCGGTACAATGCCTGTATTTATTAAGTGTTTTGCAAAAGGTGACAGAGCTATTGTTGAGATATACGGAACACCGCTCCCATATACCATAAGACCAAAAAGTGTTGTAACAGGAAGTGTTGCTCCGCCACAATCCGACGAAATAATTGACTTTGAGGGCAGATATACAGACGGGCTTGAAAGCGGTGAAAAAATTCCTGTCAAAATGGAAAAAGACGGGCTCAAAAGCGAAGGTTATTTGTACTACTATAACGCTCGGGGCGAGCTTATCAAAAAAGTACGCATAAGGAGAGATATTTATAAGGGCATAAAAGGGCTGTATGCTGTTGCCCCTTAGTAGTAGCTAGTGATTAGTGGTTAGTGATTAGATGTTGACAAGTTATCTTGCACCAACTAATTACTAATTACTAACCACTAGTCACTAACCACTATATTATGGCGATTGTACATAAATTTGATATAACCGAACAAGACTATTTTGATTATGCGTTGAATTATTTCAATGACCAAAGGCTTTTTGATTCATTAGAAATGGTTGGGCGTTGTCTTGACATAGACCCTGACGGATTTGATTTTGGTATGCTTAGAGCCAGAATTTTATACGAAATGGAGTTGTTTGACGATGCTCTCAAACAATATTACAATCTTTTTTTGCGTTATACAGCAATTCCTGAGTTGTATTTGGGTATGGTGCAGGTTTTTGGCGCACTTGGAGATATGCAAAAAGCCTTTTATTTTTTGGAATCTCTCTTAAAAATGGAGTTGGACGAAGAAGAAGCCGAATATCTCAATAGCTTAAAAGAATTTGACTTCAAAAAACTTGAGGAATTCCGAAATGTGGCAACTTCTAAGCTAAGACTGGTCGAACCTGGTCAAGAAGAATACGAAAAAGCCCAAAAATATATTCGGGAGGCAAAATTTAAGGAGGCTTCCGAGTACTTAGAGGCAATACCCGAAGAATCAAAGCACTATTCCCGTTCCTTAGTTGATAGGGCTATAGTTGATATGGGTGGGGGCAAATACGATAAAGCTCTTGTGCTTATCAATAAGGCACTTTTGAGAGACCCTGACAACATTCATACCTTACTTACTAAGAGTATGTGCTATTATCTTATCGGCAACAGCGTAGGCTTTGATGCCAGTGTTAAGGCGATAGAACAACTAAATTTGTCTACACTAGAGCATCTGCATTTGGCACTAAGTTTTGGAATTGAGATGAAAATCCATTTGTGGGTTGTCAAATATGGCACGGCTATATTAGAGCAAAAACCCTATCATAAAGGAACAATCAAATATCTAATGCAAGCGTACTATAATCTTGGTGAATATGACCTGTCAAGAGAGATGTTATCGCTTCTACTCAAAACTGACCATAACGATTATGTGATAAAATATTACAGTATCATAATCAATGACCGCAAAAAAGAAAGTCTAGAATACTCTCAGTCGCTCCAACCTGACGACATCAAAACAGTCTCGAATACTATTGGTCCTGCACTTATAAAAGCTACTGACTTTAGAGAGGCGTTGTCAGAAAACGGGGGAGAGCTTTTTTTAGAGTGGTATTTTTCTCAAAATTACACCAAAAACAAGCATAAGATTGCAAGTAAGTTAGATGCAGATTTTACTTATTTTATAAGAATGCAACTTTTGTCAGAAAATCTAACCTTTAGAGACAGATTAG
>WQVM01000099.1 GCA_009783985.1 Bacillota bacterium | reverse complement strand
TATTTGCCGGGAATTTGGACTAACGGTATAAACGGAAACGGATTAAGTTTTGCTAATCAGACTGCACTTAATGTAAGGCATTGGATGAGAAATCCGGGAGGATCAATGCCGAGAGGTACTTGCGGACCTACAGCGGTAGTTAATATGCTTATATATTTTCAGTGGAGAGGCTTTAATGTACTAATTAACGGGTGTATGGACGATACATTTGCCAGTGTGCTAGTAACAAGCGGGTGGACACCAAATGGCGGGACAGTAATGTCAGGTATGCGAAACTCGGCAAGAGCCACCATAAGAGGACAGGGTTATAACTATACAGTACAAAATCTAGGCGGTTCCTTTGCCGGATTTAGAGACAGTATCCGTAACGGGCGTCCGGCAATGATGGGAATAAGCCGAGGCAACTCAGGTCATGCTGTTGTGGTAGTAGGTTTTGAGCATTTTAGAGTCGGACTGTCGGGAGCTAACTTTCATTACCTTAGGGTTATTGACGGCTGGGAATCAAATGCCGGAAGATTTGTAGATTTTAATGGTTTCTTTCATAGTATAGACGGAGCAAGTTTTTGGGTAACATAGTAATAAATTAGGCAGTGCTAAATACAGGTGAAACTTCATTAAGTGTAAGTATATAGAAATGGTGACAGCAAATAGTAGGGGCGAATATTATGAGCCCGAATACTTAAACATTATATTAAATACGGATTATTGTTATTCGGGCTCATAATATTCGCCCCTACTATTTGCTAGTCCATATAATACTTGCTAGATAAATCACTTGCTTTTAGCACCTTCAAAAATTATAAAGATTAATTCTTAATATTATGTAGGCGGACTAAAGATATGGGTATTGTTATGTACTTACTTTGCGGGCTTTCAGATTTTTTGGTTATGGATGATGAGGACGGGTACAAGCGTATGGGCATAGCTGTGTCATTTTTTGGACCCATTCTTGCGGTTGGTATTTTGGTTGGTGTGCTTGGTGACCCACGAGTTGCATTCATCGGTGTATGGGTTTTTTTGGTGATTGTTGCAATCATTCTTATAATAATAGAACGAAAATTTTTCCGAGATACTTTTTGCAATGAAGAAATAAAAAAGGATTTTAGTTGGGAACAGCTAAGCGAGAGATTGGAATACTCAAATCCGCGTGTCAAAATACAGTTTTCTTACAAGGGCAAGATGTATGTTCTTACTAAAGACAGACTCGGATATGAATATAAATTTATATCTGACAAGGGTGAAAAAATCTATTATAGTTCAGACGCCTTGCTTAAATTTATCAAAATAGGCAACAAAAAGTTGAGTACTATTTGGAAGTCAGTAGAGTCAAGTATACTTCCAAAAAGTAAAAGAAGTAAGAAAGCAATCCAAGAACTTGTCTGCGGACATAACAGCCGTATTGAGGTTGTTGATAAGTTTTTAGATGCAAAAAGAGTGCCCTGCGAAAACTAAACGCTGATGCGTTTTTTTTGTATCATAGCTGTAGAGTCAGATGACTTTTCCTTAGACATAAAAAAAGCCCGCAGTGCCGTAATTTGCCAATTTTAAACCCGCTGTTAAGCAGGTGGGCAAGCTGACGCTTTTTGCAATCTCCTCTCCTGATAAATCTAGGCTTTTGGCACCGCCAAAAGAACGAGGTATAGATTTTGAAAAGCCGTACAACGCAATCCCTTTTAAAATTTGTGGTTAAAAATCAAGCAAATATTTGTCGCACACCGCAGGCAACATTAATAAATCTAGTATATCACATAGTTCAAAAAAATAGCAAGGGAAATCAAGATAGTTTTCTTGACAAATCGGAAGTCTTGTGATATATTATATCTGAGTGAATAAGTGTGTAAAAAAAGTGTTTTCTGTTACGGGTGATTTGGTTAGGCATATAATATATCCCGACCAAATTAAATGTATTGTCTGTGAGACGGAACTTGGTGAGGATAGTGTGTATGGACTATGTGACAGATGTGAGCTAAAACGCAACTCTCAGTACTGTGAGACTTGCGGGCGTTATTTGTATAGCCTGGCTACATATTGTAATGATTGTAAGAGTAGTGAGAGGGGATTTGATGTGGCTCGTGCACCTATAATTATGGAAGGGCAGGCACACAGTATTATACATAATTTTAAGTACGGCAACTCAAGGTGGCTTGCACCATATTTGACGGAGTATATGGCAGACAGCTTAGTGCGTGAGATGTGGGATGTGGATTTGGTTTTGCCTGTGCCGTTACACCAAAAACGAGAAAGGCAAAGAGGGTATAATCAGTCTGTTCTAATAGCTAAGGAACTATCAAAAAAACGAGGCATAGAGTATGACTGGCAACTGCTTGTCCGCAAAGTTGACACGCCATATCTTGCCCGAATGAGCAGGCAAGAGCGGGCAGAAGTTATCAAAGGTGCATTTGAGTTGATGGACAAAAAAGCTGTCAAAGGTAAGAGGGTCTTGCTTGTTGACGATGTTTTTACGACAGGTGCGACAGCGGACGAATGTGCTAGGGTACTTAAAAAAGGCGGTGCGGCGTGGGTGGCGGTGTTGACCTTTGCCAGCGGGGCGATTAAAGTGCCGATTGTTTGAGTTATAATTAAAAGTGAAAAATGTCGGATAATATAATTGGATTTAATTATTGTCAAAATCTTAATATTAGGCAACTGTCATTGCGAGGAGCGTTAGCGACGAAGCAATCCCACGAATAGGACACTTTACATGGGATTGCTTCGTCGCTATTGCTCCTCGCAATGACTTAGGTATAATTATTTCTCGCCATTCAGTTTTTATTGCACAAAATCAATTTAAGTCAAAGATATCCTGACTACAAAAAATTGTCTAGGCAAGGGTGTTTGTGTCATTAAGGTTTGGGATTGCTTCGTCGCTATTGCTCCTCGCAATGACTTAGGTATAATTATTTCTCGCTATTCAGTTTTCATTGCACAAAATCAACTTTAAGCCGAAGATATCTGGCTGCAAAAATTGTCTAGGCAAGGGTGTTTGTGTCATTAAGGCTTATTTGCAGGCATAAAAAAGGCATATGATTTTTTGAAAAATAAAAAAGCTGTAAAATAGGGTTCATTTTACTAGCTTTTTTTTTGCGGTTATGTTATAATACTAATATTATGTCAGACAGCAAAATTAACAGTAATTATGGCTCCGAACAAATCACCGTTTTGGAGGGGCTTGATCCGGTTCGCAAGCGTCCGGGTATGTACATCGGCTCAACAGACGAGAGAGGTCTTCATCACCTTATTAGGGAGATTGTTGACAACTGTGTAGACGAGGCTCTCGCGGGGCATTGTGATACAATCATCCTTGAGATTCAAAAGGACGGGTCTGTTTCTATTTTGGATAACGGACGCGGAATTCCTACGGATATCCACGCTAAGGAAAAAGTTTCTGCGGTGGAGCTTGTTTTAACCAAGTTGCATGCCGGCGGTAAATTCGGCGGCGGCGGATATAAAGTGAGCGGAGGTCTTCACGGCGTGGGACTTTCGGTTGTTAACGCTCTCTCTGAATGGTTAGAGGTCGAAGTTCATCAAAAAGGCAAAATATTCCGTCAGAAATATAACCGCGGTGTGCCTATGCGTGCGCTTGCCGAG
>WQVM01000098.1 GCA_009783985.1 Bacillota bacterium | reverse complement strand
CTATTTAGCTATCATTATAACACAAATCAAAAACTAAAGCAAGTCTTTGATGTCCTTTTCAAATACTATTTTTTTACCAAGTTTTTCTGCTTTTTGTAGTTTGCTTCCGGCATTTTCGCCTGCAATGACTATATCGGTGGCGGCGGTCACGGACGATTGTACTTTTGCACCTCTTTCTTCTAAAAGTTTTGTCAATTGTCCTCTTGTGTAGCCTTCGAGCGTACCTGTAAGCACTATATTCTGTCCTGATAGCACTCCGTCTGTTGTTCTTGCCTCATGAATACGTGGGGTAACACCCATCACAAGAAGTTCATCAACTATATATTTATACTCCCTAAAGAAGCCACTTATACTTGATGCCACTACAGGACCTATATCAGTTACTACCAAAAGAGCTGTGTCATCGGCTGTCATAATAGCCTCTAAACTCCCAAAATGTTCTGCCAAATCTCTTGCTGTTTTTTTGCCGACATTACTAATACCTAATGCAAAAATAAATCGTGACAAGCTAATATCTTTGCTTTTTTGAATAGCCTCAAAGTAGCTTTTTTTCTTTTTGTCACCAAATCCGTCAAGACACTCAATATCACTCGCCGTCAATTTGTAAAAATCTGCAAAATGCCTAACATCAAGTTTGTAATATAATTGCTCTATAGTTTTTTCGCTTATTCCGTCCAAGTCCATACAATCTTTTGACGCAAAATGAATAAGGCTAGCAATAACTCTCGGCGGACAATTAATATTAGTACAAAATAAATTTATATCATCATAACTTAATTCCGAACCACAGGCAGGACAGCGTTCGGGCATAACGATATCCTTGCCTATAGCATCCACAGCTCCCAAAATCTCTGGGATAACATCATTACTACGCCTCAAAATTACCCCACCGCCTAGTCGCACATTTTTGCGTTTGATATCCGAATAATTATTAAGTGTTGCACGGCTAACAGTAGCTCCGCCGATATTAACAGCTTCCAATATAGCTAATGGTGTCAGTTTGCCTGTGCGTCCTACTTGCCAAATAACATCCAATAGTTTTGTAGTCAGTTGCTCCGCTTCCCATTTATAAGCAGCCGCCCATTTAGGAAATTTTGAGGTGAATCCTAACTCCTCTCTTACAACAAACTCATTGACTTTTACAACCATTCCGTCAATCAAAAAATCAAGGTTGTTTTTGTCAACCGACCCGATATAATCAATGACTTCCTCGATATTCTTGCAATGACGGTATTGACTGCACTCAAATTTATTTTGCTCCAAAAATTCAAAAGTATTGTTTTGAGTTTTTAATATTGGTTGGTCAATATAATTTACATTATAGAAAAAGACATCAAGGTTGCGACTTTTTACTGCATCCATATCAAGGTTACGGATACCGCCGGCAGCTCCGTTACGGGCATTCTTTAGCTTGATTGTAGCAATCTTATTATATCTCTCTAACTCGCTAAGGCGCATTATCGCTTCGCCTTGAATTTCTACAAGACCTTTATAGTTGATTTTTGAAGGAATATTTCTGATTACAGATGCCTGCAGGGTGACATTTTCGCCTATTTCTCCGTCGCCTCTTGTTGCTGCTGTAACAAGTTTTCCGTCTTTGTAAGTCAAGCTAAGTGTAAGTCCGTCATACTTATATTCTATCGTATAAGTAATATGCGGGAACTCAGTTTTGACCTTATCGTCCCACGCTCTAAGGGCATCAATACTTTGGCACTTTTCAAGACTAAACAGTCTTGCCAAATGCTTATGCTTGACAAAACCTGCCCCTGCTTTCGCACCTACTTTTTGTGTAGGCGAGTCGGGCAAAACTATCCCCGTCGCTCTCTCTAACTCTACAAGCTCATCATACAGTGCGTCAAATTCCGCATCTGATACAGACGGATTGTCCATAACATAATATTCATACGAAAATTTATTAAGGAGCGTTACTAGTTCGTTTATTCTTTTCATCATTCGACCAGCTCAATGGGGGCGTAATTAAGTGCCAGTGTAAGAGTTCCGACTCCCTCAAAATTTATTTCGGCGTGAGCACCACCTACTGAATCAGATATACTAATAACTTTGCCTATTCCAAATTTGCGGTGTTTTACAGTAGAGCCTACTTTGTATCCGCTAATGTCTTTTGTTATATTATCCTCAGCTTTTTTGACAGGTGAAAAAGTTTCTTGATTATAGTGTTTTATCGGCTCACTTTTAGCATAAGTCGGCAATTCTCGTTCAATATTCTTTTTTGGGTCTGCTTCGGCAAGAAATATACTTGGGTTTGTATAATTGCGCTGACCATACATAAATCGACTGCCTGCCCGCGTTAGATACAGCCTCTCCATAGCACGGGTTACAGCAACATACATAAGTCGCCTTTCTTCCTCTATATCGCTGTCACCGCCACGACGCTCAATAGGAAAAATTCCTTCTTCTAGTCCTATAACAAAAACAACCTTAAATTCTAATCCCTTAGCCGAATGAACAGTCGCTATATTAACAAAGTCATTGCTATCCATCTCGTCCAAATCCGAATACAGACTAACATTTTGCAAATAATTGTCAAGTGTTGCATCGGGGTTGCGTTTTTCGTAATCGGCAAGACCCGCCAAAAAGTCGTTGATGTTAAGCCATCTAGCCTTGTCCTCATCCGTATCACCGCTATATACTGTCTGCAAATCTAATGCTCCTACAACATATTCGGCAAGTTCACTTATCCCCATACGCTTTGAGGCTTCGGCAAAATTACTAAGCACACGACCAAATGAAGCTATTTTTTTTGCTAGTTTTGACGGGATTGAGATATCTTTTTCGGCTTCGACAATCCGCTCAAACAGTCTACCACCAGTTTCGGATACAATGTCAATAAACTGCTCTATCGCTGTACTGCCTATCCCTCTTTTTGGAAAATTGATTACCCTTAAAATCGCCTCATTATCATACGGATTAGCTATGATTTTGAGATATGCCAATAAGTCTTTAATTTCTTTGCGTTCATAAAACTTAAATCCGCCAAAAATCTTATACGGGATACCGTACTCCATTAACTTTTCTTCAAATGGTCGCATAGTAGCGTTAAGACGGGACAATACAGCAAAATCGCCGTATCTGTAATCTCCCTCGCTTTTGAGCCTCAAAATCCGCCCTATTACATATGATGCCTCATCTTTTTCGTCATATGCTTTGAAAAAATTAATTTCACCTTTATTTTGTTTATTTGACTTCAACTCTTTAGGGTCATGAAACCTATTTGTATTATTTTTGATTATTTCATTCGCTATCGTTAAAATATTTTGCCCGCTTCTATAATTTTGCTCTAATTTATAAACCGTACATCTAAAATCATTTGCAAAGCTTCCTATATTCTCTATTTTTGCCCCACGCCATTTGTAGATACTTTGGTCCTCATCTCCAACGCAAAAGATATTCCTATGTTTTGCCCCAAGAATTTTGAGTAGTTCGTATTGAATTGTATTGGTATCTTGAAATTCGTCAACATGAATATAGCGGAATTTATCTTGATAATATTCGCTCACATCGGAATTATCTCTTAGTAGCTGATATGCCTTAATTAGCAAGTCGTCAAAATCAAATGCATTATTTTTTTTGAGAGCTACCTCATACGCTTGATAAATTTTTGCTATTATCTTGCCGTTATTATAATCACCAAATTCTGTGTTATATTTGCTAGGTG
>WQVM01000097.1 GCA_009783985.1 Bacillota bacterium | reverse complement strand
GAAGGCACATCAAGCACATTCCCGTGGTGGTGGATATTGATAGGCGGAGGCTCGGGCGCTGCGGTATGGGTAGGCTTATGGTTCGCCATATTTAAGAAGAAATTCTTGGGGGGTAGATAAGATATGTGGGCATTATTATTTATTATAGGTTTTCCGGTCGGATTGTTATTAGCCGTCGGAATAACAATGTTACTCCTCTTGATGTTTAGAAGACCGAGTTCTGAAGTTGCGGCAACAGTTGAGTATGTTCCGGCTGAGGTAGTATTATTTTCATTATCGCGGTACGATGTAATGGATCATGTGGAGTCTATGCAAAAAGACTCTGTAAGGTTTGTCGTGCCGCCCGTGTTTAAGGAAAGGGAAGAGGAAGAGAATCCGGACTATCTGTTATGCGGAGAAAGATGTTTTGCTATAGTATTTGAAAGAAGCGATGTGGTGCATAATATAGCCGTTCGTCTTAGCGACGAGGTAGCAACATTGCTCGGTGAGCATCATACGATAGAGCGCGCAAGCTATATGTCAGACAACGAGAAGGATTGGTATAATCTGACAATAGACCAAAGCTTTAAGAATAAAAAAGAAGTTTACGGTATACTCAATTCGGCATACGATTATGTATTAACTAAGTACGGACAACTGGATGAGGAGGAAGCTAAAGCCGAGCTGGTTAATATAGATAAGGAATTTGCAAGCGGAAGCGCGGCTGCCGAGTTAGAGAAAGCGGCAAGCGCCGCAGAGCTTAATTACCTAAGAGCGTTAGAGAAGTTTAAGGCTGACTACTATTCAGACTTTGCAATAACGCGTAAAGAGATAATTGAGGATACTCGTTCGTTAGGAAATCCTGACATAGGTATCTTTGAACGCGCCGAACCTCAAATGCCTGCAAGTCTAAAGCATAAGGGTAAGACTTACGCTATACTTTACGGTACGGATAGGGGCGTGATGATGGTTGTTAAGTTAAGCGACGCGTATGCGGATAAGCTGTCCGTTAAGCATCCTCAAATCCGCAGAGCCAAATTCCCGGCGGGCGCTAACTGGTATTATGTGCCTGTTGACGGCGCATTTGAGAGTAAAGATGCGGTGTATGCCGTGCTTAATGTTTCTTACGGTTTTGTATTAGTTAAGTACGGAAGCGAGTCCGAGGTTGAAAATGCCGAGAAGCTAATTTACAGCAATCTTGAGGAAAGCACTCAGGACGACGCAGAATATCTGAAGAAGCTTGAGGAATTTAGAGCTAACTACTCTTTAGATATAACACGCCATCAAATAATGGAGTATTCGGGCAAGCTGGATAACCCTAATGTTAAGGTGATAGACCGTCCGATGGAGCCACAACTGCCTACAAGCCTCAAATTTAAGACCAGAACATATGCAATGCTGTACGGAACAGAAAGCGGCGTTATAATGATAATGAAGCTTGATGACTCTTACGCTAAGGATTTGATGAAAAATCATCAAGGTATAACAAAAGCTAAATTCCCCGCAGGACCTAATTGGTATTATGTGCCTGTAGACAATAAGTTTGAAAACATTCAAGCTGTCTATCCAATATTGACTCATTCTTTGGATTTTGTAGAGAAATACACAGAGGCTAAAGCAAAAGCAAGGAATGAAAAGGCAAAGGAAGCAAGAGCAAAAGCAAAAACTGAGAAAGAAGTTGCTGCGACTAAAGAGCCAAAACCAAAAACAACGACAAAGCCTAAGCCAATAGTTGTTACGAATACAAATAAATCTAAGACAACAGCGACAACCAAACCAAAAACCGCGCAGAAGCCTAAACAGGAAACAAAGGAGTAAAATGGAAAATCTAACAAAGGATAAAAAAAGAGATGCGGTTATTACATCGGAACGAGCAAAAGAACTGCGTATGGATTTAGTTAATGAGATAATTTCACTAAGAGAAGAACAAGGTTATAATCAGGTGAAGTTAGATAAATTGAGTGGCGTATGTCAACCTACCATTTATCACATTGAAAATGGCAATACAAATCCAAAGTTAGACACTATCCTAAAACTTCTGGCGCCGTTAGGCAAAACTCTCTATATAGATGATATACAGTAACATTTCAGGATGCTTTTCAGCTCAAAAAACAGTCTCGAAGATAACCGGTATTTAGGTTAAAACCTTATAAAAAAATTCTACAATTTTTCACAATGAAAGCACAATTTATTGACAAATTTCCTATAAAATGTTACAATATTATTGTAGTTTTAATTGAGTTAATCAATCAGTAAATTACCACTAAAATTACTCATCATTTCCCCATATTTATAGCGGAACGCTCAGGGCAACTTGGGCGTTTTTGCATTATAACAAGTATGAGATATATTTATAGGCGAAAAAAAATGGCAAAATAAAACAAAGAGATTTATATTATACTATCAATTATGGTTGCTTTTATTTATAATGTGTGTTATATTATTTTTGTCGGAGGTAAAGACTATGGCAATAACTAACACTGAAAATGTATTGAAAATCTTGTATGCTTACAATAAATGGTGGGACACAAACATTGTTCCCGACGAATTACTTAAAGAGTATAGGCGTCCTGTTTTTTATGAAGCTTATAAAGCACACTCGCATCAAGACATTCGCAGGATCGTCATCTTGAGCGGAGCCCGCAGGACTGGTAAGACCACGGTAATGTATCAGACCATTGCGAATTTACTTAAAGCAGGAGTTAATGCAAAAAACATTCTTTTTGTTTCTTTTGACCATCCATTACTTAAGATGTGCAGTATTGAGGAGGTATTGGATATATACCGTAAGTATATTGCTGACGAGCCTAGTGTCTACTTATTTCTAGACGAAATACAGTATGCAGAGAGTTGGGGTCATTACTTAAAAATACTTTTTGATATTTCACCTAAAACAAAAATCATGGCAACGGGGTCGGCAAGTTCTGCTATTGAGAAAAAGGCAGAGGAGAGTGGTTTAGGGAGATGGCGGGTAATACCAGTTCCTACGCTTTCGTTTTATGAGTTTTTGGAGCTAACAGAGACCGATATCCCTATAATTGACTTAAAGGATGTTGATCCGCTAAAGCTTCATGAATTACCTTTATCCAAACAAACGGACATTATAATGAAATTAGATAAACTGCAAGCGTCGTTTTTTAAGTATATTCAAGTCGGCGGTTTTCCGGAAATAGCGTTATCTAAAGACACTATGTATGCGGGCAGATCCTTAAGAGAGGATATTATAGACAAGGCAATCAAAAAAGATATTCCGTCGGTTCATGACTTGCGTAACACTAACGACTTGGAAAGGGTATTCGTATACCTATGCTATCATTCTGCAAACCTAATCAATATAGAGGCTGTTGTAAAAGAACTTACGGGAATTAGCCGTATTACTATCGATAAGTACATCTCGTATTTAGAAAGCGCTAATTTAATTTATATAAGTAAAGCCGTAAATCTAACTGGCAAAAGCGCGCTAAAACAACAAAATAAAATCTATGTTGCCGATAGTAGCATACGGAACAATATCTTAATGAACAGTGATATTCTAACTAGCACTGAAGAGCTGGGCATTTTGGTAGAGGGGATTATCTACAGGCACATTAAGTATTATTTCCTAAATGATTTTATAAATGTCGGTTATTACCGTACTGACAGCAAGGGAAAAGAAATTGATATAGTTGCCCATAAAAATAACAAGCCTTATTTCTTTGCGGAGGTTAAATATAGAGAGTCTGCAGAAATAAAAGAGACAGAGGCAATT
>WQVM01000096.1 GCA_009783985.1 Bacillota bacterium | reverse complement strand
CACCAAAAAAACCAAATTGAGCTTCTTGTTCGCCAGAAATTACATCAATCTCAAGACCTGTGGCATCATAGACCCGTGATACAAAAACATTGCCGTTGCGGGCGGCACGCACAGCTTCGGTGGCAAAAATTATTATCTTGTCTGCTTTTTGATTAGTGGCGTCATTATAAAGTTTTAGCACAGCATCAAAAGTTCGGTCAATAGCACCGTTACTTAGTGTGCCTGTGCTTGCAAGTCCTTCGCCAAGCCCTGTAGTAATTATGTTTTGGGGGACAAAAGAAGTATGGGCGCCTATATAGACGCCCAATTTTACACTATTACTTCCTATGTCGATTAAAGCTGTTTTCACAAATAATTTGAGGTTAAATTTAATTTATAACAAATACTTGGTCGCCTTCGTTTTGCATACCTAGATTTTCTCTGGCGTAATCTCTAACAAAATCGTCTGTCTGGCGGTATGCGAGTTCGGCTTCGGCGGCGACTCTTTCTGCTTCTAGTCGCTGTATTTCTGCTTCCAGTCTGTTGGCTTGTCCACGGGTTGCCGCTGCCCCGCCCAAATTGATAAGCAACGCAACAGTAAGCAAGGTGACCATACATATAAATGCCACCAAAAGAATTCTGTTAATCTTTTGTTTTTTTGTCGCTGAAACTTTCATAGTGACATAATTGTAACATATACAGAAAATTTTGTCAAACAACTAAACGCATTGCTTTACAAAAAAATAAAAAGGTGATATACTATGTACAATAAACAAATTAAGGATAGCAAAAAATGAAAACAATAGGAATTTTGACAAGTGGCGGAGATGCCCCTGGAATGAATGCTGCAATAAGGTCGATTGTGCGGTATGCTACGCAATGCTGTGGCATGACTGTATACGGTGTGCAAAAAGGCTACCGTGGATTAATCGAGGGTATGTTTGTCGAGCTTAAATCAGAGAGTGTGAGTAATATTATTCAGCAAGGCGGAACAATTTTGCGTTCGGCTCGTTGCCCTGAGTTTAAGGATCCAAAAGTGAGAGAGGGTGCGATAAAAAATATGCGTGCTAAGGGTATTGAAGGGCTTGTCGTTATCGGTGGCGACGGGTCTTTTATGGGTGCACTAAAACTTAGTGAGCAGGGAATGCCTACAATTGGGATTCCGGGGACGATAGACAACGACATCGCTTATACCGATTATACGCTTGGTTTTGATACGGCGTGTAATACGGTGCTTGACGCTATTAGCAAAATCCGTGATACGATGAGTTCTCACGAGAGAGTGTGCATAATCGAGGTTATGGGCAATAAGTGTGGTGACCTTGCACTATACAGCGGACTTGGTGGCGGTGTAGAGGTTATAATATTACCCGAGCAAAAAACATCTGTCAAGCAGATTGTAGATAAACTCAATAAGAGCCGTAATACAGGTAAACTGTCAGGTATTATTGTGCTTGCCGAGGGTGCAGGTTGTGCCGAAGAACTAGAAAAAAAGCTCTCTAGCAAGACAACCATTGTTGTGCGTTCTACCGTATTAGGGCATATCCAAAGAGGCGGTTCGCCGTCTATGCAGGACAGATTATTGGGAACTAAATTTGGTGTTCATGCAGTACAACTATTACAAAAAGGCATAGGCAACAGAATTGTAGGTATCCGCAAAAACAAAATTTTTGATATGGATGTCGTAGAAGGACTTGCCGTCAAGAGCAAATTTGACAAGACACTATATAATGTAGTTAAAAATATAAGCGGGTGAAAATATAATAGACTTATGGGTGAATAGTCAAATTCGTAGGAATGGTGGTATAAAAGTTGTTTTGAGTTAAATTTTGTGAGAAAAATATTAAAAATAAATCGCTCCAAAAAACAACACTTTTTACTTTAATTATATATGATTGGCATATCGACAGCGTCATTTTTTAATAAGGTTGCCACTGAGGTTGCTTTTGATGTTTTGAGGTCGCTTGAGGTAGGGGTGACGGAAGTTTTTTTGAACACATATAGCGAGTATGCCGAGAGTTTTGTTGTGCCTCTTGCCAAAAACAAGGGTAATATCAATGTTCATTCTATTCATTCGCTCGGGCTTCAATTTGAGCCTGAGCTTTTTAGTATAAGCGAGAGAGTAAGGCAAGACTCTGAGAAAGTTTTTGATATGGTGTGTAATGCAGGTAAGGTTTTAGGGGCAAAATATTACACTTTTCACGGTCCTGCAAAGCTAAAAAATCAAAGATACACCCTTGATTTTGCAAAATTTGGGCAAAATATCAACAAAATAACTGCAAGAGCCGCAAATTTTGGCATCAAAATCAGCTACGAAAATGTTCATTGGTGTCATTTTAATGAGCCTGCATTTTTTGACAATCTTAGGAAAGAATGTCCTGATTTGTACGCTACACTTGATGTCAAGCAAGCCTTGCAGGGGGGGATTGACCCGCTAGAATTTTTGGACGCTATGGACGGACGGATTAGTACAGTGCATTTGTGTGATTTGGACAAGCACGGCAACACTTGCTTGCCCGGTAAAGGCACTTATGATTTTGGCAAATTATTTAGAGAACTAAAAAGGCGAAAAATCAATGCCACAATGCTACTAGAAGTGTATTCAAAAGACTACAACGACATCAGCGACCTAAAAAATATAGTAAAATGGCTACAAGGAGAAATTAGAATATGAGAGCAATTGCTATTATCGCAACAGCCGTAGGCATAGCCATTGTAATGATGGTAGTAGTCAGAATTCGAAGCCGAAATAATGATGATGAGTAGCAATAAAATATTAAAAACAATGTCCTTTGGTTAATTCCAATGGGCATTTTGTCATATTATAGGAATCTTTTGTCAGATATAATATAAAACAGGTCCTTAAATCACATTGAATATAAATAAATAAATATTAAAAAGTATTAAAAAACGCTTGACAGGGTGTTTATATTGTGCTATAATTTTATTATTGGAGGTGACAAATGAGTGAAAAACTTATTTTAGAGTTGTATGAAAGGGTAGCAACTCTTGAAAACAAGGTGACGGCATTAGAGGTTTTTTTAGAAACACAGGCTAATGACACTAGCAAATGTAATGTAAAACCTATTGGCGAGGTAAAGGGGAAGTATCGACTTTTATCTGACTATTTAGTAAGCAACGATAAAAATATTGTTGTTTTGAAGTTTAGTGATATTGAGGATATATTGCAAGAGAAACTTCCGCCATCGGCAAGAAAACATAGAGAAAATTGGTCAAATACGCAAACGCTTTCTATTCCGAGAGCGTGGCTTAATGTAGGTTATCGTAGTGTTGAAGTTGATATGCGTAATGAAGTGGTAAAATTTGAAAAAGCAAATTCTGCAAAGGAAGGCAATTTAACAATGAGTAAATATGAACCGTTAGGGAAATATCTTGAAAGAACAGGGCATAATCAAGTTAGTCTTTCATTTTCTGAAATTGAAAATATTTTGGGCTTTGAACTTATAGAGAGCTTGAAAAAACATCCTATGACTTGGTATGGTGTTGCTGAAAAATCGCCAACTCATGTGTGGAAAAAAGTGTGGTGTGCTTATGGCTACGAGGTTAAAACAGTCGATTTAGATGCTAAAAAGGTTGTATTTTATAAAGTTAAGGGGGTCGCCATATAAGGTATCGTCCTTGTGAGTGGATTAACTTGGTGTTATTTCGACCGAAGCGGAGAAATCTCCTTATTTAGTTGTATTTTAAGTACAGTTTTTGAGGAGATTTCTCCGCTTCGGTCGAAATGACACTCTATTTTTGTGAGATATTTATGTTTATTTAGGGTTTAATCGGCATTTGCATAAGTGTTCCTCGCAAAGACGATTTATTGCAAATTGTGTT
>WQVM01000095.1 GCA_009783985.1 Bacillota bacterium | reverse complement strand
TATTGGGACTCATGTTTTACCTGACGCTAAGTATAAGTTTTTTGTGTCGGCAAGTGTCGAGGTTCGTGCCAAAAGACGGTACGATGAGCTTAAAGCAAAAGGGCAAAAAGTCAACCTTGCCCAAATCCAAGAGGATATAGCTGATAGGGACAAAAAAGACAGCACCAGAGATGTGTCACCTCTAAGACCTGCTGAAGATGCCATAATGATAGACACATCAAACCTGACAATTGATGAGGTCGTCAAAAAAATTACTAGTCACTTATAATCAGTTATGAAAAGATTTTTTAATTTTTTAGCAAGAGTAATATTGTTTTTGCCGGTAAAAATCCTTTTTAGGACAAAAGTTTTGGGCAAAAAGAATAGACCAAGAGGCGTACAGATAGCTATCGGCAATCATCTTAGTTGGTTGGATATTCCTGTCACATGGATGGGGGTACGCGGATATCGCCGGATTATGGCAAAAAAGGAAATTGCAAAAAATCCTTTTGCCAGATTTTGGGCAAGCCTTGTCGGGGTGTTTTTTATTGACCGCTCAAAGGCTGACCTGTCGGTTATTCGTATGACTCTAAAAATTCTAAAAAAACATAGCGTCTTTATTTATCCTGAGAGTCACCGTAACCGTATGGGTAATACCGAGTTGCAGGAAGTCAAGGCAGGAGCAGCGATGTTTGCTATCAAAGCGAGTGTTCCGCTTGTACCTATGATGATTTATCGTAAGCCAAAACTTTTTAGAAAAAACTATGTATATGTCGGGCAACCTTTTGAGCTTAGTCAATATTACGGCAAGAGATTGGATACACAAACTTTAACCGATGCGGCACAAATAGTATCGCATAATATGAGACTAGCTCAAGAAGTGCTTAAGGATTATGTGGATAATAAACGGTGGAAAAAGAAAAATAGATTAAGTACAGACAAGTTATATAGTAATGCAGAGCAAGTATTAAACTCACAAAATTTGGGATGAAAATAATTGTCGGCAAATATAGCGGTTTTTGTTCGGGGGTCAAAAAAGCGGTTGACCTTGCTTTTTTGTATGCATCTCCCGACACATATACATATGGTCAGATTATACACAATGAGGCGGTAACAGATAAGTTAGCATTGTTAGGTGTAAAATGTGTAGATAGCACTAATAGCGGATTAGCTAAACCACCACTCACTAATAGCAACTCAAAACCAAAAATTATTATTCGTTCGCACGGGGTGGGGGAGCAAGTTTATACTGACTTAGAGACACAGGGCTTTGAGGTTTTGGATGCTACTTGTTCTTTTGTAAAAAAAATTCATCAAATAGTAAGCAAATATTATAGCTTAGGATATCACATACTAATAGTAGGTTACAAAGAGCATCCTGAGGTTATCGGCATTAACGGTTGGTGCAATAATAGTGCAGCTGTTATTGAGTCTGAGAGCGAGTTGGATTTTGATAATTTGCCTGATAAGCTCTGTGTTGTGTGTCAAACCACTTTTTTGGCTCAAAAATATTTGGAAATAATAGAGAAAATTAAGAAAAATGCTCCCAATTCGCTTGAAATTTTTGACACAATTTGTTATACTACATCAGTAAGGCAAAAAGAAGCTGAAGATTTGGCACGAAAATGCGATACTATGCTTGTTGTCGGTAGTGCGTCAAGTTCTAATACTGGCAAGCTGTTAGACATCTGCAAAAAGCATTGCAAGCGTTCGTATCTAATCAGCAATATTGAGACTTTACAAAAAATATATTTTGACCGCCACTCCGTAGTGGGAATAGTCGGCGGCGCATCAGCTCAACCTGAGCTGATTCGGGAGGTTTACAATTACATGAGTCAAAACTTTTCGGAAGCAAACAACGAGGAGTTTTTAAGTGCCATAGAGCAGCCTCTCGTTAGTTACCGTGTAGGCAGACGCATCTCAGGCACAGTATTGTCTTCGGGTGCAGAAGGCATAAGAGTCAGTATCGGCGGCAAGCTGGACGGACTTATTTTGCCGAGTGAGGTTGGTGAGGGTGAATTTGACCCTAGCGAGTATAAAGCAGGCGACAAAGTCGATGCTGTTATTACTAACAAAAAATGCCCAGATACTAATTGCGTTCTATTGAGCAAAAAACAAGTCGACAGAATCAAAGAAGGCGGCAAGTTTGTCGAGGATATCAGAGACGGACAGCCCTTCGAAGTTACAATCGAAAAAGAAATTAAAGGCGGGCTGCTAGGCAGAATAGGGTCTTATGAGATTTTTATTCCTGGTAGTCAAGCGTCTGACAAATTTACACAAGACCTCAAGCAATTCGCAGGCAAAACTCTTACCGTTACGGCTATAGAGATTGATGACATCAAACAAAGAGTTGTTGCAAGTGCACGCAAATTGTTAGAAACAGAACGCAAAGAAAGAGAAGCTGTTTTTTGGGGTAATATTGTTCCTAATGTTATCGTTACAGGCAAAGTCAAGCGTATGACAAACTTTGGTGCTTTTGTTAGCGTTGACGGCTTTGATTGTCTAGCACATATTATTGACCTATCGTGGAACCGTATCAAAAATCCTGACGAGGTGCTAAAGTTAGACGAAGAATATGACTTTGTTGTTCTTAATGTAGACAAAGAAAAAGGTCGTGTAAGTCTAGGTTATAAGCAACTTCATCCTCATCCTTTTGTTTCCGCTGCAGAAAAATATCCTGTCGGGCAAACAGTCAAAGGTAAAGTTGTTCGCCTTGTTCCGTTCGGAGTTTTTATCGAACTCGAACCGGGAGTTGACGGACTTGTTCATGTATCAGAAGCGTCACATACATTTGTCAAAAATCTTAACGAAATTTTTAAGGTTGGTCAAGTTATTGATGTTATGGTAATGGGTGTTGATGTTGAGTCACACAAAATCAACCTAAGTGTCAAATCTTGCACCGAACCTCCTACGATTGATGAATTAGTAGAGAGTGCCGAAACAAGCGGTAAAAAAGGTAAAAAAGGCAAAGAGCGCTCGGCAGTCGGCGGTCCGTCAGAGTATAATGACGAAGAGCAAGCTAACAATCCTTTTGCTGACCTTCTTAAAGACTTTGATAACAAGTAAGCTATTTTTAAGATAAGTATTTTATTAACGAATAACGGATAACGATTGATATGTAAATTTAAGTTTACTTGCCCTTTGTTATTCGTTTTTTTATTGTGTAGCAAAAAGTTACGATTAGGAATACATCTGCACTTGATAATCCAAGTCGTAGGGGCGGATGTCCTCAGCCGCCTGATTTGTATTATCCTTATTAAAAAAAATGGAATAAGAGTATTCGGGCGGTCGGGGACGTCCGCCCCTACAATTAGATAATTTGGCTACACTAGGTACCCAATCGTAGGGGACGCCGTTTTCGGCGTCCCGAGCAACAAATATCTGTTACTTGTCAAGCATTGTGCGTTATTCATTAAAAAATATGTCATTTGATTTGTCACAACTTAATGAGGAACAAATGTTAGCCGTCCGTCACACAGAGGGGGGTGTTCTTGTCAGTACAGGAGCGGGTAGCGGTAAGACAAGAGTTTTGACCCACCGTATAGTTCATTTGGTTGCTGACAAAGGTGTGCGAGGCTACAATATTTTGGCTGTCACTTTTACTAATAAGGCTGCCAGTGAGATGTTAGAGCGGTTACAAACAATGACAAATGACCATACTGCTACCGCAATGACTTTTCATTCTTTGTGTGTGAGGATTTTGCGTCGTGACTGTGATAAGTTAGGTTACTCAAAAAACTTTAGCATTTATGACGAAAGCGACAAAGAAAAAGTAATCAAAGCTATTGTCAAAGAGATTACTGAGGACGATATTTATAAAGAAAGTATATCAGCAATATCTCATGCCAAAAATCACGGTATGTCACCTAGCAAATATAACACAGAATTTGGTGATTATAATAACGGCAAGATAATAGCAAAAATTTATCAAGCGTATGAGG
>WQVM01000094.1 GCA_009783985.1 Bacillota bacterium | reverse complement strand
TGCCGCAATAAGAAACTTTGTTTTTGCTTATCTTGATTGGCGCAAGAGCAAAGGTAAGCATGTGGCTAATTGGTTGCCGTATTTCTTTGCAGGAGTATTTGCTATATCGACCATTACAGCTACAACGCTATTCTTGACTGTTCCTGTACTAAGAGAGCGTGTTGCGGTAATAGGCGGACGGACAGCGTGGTGGCTAGAACTCCTGATAATGGTTACCCTACTCGGACTCATATTAGGTAATATCCTAAAGGGTACTAACCTAATGAGAGTCAGTTTTGTACTCAACCGTGTTTTTAATATAATCAACCATGTGGTCTTTGCTAATTTGATTGCGGTAATTATAGCCGCACTCTCTATTGGTTCTAATCTTGTATACTATCTCAGAATGCTTATAAGAAAGATTAGAGGAATTGACGAAAAGAAAGACAGCACAGAAGAAACCGAACCGATACAAGAGCCGCCGCCTGTTCACCCAGAAGTCACATCTGAAAATGTATAGAAAAAAGTGCCGATTAGACAATTGTTTTAATCGGCACTTTTGTTTATGTTCAAGGACGAGATTATAGGAATGATAACGACCCCACTCCCACAGGATTACCGTCATTGCGAGAAGCGAAAGCGACGAAGCAATCCCACGAATAGAACACTTTACATGGGATTGCTTCGTCGCTAACGCTCCTCGCAATGACGGTAAAAACGGCATAATCGCTTTGCTCTCTGTAATGACTTTTTTCAAAGTCCATTAGCCCATCTCTATAACAATACTTTGTCCAAAAATTGTCCCGTATAGCTACGGGGATTTTTAGCGACTTCTTCGGGAGTTCCGTTTGCCACAACTGTACCGCCCTTGTCACCGCCTTCGGGACCCATATCTATTACATAATCGGCGACTTTGATTACATCTAGGTTATGCTCAATTACTATAAGGCTATTACCGCCCGAAACCAGCTTTTGCAAAATGGAAATTAGTTTTTCGACATCGGCTATATGCAGACCGGTAGTCGGCTCATCTAATATATACATAGTGCGACCCGTACTGCGTTTTGATAATTCTGTGGCAAGTTTTACCCGTTGAGCCTCGCCACCCGAAAGTGTTGTCGCAGATTGACCTAATTTAATATACCCTAGCCCCACATCGTTAAGACATCTAATCTTAGTAGCAATTGACGGAATCGGGTCAAAAAATGTCACAGCCTCCTCAACCGTCATATCCAAAATCTGACTTATGTTTTTGCCCTTATAATGCACTTCAAGAGTTTCTCTATTATACCGCTTACCCTTACATACGCTACAAGGTACATACACATTAGGCAAAAAGTGCATTTCTATTGTAATGATACCGTCACCGCTACAATTTTCGCACCTACCGCCTTTTACATTAAAACTAAATCTCCCCGCCTTATATCCCCGCTCTTTAGCATCGGGCGTACCGGTAAATAAGTCTCTAATCTGTGTAAACACACCTGTATAAGTAGCAGGATTACTCCGTGGAGTGCGACCGATAGGACTTTGGTCAATATTGATAACCTTATCAAAATGCTCTAACCCGTCTACACTCTTATACTTGCCGTGCGGAATCCTCACACCGCCAGCGTGATACGCTAAAAGCGGATACAAAATTTGATTTACCAAGCTACTTTTGCCGCTACCGCTAACTCCCGTAACCGCCGTAAAAATTCCGACAGGAATTTCGACATTAATATTTTTAAGATTGTTTTGCTCAAGCCCCGTTAGCTTAATCCACTTGCTACCTACAACTCGCCGTTCCTTTGGTACGGGAATATATTTTTTACCCGATAGATATTCACCCGTAATAGACTTTTCGCATTTTATAATTCCGTCTAAATCACCTGCATAAACAATCTCTCCGCCGTGTGTCCCTGCCCCCGGTCCTACATCGACAATAAAATCACATTGACGCATTGTATCCTCATCATGCTCGACCACAATCAGCGTATTTCCTAAATCCCTAAGATTTTTGAGCGTGCCGATAAGTTTTGCGTTATCCCGTTGATGTAGCCCTATGCTCGGCTCGTCCAAAATATACAACACACCTTGCAGTCCGCTACCGATTTGTGTAGCAAGTCTTATCCGTTGAGCCTCACCACCCGAAAGCGTGCCTGCATTACGGGCAAGTGTAATATAATCAAGTCCGACATCTATCAAAAACTTTAGTCGTGCTTTAACTTCTTTGAGTATAGGTGCGGAGATAATTTTTTGGGTCTCATCAAGAGTAACATTACTTACAAAATCAAACAATCTGGCTACACTCATACGGGTAAACTCTGTAATATCTAACCCCTCAATTTTGATTGACAAAGCTTCTTTTTTGAGTCGTTTGCCTTCACAAGTACGGCAAGGAGTATTCTTCATATACTTGCCGATTTCAGCTTTCATAAAATCACTTGTAGTCTCACGGAATCTGCGCTCAAGATTAGTAACTATTCCCTCATATGCCGACTTGTAATTACCCGAAAAACTATGCGTCTTGTACGCCATTTCGACTTCTTCGCCGTTTGTTCCGTATAGCAAAATATGCTTAATATCGTCGGACAAATCTCTAAAAGGCGTATGAAGGTCAAAATTATATTTTGTAGCAAGTGCGCCGAAATACATATCACCGAAACTTCCAAAATCCATATTCCAGCCGCTTACCGTAAGTGCACCTTGTGCAATAGATTTGCGTCCGTCGCCGTAGATAAGTTGGGGGTCTATCTCTTGCTTAAAGCCTAAACCGCTGCAATCAGGACACGCCCCGAAAGGACTGTTAAAACTAAATAAACGAGGCTCGACTTCCTCAATCGAAATGTTACAATCGGAGCAAGAGTACTTAGTATTAAATAATGTTTCCGCTCCGTCGCACTCAACTACTACAAGTCCGTCGGCAAGTTTTAGAGCCGTCTCAATACTGTCAGTTAATCTCTTATGAATTCCTTCTTTGACAACAAGCCTATCAATAACAACGCTTATAGTATGCTTAATATGCTTATCTAATGAGATATCCTCGTCAAGCGTATAAACCGTGCCGTCAATTTTGACCCTGGCAAAACCGCTCTTACGGAACTCTGTCAGTTCCTTTTTGTATTCGCCCTTGCGACCTCTTACCACAGGTGCGTTAATCAGTATTTTTGAGCCTTCGGGATATTCAAGCACCTTATCAACAATTTGGTCAATACTTTGCTGACTGATTTTTTTGCCGCATTCGTAGCAGTAAACTGTTCCTACTCTTGCAAAAAATAGACGCAGATAATCATAAATCTCCGTTACAGTCCCTACGGTAGAACGAGGGTTATGACTGGTCGTCTTTTGGTCAATACTGATAGCCGGACTAAGCCCTTCAATTGACTCTACATCAGGCTTGTCCATCTGCCCCAAAAACTGCCTCGCATATGACGACAAGCTCTCTACATACCGCCTTTGACCCTCGGCAAAAATCGTGTCAAAAGCAAGACTTGTCTTACCGCTACCGCTAAGTCCTGTAAAAACCACAAATTTGTCACGCGGTATTTCTAAATCTATATTTTTTAGATTGTTTTCTTTTGCACCTTTTATTTTAATTAAATTCATAACTTCTTTTGTCCGTCCGATAATGTTTAGTGTACTATACTAGAATGTCCAATGTCAAATCATTATAATACCGCACAAAATAAAAAAGTGACTTGGTTATTAATATTCGGGACGCCGTCCTCGGCGTCCCGAATTATAGACATTTAATATCTAGTCATTGCGAGGAGCGTTAGCAACGAAGCAATCCCATGTAAAATGTTCTTCCCATAGGATTGCTTCGTCGCTAAAGCTCCTCGCAATGACTTTTTTGACATTTATTTTGAAATTTTTAGATTTAACTAACTACCGCCATTCCAACGCTTTAATGTCGGAAGATACTCACCCAATTCTTTTCTTGCCTCTGCTTCGGTATAATTAACGCCTCTAGCCTCATTAAATTCCTTTAAGTATCCCATAAGCATATCAATCATTTCGGCAACATTTTTTTCTGCAGAAAAAAATGTTGCCGAAATGATTGATATGCTTATGGGATACTTAAAGGAATTTAATGAG
>WQVM01000093.1 GCA_009783985.1 Bacillota bacterium | reverse complement strand
TTTTAGAGTGATATCACAATTGTCAAATTGCCCTGCGTCAATACGCTCAGAAATAAGTTTGCGCATAATAGTATCAACTGCCTTACCGTCAGGATTATCCAAAGAACGCACAGCCGCCTCACCGCCGTCACAAAGCATTATTATAGCCGAAATTTTTGACTCAGGCAAAGATTCGTCGTAAGAATATGCCTTGATGTCCACTTCCGAATCGGTAAAGCTCTTTGCCTTGTTATAAAACACAGCAATCGGCAATGTGCCGTGATGTTGTGCCGTAATGTCGCTAAGTTCCTTAGGAATACGGTACTTAGCACAAAGTTTTTCGCCTTCCTTAACATGATTACGAATAATCTCAGCACTCACTTCAGGCATTAATTCATCGTGCGGATTATAGTCCGATTGATTTTCTCTAAAATATAACGGATTGACTAGCTTACCTATATCGTGATAATATGCGGCAGCACGAGCCATATAGGGGTTCTCGCCTATCGCAACAGCACAAATTTCAGCAAAGTTAGCCACATTCAGACTATGATTAAAAGTCCCCGGACATTCTTTAACAAGCCGTGCTATCAATGGGTGGTGATGGTCGGTAAATTCTACTAGTCTTGCATTGGTAATAAGATTAAAAATTGATTCTATCGGCGGCTGAACTATAAAGCCGATTATAACTTGCCCTACTACTGCCCCCAAAATAAAGGCAGAATGCATTATCAAATCTCCCCACACAATTGTATTATAAATAAGCAACTCTTGTAACAAAAGCACACCTATAAAAAGCCCTGCGGAAATAATCCCTACAGAGAGTCCTTTGCCTATATAGCTGATACGACGGGCATTTTTGGAAATATAATACGACACCCACGAGCCTGTAAGGATACCAAAGAGCATTACCCAAATAATGTTAAGTAATAATTCAGAACAATTGCCGATTAGAATCTCAATAATAACAGTAAATGCGATTAAAACATTGATAAGTATATTGACGACAAAAGCGTCCCGTGCTTCGGCAAAAGTACTGACTATAAAAGCGGCAAGAGCAGCAGGGATTAGAAAAACGCTAATATGCGAAATAAAAATTGCAAATACCGCTGTCAATCCAAATGCAAAACAAATAGCCGCAAGAAGTTTTGCACGGTAGACAATTTTGCGTCTTGTGTTATATACATAAATAAAAAGTGTGCCTAATATTAAAGCATACCCTAAAGAAACCGAAACAATCAACGGCAAAACATTATCACGAACCATTTCAATCACGGTAACTTTGACTATAAATGCCGAAACAATTGCCAAAAATGTTATCAAAAAACAAATTGTTGTTTTGAGCTTGTCCGAGATATTAGGTTTCTTTTCTTTTGGATTTATAAAAGTTGTTTTCATAAATATTTTTTTGTTAGACCTTATTTGCTATACCTTGTTTAACAGTGCTTCTACTTCTAGGAATACCGTTAGAAAATATATTCCGCCGATTTCTCTTATAGTATGTCTTGCGTCTAAAATATTGCTGGCTCCGTCCATTATAAACTGTGACTTGACTTCTGTAGTAAAGGCTGATATTTGCTCGTCTACGGTTCGGGTTATTGTATCATTGACTAATTGATAATAAGTGTGTGTTACATAAATAAGCGGTAGGATATTGTTTCTGGCTAGGTATGTTTGGTAACGGACATATTGATACATTTCGAAAGGAGGACGACGATCATTATTAAATATCGAAACTCCAAAAATCATCAACTCTGTAAAAACAACACTCTCCCCTGTCCGCCTAACCACACGCTCCTCTAACACAAAGGAAGTGCTTTGACTAAAGTAAATTTTGCCGAATACCTCTCCATCCGCACGCACAGGGTACAAAGTTTCGTCTACTGACGAAGCCGCATACGCACCTATAAGAATATCGCCTGCCCTAACGACATCGCCTGCCGCAACTTTGGGTGTTCCGCTACGAGCTACTACACGGGTTATATGAGCATCAAACCTGCTTAGAATATCCTGCGGCTCACTATAATCGGGTGGCAAATAATCAAGAGCTTTGACATAGTCGACAATAAGTGTTGTCCCTCTAATCTGAGCAGATGCTGCCGCCGCAAAGTCTTGATTTTCGACTAGCTGTACAACTCTCTCCAAATCAACCCCTCGGCGTAGCGAAAACGCCGTGATATTGTTTTCTCTAAGTAGTGCTTCTACTCTGCGATTAGTAGCGTAATCACCGCCTGCAACCTCAATCCGCCATACAAACAGGTGCGATATAACAAATGCCGTACAAAAAACAATTGCTCCGATTATCAATCCTGCCCGCTTTACAAAAAGATTAAGCGAACTTTTGAGGTCAACACTTTTGAGGACAGTGATAGTATAACATAATTCTTTGCAAATTGCAACAAATTTAACGCAATGTTTGTGAGGTACGCTAATAAACATCTCACGGTTACTTGCCCGCTCAATTTTGTTACATAACACCCCTTGTGCATTAAGTTCATTAAGTAATCTTAATTGATTGAATCCCTCGACTTGATATGTAGTCATAATTATGTTAGAGTTGTTTGTAGCTGTGTGGCATAATCAGCTTGCAAAAGTTTGTTTGTCGACATTAAGTACTTTTTCAAGGTTTATTCAAAATTTATGCTTTTGATTTTTCCGCCGATAGACAAATTATCTCTTTCAGAGCGCACTATTTTTAGTCCCTCGCCGCTAATATTGATATGACCTTTTTTTAGCATTACAGTAATTGAGGTATCGTCAATACTTGCGATTTTTGATATCCCCTCTATATGCACCTTGTTACCTCCCAGCACAAAACAACTGACACGAAGATTATCCCTGTCGGTCACATCATTAAATATATTAGCTACTTCGTCAAAAAACATTGTATTAGTATATATATGACCTTAATTTATAATTATCCCTATAAGACCACTCCGGCTATCATAGCCGACAGCAAATGAATAATAACAGTCTTGACCAAGATGAGTATAAGTGCAACAACAAAATAACAAAACGATACTAGCCCGATATACTTAAAATCACATCGTCCGCTGTATCCTCTTAGTTCGGCAGAATAACGCATTAGCACCCCACCGTAACAAAACAACCATATAAAATTAGCAATTTGGAAAATGCAATAAAAAACCAAAAACGGCACAGTAATAGGACCACTTACTCTAACAAGCAATATAACCGGAATAGCAAATCTAAAACCTGCAATAAAAAAGAATCCAAAAATAAACGGATATAACCAAACTACCCGTGTACAAAGAAAAATTGCTCCCAAAATAATCAAAAAGAACAATAAACTTAGCGAATAAAAATACCAAAAACTCCGATTAAAATATAAATATCTGATTAGAAAGTAATTTGAGTATGCCTCTATCGGATTAAGATAAGTTGATACAGCGGACGATACGCCTAAAATAATGCCCGTTACAAAACTTACTGCAAAAAAAATTAGCAACCATCTGTGCCGACAAATAAATCGATTGATAGAATATGTAAAATCCTTAAACCCTGTGACATATATCATATATCAGCATATGCGGGATAATTAGGAATTAGGAGTGAGGAATTAGGAATTGTTGATAATTTTATTATATTACGATACTATCCAACTTTTTCGTATAGGTACATAATAAGTTGCTTGACGGTGGGCTTGCCTTTGTCCGCACTGACCAAATACTCTAACTCGTCCTCCAAAAGAGTGGTACTAATATTAAGAAAACTTTTTTCGATAACAGTATTTATACACTTATCTATGCATTGCGGCGATACCTTATATTTAACCGACAAAAGCGGATACACATCTTTTTTGAGATTAAAAAGCCTGCGGTCACCTAACAAAATCGCCACAGAATCCCTCAAATACTTATAACCACTAAGTTTTGGACAAAATTGCAACCTCAAAAGCTCGTTATTTATGCGTTTTAGAGTGCTTACTTCCATATAACAACAATACCATAATGCAAGTGACGCATTATGGTATTGTTTGTAAGTAATTAAGTTGATTTGTAAAAAAGCCGTCGAGGTCTATTATGTGACTTTTTATTTATTCTACTCTCGACGGTTCGCTGAGGCTCTTTTTTGTGTCACAGCTT
>WQVM01000092.1 GCA_009783985.1 Bacillota bacterium | reverse complement strand
TCTCAAGGCAAAACCAATCCAATGTCATACATCAATGCTATACTAAGTAATTGGCGTGAGAAAAAAATCACTACTCTTGACGAAGCAAAGAAGACTTCTTCTATCCCCTCTCAAGCTATGGCGGAAATCGCCGCTACCTCAAAACCCAATACTATTTCGGAATATACTGTTCAGCAAATAGACGCACTATTTGACACACTAGAAGAAATGTGATTATGCACTACCAAAAAGCAATTGACATAATTAAAACGAGACGGCGGGATGCGGAAAATGCTGCGTCTCGGCGTTACGAGACAGCTCTTAATGACAGCAAGTTTTACGAAGCCGAAAAAAAACTGCGTGCCGCTAAGCTGACTTTGCTTACATCTAAATCAAAAGCAAATGAGGATAAGGTCAGAAAACTCCAAAAAGAACGCACCACTGCACTAATCCGTATAAAACTTACCGAAAGCGACTTTGTCCCTAAGTACATTTGCTCACTCTGTAATGATACAGGCACTGACAACGGCAAACCTTGTAAATGCGCCAAAAACCTTGCTATCGAACTTTCTTTAACTAATACAGCGGCATATCTCAAGTATGCGTCTTTCGAGACAGTCAATCTAAAGATATTTAAGGAAACCGCCGAGCAAGCAAAAATGACTAGGCTATACGCTCTAATGGAGCAGTTCTGCACCAAATTCCCTACTACCAAATTCCGTAATATTTTATTGCTCGGCAACACCGGCACAGGAAAAACCCATATAATAAGCTGCATTGCTAACCGCCTTATAGAACGAGGCGAAAATGTATTGCCTGTAACGGCTTTCGAATTGGTCAACCGTGCGCTTGCTTATCACACCACACACAATTCGGACAAGCTTAGTCACCTTACCCCACTCCTAGACAGCGACCTGCTAATAATAGACGACTTAGGGACAGAAAGTATACTCAAAAATGTAACACTAGAATATCTTTACCTAATACTCAATGAGCGGCTTGTCAAAGGTAAACACACGATAATCACCACTAATCTTGAGCCTAAGACTCTGGAAGCACGATACGGCACACGCATCGCCTCTCGCCTTCTAGATAAATCATCAACATTTGTAGCGGCACTCGGCGGCAGCGATGTGAGGAAGTTAGTTGTTAGTGGCTAGTGATTAGCGGTTAGTGTCGCAGGCGGACATCCGAACAATATTTATCCTTATTGTCGTAGGGGCGGGCATCGACCGCCCGAACAATAATTATCAATACTTATAATAATGTTAATTGCTATTCGGGCGGTCGATGCCCGCCCCTACGACTAACATCCTAATCACACTCTTTCAAAAAATATATGCTTTATACTATGATAAACAAATCAAAACAACTACAAGAGTTACTCTCCCCAATGAGACGGGCGATAACACGATTCGATATGATACAGGAAGGTGACCGTGTTGCGGTGGGCTTATCTGGTGGCAAAGACAGCTTAGTCTTATTAGAGTGTCTAGTCGCATATCAAAAATTCAGTCCCAAAAAATTTGATTTGATTGCCGTAACCGTAGACGGAAATATGGGGCAAAAATTTGACCGCCTAAAAAGATTTTGCAAAAAACTCGGTGTAACCCATCATATAGAGCCAAGCAATATCGGTCCGATAGTATTTGAGACCCGTCAAGAAAAAAACCCTTGCAGTCTTTGTGCCAAATTACGGCGAGGCATACTTAACTCGGCTCTCAATAATCTAGGCTACAACAAACTTGCATTAGCGCACCATGTAGACGATATGGCAGAGACTTTTTTTCTCTCTCTCCTGTACGAAGGTCGTCTTAATACCTTTGCACCGACAGCGTATATGTCAAGAAGTAATATTACTGTAATCAGACCGCTGATACTTATAGAAGAAAAACAAATCATCTCCTATGCCAAATCAGCAAAATTCCCTATACTCAAAAACCCCTGTCCCGTCAATCACAAAACTAAGCGGGAATATATGAAAAAACTTATCAAACGCTTTGACAAAGAAATATTAGGTGCAAAAATAAATATTCTAGGGGCATTAACCAATCCCGAAAGAAACAATCTGTGGGAAGAGCCAAACAAATCGTAGCAACTATACCGATGAAATTTTGACATCATACAAAGTACCTGTTGTCCTACGAAGCACCGAAGGTATTGCGAGGAGCGAAAGCGACGAAGCAATCCCACGAATAGAACTCTTTACATGGGATTGCGGAGCCTGCCCTGAGCTTGCCGAATGGGTCGCTTTCGCTCCTCGCAATGACAATATACACAGCGTGGTCACCTTGACCATCACAACCACTAATCACTATCTATTACCCAACACAGGAGTTTATCCCATGACCTCATCAAAAACCAAACTTACAAGAACATTTATATTACTGCTTGTGGCAATATTCGCTACAGCAACTTTTGCAATATTACCAACAACACTAACAGCACACAGCGCACCTCCCCCACCCTTTGAGCGGACAGTTGACGCCGTCCCAATCGACTTTGGTAGCGGTGTGTTTCATTTTGATGTGGACGGACACGAGCATTTAGCCGTAACCGCAAACGAAATCTATACTGTAAGTAGACAAAATCAAGTTATTCGCTATACTTATAATGCTGAGCGCCAAATAGACTCTGCGCATTCTTTGCCCTCTACTGCCGCAACAGAATCAATAACGGCTTCGCCTTATGGTGTTTATCATTTGACTCGTGGCGGGGTTATTACTCACATTGATGTAGTTTCTAATAATTCGAACACTATTCCTGTAACAGTAGCACCTACTGCACACATAACACACATAGAAGCAGGACACGGCACTCTTTTTTATGTAACCGAATCTCCCCACCAAATTTTTAACATAAACTCTTCTACACCTATTCTTACATCTAATTATAGAATTTCGGCAATAGCACCGACACTTGGTCCCGCCCCCTATTATATTACAAGAGATACTGTTGAGCAAGTCTATCTTATTCATACTCCGAGCGGAATACCCATTGAAAGACATTATTTTTATGTAGCCCATCACGATGATGTTTTGCGTATGCTTTTTAGTAATGGCAATCTTTACATTTTGAGTCGAACCCATTTGCATATTATAAGAACAGCTGGCACAACTAGACGAGTAGCAAATATTCCGCTTGGGGCAGATAATCTTCTTATTATTGATGACATTGCTGTGCAAGACAATAATCTTTATGTTTTGCGTCGTACGCTAGGCAATATCCGTGCAACAGTTTTTAGACTTGAGCTTGACTCTAATGGTTTTCCGTATATGCACGGCAATAGCACTCTTAATCTTGATGTTATGACTCAGCTTATCGGATTAAGCGGTACAGTCTTAGGAATGTTCAACGCTCCTAGCTCTGTTGATGTCGGTGCGTCAAAAACTATTGTTTCGGATACTAATAATAATCGTGTTTTTGTTGCAGGTGATGACGGCGAGCGTAACTTTGTATATATCGGCGGTAGCACTGATAGTGTTAGTGTCGCCCACACAAATCGTTGGCACACTCCAACTCATGCGGCAATCAATCGTAGTGGTTATATGGCTATAAGCGATGACGAGGGTGTGCATATCCTACGCCCTAGTCCTAATTATGGTCGCATAACACTCCGTGAGATTACAGGAGTACGGTCGCTTATGTTTGAGGGCGATAACCTTTATATATTACACGACACAGGCTCTATAAGCCGTGTAGCAGGACCTAATTTTAATACTCCTCTTGTTACACCACCCACAATAGGTGCTGTTAGAGCTATAGGCGCACATAGGATATATAACGGTGTTGTTTATCTCTTGTATAACGGAGATTTTGTTTCGCTTGAAACCGGACAAGTTGTCGGTAGAACCACCGTCCCCACCTCTAATATTGTTGGCTTTGATATTGATGATAGAGGTGTGTTTTGGGTACTTGACAATACAAGAATATTCAGCGAAGAGCCTCTTGACGCAAACGGTGACCCGATATTAGATGATTTTGTTCAGCACATATATACCTTTAGCTCATCATACGCTCCACTTCGTGCGTCTAACATTGTGCTTGTTCCGTCCGAAGTAACAGCTTTTGGAATCTATATCGGCAACTTTGTTATAAGCGACACTCTAGGTCACGCCATAAGACAAGTTGATATGTCATGGCTTGTTGACCCGGATGCTCAGAATGGTCCAAGACGCTATAGTCCGAGCGACTTCCCTAGA
>WQVM01000091.1 GCA_009783985.1 Bacillota bacterium | reverse complement strand
TCACTAATAGCGAGGACAATATTTTGTTTGACCGCAACTTTGAGCAATATAATATGGCTATCGCTAATAGCGTATTGCAATGTCTTGGCAATAATGTGTCCACTCCTCCGCCCGCCGGTGATGTTGCCGTAAGGTTGATTCAATCTACTCTCAATACCAAATATAATGCAGGGCTTGTTATTGACGGAATCGCAGGAACTCTTACCCGTAGCGAGCTTGTGAGAGGGTTGCAAACAGAGCTTAATAAGGATTTTGGTACAGGACTTGTTGTAGACGGAATATTTGGTCGACAGACACAGTTAGCAGTACCATTGATACGAATGGGCAGTCGTGGCAATATAGTTTGGCTGATACAATCAGCACTACTGATAAGAGGGTTTAGAACAGAACCTGACGGGATTTTTGGACCAAATACCGACAATATGGTAAGACAGTTTCAGCGAAGTCAAAACCTTAGAGTAGACGGAATCGTAGGTCCAAATACTTTTGAAAGATTATTTACCGTCTAATATTTGACTGACTATATCAACTGACTCTGCAAGCACTTCTCTCTCAATATTAAGCGGCGGATTAAAATATAATACATCACCCATAGGGCGCAGGAGCAATCCTTTTTCCAGCGCCTTTTTGTATAGGTTGTAAGGTATTCTTTTTGACTTATCAAAACTTTTACCACTGGCTTTATCCTCTACTAATTCGATAGCGTTGATAAGTCCTATACTTCGTATGTCACTTACATTTTTGTGATTTTTGAAAGTATCTTCAAAAGTCTTTTTTAGCCATACTGCATTTTTGGTAGCGGTGTCTATAACTGTAGTCTTAGTCAAAATATCAATTACTGCAATTGAGGCAACGCACCCTAGAGGATTGCCGCTATAAGTATGGCTATGCAAAAACGCTTTGCCGTCCTTAAAATCAGCATAAAAAGCATCATAAATTTTGTCAGTTGTTACCGTGATAGCAAAAGGCAAATAGCCACCTGTAAGTCCTTTAGACAAGCACATTATATCGGGTGTGATATTAGCGTGGTCACAAGCAAACATTTTGCCAGTCCGCCCAAAGCCCGTAGCAATCTCGTCAGCTATTAGGATAACATTATATTTGTCGCAAAGTTTTTTGAGGTGCTTTAGGTAGTCGGCAGAATATATTTTCATTCCGCTAGCACCTTGCAAAATAGGCTCTATAATTAGTGCGGCGGTTTGTTTGCCGTATTTTTGGAATATTTTCTCAGTCGCATCAAAATCCCCCGCCTCTAACCTAATCGGCTCGAACAACATAGGCTTAAAGCAAGCCGAATACTTGTCCATACTTCCTACACTAAGCGCGCCTATAGTTTCTCCGTGATAACCGCCGTTTAGACACATAAAGCGATTTTTGTATCCCCTGCCACTCTGCCCTTGATACTGAAAAGCCATTTTGAGTGCAACCTCTACAGATGCTGACCCACAGTCATTAAAATGAAATTTGGTAAGACCTTTTGGCAGTATCGTAACAAGTTTTTCGGCAAGCTCTATAGCAGGCATATGCGAAAAATTGGCAAATATAATATGCTCGAGTTTGTCTAATTGCTGTTTGATAGCGTTACTAATAATAGGGTTGCAATGCCCTAAGAGGTTACACCACCACGACCCGATAATATCAATATATCTCTTGCCGTCTGCTCCATACAAAAAAGCACCCTCTCCACGCTCTATAATGATAGGCGGCAAATCAATATAGTCTTTCATTTGGCTACTGGGATGCCAAATGTGCCTTAAATCTCTTTTGACTAAATCGTTATAGCTCAATCTTGAAATTCCTTAAATTCGTCAATAACAGTAGACTTGCCCGAAACGGCTTGAGATGACAAAGTATCACCAAAGTCATCTAACAGTGCCGAATACCTTTCATCATCTTTTGGGTCATCTATATCAAAAAGGTCACCAAAAATTCCGGTTACTATATTATCAAAAATTCCGCCCCTTTTTTTTGCTTGACTATTTTCGATATAAATTTCTTTAGGAGTAATTGTACCCGGTTTTGGAATAATATGATATTCAGGCTGTACAAAATTAGGGTCTGTAATGCTCTCGTACTTACCTATAGTAACCGACTTAAAAATTTGACCGCAAACAGGACACTTTTGCGACTTTTTTTTGATAATGTAATGGCATTCCGAACAACGCATATTTTACCTCCGTAAGCTTGTCCGCATAAAGCGGATATAAGTATATCATATCAGTTTTTGTGATGAAGTCTTACAAATTCTTTGGCATTGCCGTATAAGATTTTGTCTATAGCATAATCTTGATACCCTAATTTGCCAAGTCCCCGTCTAAGGTAATCCTCTAATCTCTCGTAGTTGCCTACAAATCTAGGAATATCTGTTGTGCCAAAATAATCCGTACCGATTGCCAAATGGTCAACTCCAAAACGCTGAACAAACCAATCAATATGGCGGATTACTCTGTACCCGAATGTTTCCGCTCCTACAAAAGCACGCACAAGCGTTATCCCAACAATACCGCCCGTATCTATAATCAGTTTGATTTGGTCAGCATTGATATTACGGCGGTGCGGATATACATCATATATCAAAGAATGGGTATTGATAACAGGCTTTTGACTCATACCGACAATATCATAAAAAGTCCTAAGATTAGCGTGAGCCGTATCAATTATAATGTTGTTTTTGCCAAAGGCTTTGACAACCTTTTTGCCTAGTGCAGTCAATCCGCCGTTACTGTACGCTCCGCCTCCAAGATTATTGCGACCATTCCATGTTAGAGATGCACAAAACAAAGGTAACGAGGCAAAATCAGCCAAAGTTTTATCGGTAATATAACCGCAATTTTCTAAAGCAACAAATATTTTGTCTTTGTGCTTTGGTATAGTGGTAATAATTTGCTTAATATCAATCGGAGAAAAACTTTGGTCCTCTCCTGCCCAAACAGCCAGAACAATCGAATTATCACTATCTATATATTCGGTAATTTTTTTTGACCGCTCCTCTCCGCATTGTAGCCCCGTAATTATATCATTGTGCAAATCAAACACCATATACCATTATATGGCTATTAGAGAATATTGGTTACACGGTATATTGTACTACTTTTCGGCAGGTTTTGTAAAGCAAAAAAAGCCGTACACACATTTAATTTTGGTGACATACTATGTGATTAGATATATATCTATTTCTTAATTCGGTTGTAGTTACGACCCCCACCATAGACGGGTATGAGGGGTGTGTTGTGTTGCGCGTTAGCAACATATCTCAATACTCCGCTGTACAAAAGAAGGTCTCTAATATTGCCTTAGGGGTCTGGCGAAGCTATGCCCTCCCGAAGTTTTTGCAAGGAACGGCCGCCTTACAAAGGCTTTGGGGTGCTTAGTTTCATTTTATTTACAAAAACAAACCAAGACTTAGGTTACATATTTTGTGTTTGGTCTTTTTGTAATCGGCAAAATAAACAAGGAGGACTTACGAATATGTTTGGTAATGGATGTGGTAGCGGCGGTTGCGAGTGGATGATTATATTGCTTATTCTTTGCTGCTGTTTCGGCAATAAGGGCGGTGACTGCTGTGAGAGCAAATGTGGCGGCGGCGGCTTCGGCGGCGGCGGTTGCGAGTGGATAATCTGGATTCTTATCCTTATGTGTTGCTGTGGCGGTGGCGGCGGCGGCAGGGATAATTGCTGCAGATAAGTAAATTTCTGATATACAAAAGATAAGTTTACTTAAAACGGCAAAAGAAATTAGGGTTTATCCCCTTCTTAAAAAAAGGACAACTGTGCAGATGTGCAGTTGTCCTTTTTGTTTGTGATTGTTATCCAATGTGCAAGAATGCACAGAGGTCATTATCATAATCTATAGCCCACAAAAGTCCGTATTGTTCAAAAGGTGCAAAATGGAAAGTTAATCCTATTATCGTCTTTACGAGGAACGAAGCAATCCGCCTTAAAAAAATTTATACTTAGGATGCAAACTACTTTTTTTATGTCTAAGGAAAAAACATCTAACGCTACAAGCTGTGACATAAAAAAGAGCCTCAGCGAACTGCCGACAGTTATGCTAGCAAAAGTCACATATTAGACCTCGACGGCTTTTTTATAAGGCGGATTGCTTCGTTCCTCGCAAAGACAATAGTGGGGTCAAGCTTCATATTCCGTACCCTTTGAACAATAATACCAAACTTTTATGTTATCTCGCCCGCTATATCACTAACCAACCCT
>WQVM01000090.1 GCA_009783985.1 Bacillota bacterium | reverse complement strand
GAGTCGGTCGTTTGCACATTCTTGACAAAATGGTAAAAACACTTGATAAGCCTCGCACTGAGCTATCAAAATACGCTCCAAAAATTATATCAATTGAAATCGACCCCGACAAAATCGGTGATGTTATCGGTAAGGGCGGTAAGGTTATCAACGGAATCATCGACGCAACGGGCGTTACTATGGACATTGAGGATGACGGAACGGTATTTATTGCCACCAATGACCCTGTGGCTGCGGAGAAGGCTAAGAGTATGGTTCTTGCTATTGTTGAGGAAGTACAGCCGGGCAATAAGTATGAAGGGCAAGTTGTGCGCGTATTGGAATTTGGAGCTTTTGTACAATTATCACCCGTCAAGGACGGAATGGTGCATATCTCAAAGCTATCCAATAAGCGCGTAGAAAAAGTAACCGATGTAATTAATGTAGGCGATAATGTTGTGGTTGAGGTTATTAAGGTAGATGATAGGGGCAGGGTAGATTTGAAATTGATTGAGAAGAAATAAATCCTATTTGTTGTTGCATACAATTACTAACACAGTCATTAGACTTGTAATGAACTAGGATGTCAAATGTATCGTGAAACCAATCGTAGGGGCGAATATTATGAGCCCGAATATCAAAAACATTATCATATATCTTGGTAAAGTACAGGAATGGATTGATTTTATTCGGGCTCATAATATTCGCCCCTACGATTGGTTTTAAGTTTTTATTTCTCTATTCCTTCATGATGTTGCTAGTTTTCGTTACTACTTTATTGACGAGTGTGGTCGAAATCTGTCTTAATGTTTTGTAGTGACATAAAATAGAGATAAGGACAAATCATCAAAAATGAAAAAACTTTCAAAATCAATTTTGGTTATTATAATAGCTTTGGCTATTACGCTTTCACTTTTTGCTTGTGGCAGTGACACGATATATAATTGTAATTGCGATAATGATAATACGTGCGGGAATGTATATAATTGCGATTATGATAATACTACAGGCGGGACAGGCGGGGGTAATAGCAACCTTCAAATAAATGCTCCGAGTAATGCGTGGAATATCCAAGTTATATATGGTCGTACTTTTTGGTCATTTGTGTCTTTTCAGTTAGTCAGATTAAATAGAGAGTACGGATGGGAAACAATTACGCAAGCGGAGTATGACAGTTATTCGTGGCCGCGCAGACGTGACAGTGAGGAAGATTTTGTATTTGAGCTACCAAGAGATAATGTTGTGCCGTCATGGTTAGAAGAAGGTTCTTATGTGGTTATACGGTTCCACAATACATTTCATAGAGTTCTGATTGCATCAGTTTCTGCGACCTATTATCAAACAGTCGCCTTCAATAATAATATAATGACCATAACCGCATTTTCTTATTTAAGACATTTAGACAAAGTAATTTCACGGACTTTTATCACAAGCGGTTTAGAAGGCGTTATGCGTGAATATGTTGAAGATACTCTTGTATCATTAACGGCGGGGCTTGCATTTATAGAATATTTTGTGTCAACTGATTGGTTATACCGTGTTCTTGTTGACTGATTTCTAGTTTTGCATTCCTAATTTCCCGATATCACTCATATAATATTATATGAGCGGAGAGAAGTTTTTTAAGAGGGTTGTGGCTAACGGCGTTATCGCCGTTGTTATTTTCGGTATTATGGCGCTTGCTTTTGCTCCAGGGGCTATCAACGCGGCTAATAGGACTAATACGGGGGCGTACCATAGGGGCAATTCGGGTCTTGGCGGTGTGGCGATAATTTTTGCGGTAGACGGTGGGAGCGAATATGTTAGGTCATCGCTTGACATACTAGACGGAGCGGACGCTAAGGCAACATTCTTTGTCAAAGGCACATGGATAGAACGCAACGAGGAATTGTTTGAGCGAATCGACGAAGCTGGACACACAATAGGTAATCACGGCTTTTTCGGACGCGATCACAGACAATTAAGTGAGCAGCAAAGCCGAGAGGAAATGCTGACCGCGTCTAATCTAATAGAACGCATATTAGGCGATCCGCCTGTACTGTTTTTGCCGCCTTTAGGAGCCATTAATCGTACCGTAACCGACACTGCGTCTGCAATCGGCATGAACACGATAATGTGGACGCATGATACGGTAGATTTTAGAAGCGGAGACTTTCGGATAAACAGAATAAGAGCAGGGGACTTTATATTAATGCATCCTGTCAGCGGAATGCCGGAGCTATTAGAGGAGATATTGGGTAATTTATCCGCAAGGAATTTAGTAGTCCTAACAGTGTATGAAATGTTGTAAAGGTGCAACAATAAGGAGAATATTTGAATAATAACAACAGAACAATAACATATCCCAGCGGTCTGCGTTTGGTGGTCACCCCTATGTCCAGCGTACGCACTATCGCATCGGGTATTTGGGTAAGGGCGGGCAGTGTCTGCGAGGACGAATATAATAACGGGGTCGCTCATTTTCTTGAGCATATGATTTTTAAGGGGACGGACAAGCTGTCGGCTTTTGAGATCGCTGATACGTTTGAGAGTATGGGTGCCGCCGTCAATGCTTTTACAGGTAAAGAAAACACTTGTTATTACGCTAAGAGTACTGACGAATACGGTGAAAAATGCTTTGAGTTAATGAGTAGTATTTTTTTCGACTCAACCTTTGACGAAGATGAATTAGAAAAAGAAAGAGGGGTTGTCGTCGAAGAATTTAATATGTACGAGGACGATACGGAGAGTATTTGCTACGATTTGCTCTCTACAGCTTTGTACGGAAAGCATCCACTAGGCAAAAGTGTTTTGGGGACATTAGAGAATATTAAAAAACTTAACCGTAACGATATTACTCAGTTTATTAACAAATTTTATACTGCTAAAAATATTGTAATATCAATAGCCGGCAATATAGATTTAGAAAAAGCCGATAAATGGGTGAGAAAATATTTATTACCCCGTGTCAAAGAGACTATTGAAAAACCTTATAAAGAAACGACTCATAAATCGTGTTCTGTGCATCTTGATCGCTTTAAGGATAATTTTGAGCAGTGCAATTTTGCTTTAGGCTACCCGACAGTTCCGTTCTATCATAAGGATTATACTACTCAGGGTATAGTCAATACTATATTGGGCGGAGGAATGAGTAGCCGCTTATATCAATATATCCGGGAGCAAAGAGGGCTTGCGTACAGTGTCTATTCGGGACAAACTGCATTTGACGCTAACGGCAGTCTTAACATTGTTTGCAACACGAATCCGGCTAACTATGTTGTAGCCAAAAAAGCCGCTTTTGAAGTGCTTGATGACTTGCTCAAAAACGGCATAACCGATAACGAGTGGCAACGTGCCAAGACGCAAATTAAATCGGCATTTTTATTCGGGCAAGAAAGTTCACAATCAATGATGACCTCAGCTGGAAAACTTATGCTCTCGGCAGGAAAGGTTTTTGATGTGGACAAAAAAATAGCTGAATTTCAAAAAGTAACAAAAAAAGATGGCGACGCTTTTATAAAAAAGTACATGAACGGCGATTGCGTTTGCTCGGCATATGTGGGAAAGAAAAATTAGGATTTTGAATAAAAGCACAGAATGAGTTGCAGTTGCAAAAATAAAAAGGCGGTTGACTTGACGCCGCTTAACAATATACTTTGTGGCTATAACGGCGACAAGGGTTCGCTTATCCCATTGCTTCAAAAGGTGCAGGGGATTTACGGGTATCTGTCTCATGATGTTATATCCCGTATATCCGAGGTCACGGGAGTCAAGCCCGCCAAGATTTTGGGCGTAGCTACTTTTTATACGCAATTTAGATTAAAACCTGTGGGCAAGCATCTAATACTATTATGCCAAGGTACGGCTTGTCATGTGGGCGGTTCAGGTAGGATTGAGGAAGCAATTCTGTCATTTTTTACTCATAAATACAATGTTAAAATAAATGAGGGGGATATAACACCTGACGGATTATTCACGCTCAAAAATGTTGCTTGTATAGGGTGCTGCTCGCTTGCTCCGGCTATTATGATCGGAGAGGAAACCTACGGACATTTGACAGCTAAGAAGGTTAATGAAATATTGACGGGACTAATTGAGGGAACGGAGATTAAAGGAACAGGCGGACAAGGGATTGATGTTTTGGAAACGACCGGCGGCTATCCGAAAGTCGCTTTAAGAAATTATGGTATTATCGACCCCGAGAGCTTAGATGACTATATTAAGGCAGACGGTTATGAGGCGATTAAAAAATGCTTAGTTGAATTAACTCCCGAAGAGGT
>WQVM01000089.1 GCA_009783985.1 Bacillota bacterium | reverse complement strand
TTGAGAAAATTATTGACCATCTCATTGACACGGGAGGCAGGCTCTAAGTAGTCGGTAGTAGTCAAAAGTTTAATCAGCTTGTCACGATATTTGCTCAACTTAAAAAAGTAGCTCTCTTCCTCCGAGTCCGCCACTCCTCGCCCGCAATCAGGGCAATTGCCGTCTTTTAGCTGCGGCACCGTCCAAAAACTCTCACACGGAGTACAATACTTACCGCTATACTTGCTCTTATAGATATCGCCTTTTTTGTAGAGTGTTTCAAATATTTTTTGGACAGCTTTTTTGTGATACTCGTCCGTTGTCCTTATATAACCGTCATACTTGATGTCAAGGAGTTTCCACAGTTCCTTAATACTTGCCACTCTCTCATCAACATACTCTTTAGGACTAAGACCCGCCGACTTAGCCGTCTCTTCAATCTTTTTGCCATGCTCATCAGTCCCTGTCAAATAAAACACATCAAAACCCATCAGTCTCTTATAGCGAGCCAATGCATCACAACACACTGTGGTATAACAATGCCCCAAATGCCATCTCCCACTCGGAAAATATATCGGCGATGTTATATAATATGTCTTAGGTTTTTTAGTTGTTGTTGTTTTCTTAGTTGCCATAATTTTATCTAACCTACTTGCAGTTTTATTAAAGTTATTTCTAGTAATCTCAAAACCATCGGCTATATCGTCGCTCCCTCTTTGAGAGAGAGATTTTTGTTGTCTTACAACTCAACCAAATTCCCCTCTTTTAAGAGGGGTGGCGGCATAGCCGACGGGGTGTTTCTTAAACTCTAAATTTCCTTATCTAAATAATCAATAACACCTTGCAAATTTTGCTTAACATCACTATCTAATACCCGCATCACTCTCAATCCTAATCCTTTCAAAAAACATTCTCTTTTTGCGTCATATTCAACTTTTTCATCGTGGCTTAATCCGTCAATCTCTATTATAGTCATCTTCTCAAAGCAAAAGAAATCTACGATATAATTGCCTATAATTTTTTGCCTATCAAAACTCAGCCCTTTTAATTGTTTGCCCTTCAAATAACGCCATAACAACACTTCCGACAAGTTGCCTGCCTTTCTTAATTCTGCGGCTCTTTTCCTAAGTTCTGGATTGTATGGCAGCTTTATCATTTATTAAAACACCCCGCCCTTCGGGCACCCCTCTTAAAAGAGGGGAATTTGATTGCATTAGCTATTTAGAAAAAGCATATCGATTTGGCATACTAATTCCCATCTTTTAAGAGGGGTGCCCGAAAGGCGGGGTGTTTTAATTGCTACTCGTCATTATGAAATTAAATTAAACTATCCCCGTCCATTTCCTTAGGTTGCTCTAACCCCATTATCTTTAGCAATGTCGGAGCGACATCGCATAGCTTGCCGTCTTTTTTTAATTTGGATTTTTTGTGACTGTTACTTGCTAGGATTAGCGGAACAGGTGCGGTTGTGTGAGCGGTACAGGGCGAGCCGTCCTCAAAGGACATTTGCTCGGCATTACCGTGGTCACTTGTGATTATCACACTGCCGCCATTATTCAGCACAGCATCAACCACCTTACCCACGCACGCGTCAACCGTCTCAACCGCCTTAATCGCCGCCTCATAAATCCCCGTATGCCCGACCATATCACAATTAGCAAAGTTGACAATAAGTACATCTACCTTGCCCACTTGTGCCACCGCCTTATCGGCTACAGCATACGCACTCATTTCAGGCTGCATATCATAAGTCGCCACCTTAGGAGATGGCACCAAAACTCTTGCCTCACCCTTGTTAGGGGCTTCTACTCCGCCATTAAAAAAGAAAGTCACATGAGCGTATTTTTCTGTTTCGGCAACTCTGGCTTGTGTCAGCACCTTGTTACCTAGATACTCACCCAAAGTATTGTCAAGCGAACGAGGTCCGTAAGCCGTAACAATATTGTCGCCAAAGCTAGCGTCATATTGTGTCATTCCTACATAGGACACCTTGCGGTATCCGCCCACCCTCTCAAATTTATCAAAATCATTATACATGATGGCTTGACTGATTTGCCTTGCTCTATCTGCACGGAAATTAAAGAATATTATGCTGTCACCCTCTTTAACGCCTTTATAACCGTCTACAACCGTCGGCTTAACAAACTCGTCACCCTTGCCAGCCTTGTAGCTTTGTGCCACAGCATCACTACCGCTCTTAGCCTCAACACCAACCGCGTCAAACATCGCGTCATAGCCAATCTTAACCCTGTCCCAATTATTATCCCTATCCATAAAGAAGTATCGCCCAATCACCGTAGCAACTGTCCCCACTCCGATACGCTTAATTTCGGCTTCAAGCTCTGCGACAAATCCATCCCCGCTTTGAGGCGGAGTATCACGACCATCCATAAGGCAATGGACATACACCTTGCTAAGTCCTTGCTTTTTGGCTAGCTCTAGTAGTGCATACAAATGCTTGTTGCTACTATGCACACCGCCGTCCGAAAGCAATCCTAAAAGATGTAACGCACCGCCTGTTTTTTTTGCATTATCAATGGCTCCCAAGAAAGCCTTGTTATCAAAAAAGTCGCCATCCTCAATCGACTTATCTATGCGTGTAATGTCTTGATAAACAATCCGTCCCGCACCAAGATTAAGGTGTCCGACCTCACTATTGCCGATTTGCCCCTCCGGCAAGCCTACAGCCCTACCGCTTGCCTCAATCTCTGTACTCGGATAAGTTTTAATCAGCCTATCCAAATTAGGAGTCTTAGCCCCTCTAACAGCATTACCACTCTTGTGCTTACGGTTAGCGTAACCGTCCATAATAATTATTGCGTGTGTCTGTTTACTCATAATTACATAATTATATCACAATAGGCATTGCCGTGTCTAGCAATGCCTATACCTTAACCAAATATAAATTCTCCGCTCCTAATTTCTAATTATTAGATTTGCTTCGCCGTAGGTTAGGGCGGTTTTTGCTCCGTCATCTTTCTCAACAACAAGTGCACCGTCATCAGAGATTTTGACGGCGGTTGCCTCGTAGCTAATATCACCTGCCGTTACCAAAACACGCTTGCCGATTAGTATTGACCGTTGTCTGTACTTGTCAAGTATCGCTTGCGGGTCAAAATCGGCTAAAATATCTAAAAGTTGTTTTTGGATAGCTTCTGCCACTTGTTTTGTTGTTACATCACCGGCAACCGATAATAAACTGCCTGCATTAGGCAAGTCTGCGGGCAGTTTTTTTGTACGCAGATTAAGACCAACTCCGACAACAGCACTATCACCTGCTGTTTCGGTGAGTATACCGCCGACTTTTTTACCCTCATAAAAAATGTCATTGACCCACTTGATTCCCGCGTCGATACCAAGAGCCGTCTTTATAGCGTCGATTACCGCAACAGCCGCCGCAACAGTAAGCAGAGTTGTTACGGGGACTGTAGTCTGCCTACTGACAACCCCGTTACAATCTCCAATAATCACGCTCATATAAACACCGCCTATCGGCGAGGCAAAATTTTTGCCTATACGCCCCCGTCCGCTCTCTTGCGTATCAGCAATAATTGCAGTGCCGTGAGGAGAGTCCTCAATCGCCATTTTTTTTGCAAGGTCATTAGTTGACAGCAATGACTTGTAGTGTATAATTTTCATAGCTTTTGACTTCCTATCCATAGGATTGCTTCGTCGCTACGCTCCTCGCAATGACACTTGTACATATGTCATTGCGAGGAGCGTAGCGACGAAGCAATCCTATGTAAAATGCACTATTCCTCATTAATCCCAACAACTTTAGCATCTAATAACTGCAAAAGAGTAAACCTCTGCTCTCTTAATCTCCACCTATCAAAAAAAACTTTTTGCACCGCTGCCCAAACAAAAACCCAGCTTGCGATAAGCAATAATTCGGGTATTATAAAAGCTCCTCTAACCTCATATAAGAAATACATAGGTATTAGCAATCCTATTCCGGCGAGTATCAATATCAAAGCGGTAATCCACGCCTCCCGTCTTAATGCCCAAAGTTTGGATAGTTCTCTATGGCTCATTAGCTCAAAGCTACCGCAAAATCCGCCCAAAAACTTTTGCGGCATCTTAATCTCTACCTCATCCTCATACGGAATATAATAGCACTCGTTTTTGATGCGCTCAAAACTGCCCGCCAAAAGTTTGCCGTCCTTAAAATCATCTTTGGTTAAGACCAGCTCATTTTCTCGAACATTTTTGAATTTGACTTCAAGTCGCTTTTCTAACTCTATATATTTTTTCTTTTGTTTTCTTTTAAGTCCCATAAAATTTTCTGTCCGTGGGATTGCTTCGTCGCTTCACTCCTCGCAATGCGATGGA
>WQVM01000088.1 GCA_009783985.1 Bacillota bacterium | reverse complement strand
TTAGTGGTCAGTGATTAGTTGTTGTTGGAATTCTTGTCAACAATTTATCCTTTATCATTTATAATTTATAGTTATTTTGTCAATACTCCTTGATATTATGAGAAAACGGTGTAAAACGCTTGCTGAAGTCAGGCAAGAAATAGAGGAGCTAATGGGCTACAAGGTTGATATCAAGATTGATAGAGGACGCAATCGGACGACTAATTATCGTGGCGAAGTTCTTGCGCTTTATCCGTCTGTTTTTGCGGTGTCTATTGACGATAACCCTAAGATGGGTCGTATGACTATGAGCTATGCGGATATGTTGTGCGGAAAAATAGTATTAAGTAATGCAAAAGGCAAAACACAAAATGCATAATGTCGGATGAGTATTATTGATATATATTAAACTATAACAACTACTTTTCAATCAGTATCATTTTTACTCTTCGTCATATACTCGTGGTTTATACTGTTGTTCTTTTTTGGTTTCGACAGCGTTTTCGAGGACAAAAAAATCAAAATTAACGCTCTCTACAAAGTCACGGGGACGAAAACGGGTGTTATTAAACTCCTCAAAATTCTTTATATTGACGGAAGTAATTACAGGTGTCGGAATATCAAGAGTATGGCATATCTCGGCGATATGCGTGGCAAAATTATCAGAATCGATTTCGTCAGGACTTGTATAAAGCAAGTCTTTTTTAATTTTGTGATTATGCAAAGTTTTTGCCCAAATACGGGTTGGCATAGGTATCTCCATTTGATTGACATTTGAATATTAAAAGCTGTATAATTTATTTGAACCACCCCGCCGCTATGCGGCACCCCTCCGTTGAGGGGAATTTGGTGGACTATTTCAAAACAAATTCCCCTCAACGGAGGGGTGCCGCATAGCGGCGGGTGGTTATGCAAGAAACAAAAAAAGTATTTGTAGCAGGAAGTCTTAATATTGACTTAGTGTCTTATGTGAGCAGAATGCCTAAAGCCGGCGAAACGATGACCGGTGACGGGTTTTTGACTAATGTGGGAGGCAAGGGGCTTAATCAAGCGACAGCATCGGCTAAGCTTGGTGCGCCTACATATATGATTGGTGCGGTGGGTTCTGACCCGTACGGTGCAATGCTCAAGGACACTTTAGGTGGCTTTGGTGCTAATGTTGATTTTGTGACAACGCTTGATGGTAGTAGCGGAACGGCTGTGATTGTTGTTTGCAAAGGTCAAAATAGTATTATTCTTAGCGGCGGCGCTAACAGTCTACTCAAAGCCGACTATGTGACTAAGATTCTCAAAGATAATGCCAAAGCAGGCGATATATTTTTGACTCAACTTGAGACCCCTCTTGACACTACGATTGCCTCGCTCAAAATGGCTAAGAGTTTAGGAATGACAACAATCCTTAATCCTGCACCTGCCGTCAAACTGCCAAAGGAGATATTCCAAAGTGTTGATATTTTGACACCTAATGAGACGGAGACAGAAATACTTACGGGAATTATGCCTGACTGTGAGGTCAATATTGCACTTGCTGTCAAAAGGTTGTATGGCTATGGTGTCGGCAAGGTGGTGATAACTTTGGGCAGTCAAGGGATAGCCGTGATAGAGGGGCAGACAATTACGCCCATACCTGCGGTCAAAATCAAAGCAGTGGATACAACGGGGGCAGGCGATACTTTTGTCGGGGCGATGGTTGCCGAAATGTCACGAGGAACGAATTTTATAAATGCGTGCCATTTTGGAATTAAGGCGGCGGCTCTTACTTGTCTTAAAAAAGGTGCAGCGAGTAGTGTGCCGACATTAGCGGAATACAAGGAATATTATAACGAATAGCTAATAGCTAATAACGAATAACGGCGGATAAGTATTAAAACTAAGTCAATCGTTATTCGTTATTAGCTATTCATTATTCGTTACAATTCCCTACGATAGCCAATTGACTACTCTGTCCAAAAAGGACGGCAACACTATTGCTCTGGCGATAATAATTTCATTAGGTATTGAGCCGATATCCCGTGAATCACGGCTATTGTTGCGGTTATCTCCCAGTACAAAAACTTGTGACTCGGCAATAGGATAGGTTGTATTAAGTGTAAAGTAAGGGCGATTAGTGAAGCTGTGGCTCATAGAGTTATTAAGTATAAAATCCTCGTCCTGTCTATAAAACTCTCCGCCATTGGTACTAAGATACAAAAATATCGTCCTTGTGGCGGCATCTTGTCTAAATTGTATTGCATCTCCGCCTATTGCGACGACTCTTTTGATTAGATTGACAGGATTGTTGTGCCTGTCATATATTTGATTGCCGTTTGAATCCAAATCAGGAAAAACTATTATATCTCCACGGTTTATTTCAGGGGTAGAGCGCATTAGCAAGACTTGTTCGTGGCGGAGAGTTGGATTCATACTTGCGCCGTCAACCCGTACTCGGTCAAATTGTGCCAAAACAATACTTCCGATTAGAGCTGTAAGAGCAAGGCAAATCAAAACCACTTGTAAAAAGATAACCAAAAATATTCCAAAAGTTGCTTTTTTGGAACGAGGGGTTTGCAATAAAGATTGATTATTAAGAGCTGTCATAGGGTCAATCACTATTTTATCACATATAGCCGAAAAAAACAAGCGTCTAATACTTGTTTACTTGACTATATTATATTATTATGCTAAAATTACAGGTATGCATTAGGTAATGGGTTGATAGTGTATAAAATCGCTATGCTAGATCCTTAACTTTGCTCAGGATGACAGTCCTCAACGGTTATGTCATCCTGAGCAAAGCTAAGGATCTAGCGTTAGTGGAAAATATTGGAGTTAGACACAATGGCACTTAAAGTAAGTTGTAGTTGGTAACTAAGTCGTAGGGGCGGGCGTCCCCGACCGCCCGAATACTTCCAAATCCGTATTTTCTAATAAGGATAATTACTATTAGGCGGTCAAGGACGCCCGCCCCTACGACTTAGTAGTTGTAGCTATCAGCCAATATTCATACAAAAAATAGTCGTGTTCGCAACATCCACGACTAATAGCAGTTTTGCAAATATAGATGGGATGCAATTGGGCGTCTTGTGGGGGTGGGCGGTTTAATTTGCCCGCTCACCGTACAAAAAGTACGATTTCGGGGTAAGTTAAACCGCCCTACCCCCACAATCCATCCCAAGCCACCCAATCTATATTTGCAAACTGCTATAAAACAAAAAAACTAAGGAGAACAATTTAATAATGAAAAAAATACTGGCGTCTTGCAAAGCTGAGGTTAAGGGACTAACAACCAATAGTTTGTTTGTGGCGTTTGTGGCAATATCGGTACTGTTTTTGGTACTAATGAACCTCTTTGCCGGGCGAGCATTAGGACACGGGGACTTTATGCTGACTACTGCGGGTGTTATTCTAATCGCGCCTGTCATGGTCTTGCAAAATGTAATAACCGAAATATGGGGCAAAAAAACCGCCCTCAAAGTAACGGGATTTGCTATATTCTGTCAGCTTGTGGTTGTGACTCTATCGCAATTAGTCATAGCACTGCCTACAAACAATGACAATGTGGATAGGGCATATAATTGGGCGAATGTGTTCGGTAGTCAGTGGAGAATAGTATCCGCATCTATAATCGCCTTTGTAGTAGGCAGTATCCTTAATATACTCATATTTGCAAGACTGCGTAAGAGGTCGCCGCAAGACAAAGGAAATTACAGACTACTATATATTGTAGCCGCTATCATAAGTACGATAATTGCACAGTTTGTTGACTCTACGATATTTTTTGTGCTGGCTTTTGCGCCAGTCGGAATAACAGTTATTGAATATTCGTGGAGAGATATATGGACAAGCATCGGGACAGGGACACTGGTGCAAATTGCCTTAGAATTGATATTGGTAACAGTGGCTACAGTGCATATAGCAAAGTGGCTCAAAGGAAAGAAGGAAAAAGAGGAACAGGAACAATTAGGAATTAGGAGTGAAGAATTAGGAATGGTTGACTTAGTTGATTAAATAATTTTAGCAATAATTCCTAATTCCTAATTGAATATATTATGGAAACTTTAATACTAATAGACGGATATAGCTTGTTTCATAGAGCTTTTTACGCACTTCCGCCGCTTGTCAATGATGAGGGTGTGCCGACAGGAGCGGTTTATGGTTTTGCGACTATGCTTATGCGGCTTATCGATACATATAAGCCCGATTATCTTGCTGTGGCGATTGATTTGCCGGGGGGGACTTTTAGGCATAAAATGTATGACGGATATAAGGCGACAAGGCGCAAGATGCCCGATGAACTTGCTGTGCAGCTGCCGATTTTTGCTAAGATGCTTGAGACTATGGGTATAGCGGCTATCGGC
>WQVM01000087.1 GCA_009783985.1 Bacillota bacterium | reverse complement strand
CATAGGTGACCAAGCACACAAGCTAATAAGAGCTGACGGATACGATAGTCCAGAGTTTTTTTTGAGTCCTAATGTGGGTGAACCTCTCAAGCCTCTGGTCAAAATAATATCAGGGGGCGAGTTGTCTAGGTTTATGCTTGCCGTCAAGGTTATTACAAGCGACAGCGAGGGTGCAGGTGCTTTGATATTTGACGAGGTAGATGCAGGTATAAGCGGAATAATAGGACAAGCTGTAGCCAAAAAACTTGCCAAAATCGCTAATTCTCATCAGGTGCTTTGTGTAACGCATTTGCCGCAGATTGCCTCAATGGCGGACACGCATTTTCGTATCGAAAAATCAGAAAAAAACGGTCGTACAACAACAAGTCTTATTCCGCTTGATAGAGGTGGTATGATTGACGAGATAGCAAGACTAAGCGGCGCAAAAAACATCAGTACAGAAGCTCAAAGCAACGCAAAACAAATGAAAGATTGGAGCGACAAATATAAATCACAAGGGCAGTAAGATGTCAAAAAAAGATATTACAAAAGACAAACTCAAAAAAAATCCTCACGCAGGACGCAGACAAAGAATGTTTGACAAGCATTTTGAAAATCCCGAAATGACGGCTTTGCAACCGCACGAAATACTCGAAATGCTTTTGTACCATGGGACACCCCTAAAAGATACTAATGTTTTGGCACATAATCTAATAGATACATTCGGGTCACTTGGCAATGTTTTGCTTGCAACTCCCGATGAGTTGACTAATTTTGCAGGACTTACCCAGAGAGCCGCATCACTCATATCTATGATAATGCCCCTTGCCCGTAGAGCCGAAATAGAGTACAACCACAAAGAGCCTGTTTATTTGTCCCGTTTTGCCGATGCGGTTATTTATCTTAGACCGTATTTTTCTTGTCGTAAGGACGAGATGATTTTGATAGTTTCGCTTGACATCAATGAGCAGGTAATCGCCGCTGATTGGCTATCTAGGGGAATGCCTAATTTTGCGGTGTTAGATACCCGTGATGCTGTAGGGGCTGTTTGCCGTCGCCGTGCGACCAAGTCCATACTGGTGCATAATCACCCTGCCGGTAGCAACAAGCCCAGTAACAATGATGACATACTGACAAAAAATATGTTTTCGGCTCTCAAGGGTGTCGGGGTTGAATTACTTGACCACATTATTTTGACGGCGACTGAGGAGTACAGCTACAGGAAGTCAGGCAGACTTTTTGACCTAGTTAGTAGTGCTTACGAGGGATTAGGTGATACAGGGATTGCCGAGAGGCGAGCATACCGCACCCCAGAGGGCGGACTAATTGATGACGACGACTATTAACAACCAAATATTATTAGAGCTTAGAGCGTTATATCAAGAGGCTTTTGCCGAGGATAGCAAGGCTTTTAGAGACCATTTTTTTGATACTATCAAGGACAAGGATTGTTATACGATAATAGAGAACGAAAGTGTTAGGGCAATGGCTTATGTAGTCCGTAAGGCTTGTCGTATCAAAGGCAAAGAGTTTGACTTGCCTTTTATCGTTGCAGTAGCGACTAAAGAGAGTGCAAAAAGACAAGGCAAAGCAACTCAGCTTATAGAAAAAATCCTTGCAGATTTACATAATAAAGGAGAGACTTTTGTTGCACTGCATTCGACAGTCGCATATGATTTTTATTCTAGATTTGGTTTTGTAACAGTAAGTCATATGTTAGAAAAAAGCGTAAAATTTGACCCGCAACTGACTGTCAAAGCAGAACTGCAAAAAACAATAGATTATCAAAGAATATCCAAAATAAACAAAAAATTCTTTGACAAGTTTGACAATTATTTTGTCTATAATAAGGTGACAATGACAAGGCTATTTGCCGAATATAATGCAGAGGATATACCCCTGTATATTTTGAAAAAAAACGGAGAGGACAAAGGCTACTGCTTTGTAGACAAACCCTGCAAGCGACTAGAGCACGCAATAGGCGATTACGACATATTAGACGGCATCAAAGAATGGGACACATACAAATACCTAATCCCATCTAATCAAACCGCCCAAGAACACTGCAAGCTAAAAATAATCAACCCCACTAAAGCCCTATTAGATTTCGGACTAAAAGACATAACAAAGTTAGCCACATCAAAAAACTTCTTTGTAGATAAATATTAGTCAGTTAAAAATATTGCAAAAAATTTAGATAAATTTAGAATAAAGTATTGACTTTTGGTTAAAAACAGCATATACTATAAGTAGGAAAATCAGAAAGTATGATTTTCTTAAAATGGGGGTTGTTATGTTAGCAGAACTAAGACAAAAGTCACAAATTACAATACCAAAAGAGATTGTAACCAAGTTAGGTCTAAGCGAGGGTGACAAATTAGAGATAATTGAAGTAGATGGTGCAATAAAACTTATGCCTGTTGTGGTATATCCTAAAAAATACCTTACCGAACTAAAAGTTGAAATCGAGCAGGCAAAGAGTGCGATAGCGTCTGGCAAGCAACCTGTATTTGACAGCGTTGATGCATTATTTTGTGAGTTGGAGAAAAATTGATGAAATATAACCTTTCGTATACGGAAAGATTTTCTAAAGCTTACAAAAAGATGACCGATATAGAGAAAAAGCAAATTCAGAACAAATTGAAAATGCTTGCTGAAAATCCTATGCACCCATCTCTTAGGGCAAAACGCATTAAGGGAACGGATAACATTTTTGAGTGTAGTGTCAATATGAACATAAGAGTTATTTGGTATTTTGAGGGTGACAAGATTATTATATTGCTTGATGTGGGACATCACGACATACTTAAAAAACTCTAAATTTAGTCATCTGTCCTGATATGTGCATATATTAATATGTGCATATTGAGGTAGATGTAAGTGCGGTTAAGCGTAATATTAGACAGGCAAGACGCATAGCAGGTTGTGCGATTGGCGGTGTTGTCAAAGCCGAATGTTATGGTCATGGACTGACTCTGGCAAAGTATATTGAGGCTGAGCTAGGCTGGTTTTGTGTTTCAAGCACCGATGAGGCGATAGCTTTGCGTAAGATAGGCTTATGTAAACCGATACATATTTTAGGTTCGCCGAGTTGTCATAATCTTAGCGATATTATTTTGACCATTACTGATTTAAGTTCGTTTAAGGTCGTTTGCAATATGGCTCTTGTCAGCGATTTTGCTCTTGTTGTCGATGTCGAGATAAACACAGGAATGAATCGCACAGGTGTAACACCGTTAGAATTTGAGCAAATATTGCCACTAATTTTTGCTAATAACAAATTAAAGTTGAGAGGGATTTTTACTCATTTTGCTGACGGCAACGATTTGGATTTTTGCCAAAAACAATTAGCGATTTTTGATGCCCTAACAAGCAGGCTTCCTAATAATATTATCAAACATTGTTGTGCGACTAATTTTTGCAAGCTTCCAAAAAAGTTTTTTAAGGATGCGATAAGGCTAGGACTCGGAATGTACGGCTACGGCGGTGCAGAGTTTGTTCCTGCTCTAAGTGCGGTCGGATATGTAGTGCAGGTCAATTGGGTTAAAGCGGGCGAGCGGGTAGGCTACGGCAACAATGTTGTAACTAAAGACACGCATATTGCAACGGTTGATTTTGGTTATGGTGACGGTGTGTCAAGGGCACTTAGTAATCGGTGCGGAAAAATTGAAATTAACGAACAATTATTTGACATTGTAGGTACAGTATGTATGGATATGATAATGGTTGATGTAGGTAATGTTGCTGTGTCCACAGGTGACAAAGCAAACTACATCTCAAAACAAAACAACGCCACCCAAATAGCAAAGGCTATCGGCACAATCGAATACGAAGTGCTGACAAAAGTTAATCTAAGAAGCAAGTATGTGTACAGGTAGGGGTGTGGGCAGATAAAAGAAGAAAGAAGAGAAAAAGGATAGGGGCGTTGTAGATGGAACAAAAGTCATTGCGAGGAGCGTTACGACGAAGCAATCCCATGTAAAGTGTTCTATTCGTGGGATTGCTTCGTCGCTAGACGCTTCGCTTGGTCTTCGACCGCTTCTCGCAATGACTTTTGGACAGGTGGAAGTATCACTGCTCGTTTTTTAGTAATGACACAAAATCTTGCGGTTTCTATTTTTTGATTACAGAGGGGCATATTTTGGATTGACAATTTATGCGTAAATTGTTATAATGTGTATAATACTAATAGTATATTTTGTACGACCACCTATGCTTAATAATCAAAGGATAAAATATAACCCGTCATATCATTGTTACAGCAATGTATCTGATGAATGGCTACCTATCGGCAAGAGATGGTTGGCATGGTTTTTGGTATCAGGATTTGTTCTTAGTTTTCTTATGTATGCTACTGTGGCTCTTTTGCCGTATGCAGGACCGCTAAGGGTTGACCCAGAGATGAGTG
>WQVM01000086.1 GCA_009783985.1 Bacillota bacterium | reverse complement strand
TTTACTTCTTATTTTTTATCTTTTACTTTATTTTAGATTATGCGTATAAATAAATATCTGGCACAATGCGGAGTTGCCAGCCGTAGAGCGTGCGAGCAGTTGGTATTAGACGGTCGTGTCAAAAAAGGCGGTCGTGTTATATCAGACCTTGCAACCGATATTAAAGAAGATGACATTATAACAGTGGACGGTGTAAAGGTAGAGCTTACCCGTACGCATACTTATCTAATGCTCAACAAACCCAAAGGATATGTATGTACTACAAGCGACGAGAAAGGTCGTAAGACGGTAATTGACCTTATCAAAGGCGATGAGTATGCGGACAAAAGAATTTTCCCTGTAGGGCGTCTTGATTATGATACAGAGGGATTACTTCTTTTGACAACGGACGGTGATGCCGCTAATAGACTAACTCACCCTAGTTATGAGATAAGCAAAACTTATGTTGCCAAAATTGAGGGGGAGATTGAGGAGAGCGAGTTAGCTAAGATAAGAGCTGGTATTATGCTTGACGGGGTTAAGACTAAGCGTTGCAAAGCAAGACAACTAGACTTAGAGGAGCATAACGGCAAAAAAATAAGCCGTATAGAAATTGTTATATCAGAAGGTCGTAACCGTCAAGTACGAAGAATGTTTGAGGGTATTAATCGTGAGGTTATTTTTCTCAAAAGAATTGCTATAGGCAATATAAGATTGGGCGGACTTAGTAGGGGTAGCTATAGAGAATTACGACCGCAGGAACTCAAGGAACTGAGATAGTTATAAATTAGGCAGTAGCTAATATAGGTGAAACTTCATTAAGTGCATGTATATAGGTGACAGCAAATAGTAGGGGCGAATAGACGCTTCGCTTGGTCTTCGACTATGAGCCCGAATAACAATATCCGTATTTAATATAATGTTTGAGTATTCGGGCTCATATTATTCGCCCCTACTATTTGCTATTCCATTACATCTCTATTCACCGATATAACACTTGCTAGATAAATCACCTACTTTTAGCACCTTCATAAATTATAGCTGGTGTAGGTGGTTAAGAATAATCAAGATAGGTTTGCAATCAAATAACAATTCATAGGGGCAGTCGCCCTTGACCACCTGAAAGGAAATAAAAAATGAAAAAAATTAAAGCAAATTTATTAAGTATATTAGTATTAATTATTTTGTTGTTAGTGTCAGTAATGTTGCTGTCTGCTTGCGGTGGCGAAAATGGCGGTGAAACAACACCACCTGAACCAAATTTAAGAACACTGTTAGTTACTCAGTATGATGTTGCTGAAAGTCAAGAATGGTCTTTTGAGCAATTTGTTGAACATGCGGATTCAGAAATATCATATACACTTGTTGAGATGCCAATATCAGCACTTATTGTATATATTCCGTATGTCTATACTAGAATATTAAATATGGATACAAATAAAGTATCGCATGAGCGAGTTCATATGGGAGCATTACAGAGAGTAGAAAATCCAGAGTCGCCTATAAGCTTAAATAGTCGTGGCAGAATAGGGAGACCATCCGCAGTAACCACTATAAATGAACTAGTAATAGTCTATTATAGACCACATCCTAATCACGGAACAATAACATTTCATGTAATTCATAATTTACCAAACTAAGGAGAAAATGCTTTTTGAAGTTGAATAGTATTAAAAAAGTTAAAATGGCAATTGTAGCGGGCATGCTAATGCTGCTTGCTATTTTTGCGTTTGCTATTTCTTTGTATAAATTATGTTAGTATCGCTTATTTGACAAGGGGCTTTATTTGAAAATTCTTTTGACAAACGACGATGGGATTGATGCCCTCGGAATTGCCGCACTTGCCAAAATTGTGGGGCAAAATCACAAAGTGTATGTCATTGCACCTGACACTAATCGTTCTGCGTGTGGTCATGCTTTGACTATCGGCAAGCCAATACTGCATAAAGCGGCTAAGTTGCCAGGTAGTTATGCCGCATATAGTCTTAGCGGAACTCCTGCCGATTGTGTCAAGTACGGTGTTTTGGAATTATTTTTGGGTCATCATAATAAGTTTGACTTAGTGTTGTCAGGCATAAATTCAGGACCAAACTTAGGAAGTGACATTATGTATAGCGGAACTGTCAGTGCAGCTTTTGAGGGTGTTTATATGGGTGTCAAGGGCATTGCGGTAAGCTCGCTCAAGTGGGACGCTACAGCTAGCGAATACGAAGAGATAGCCAAATTTATCAACAACAACCTACAGAGCCTTATGGATATGACTCCCGAATACGGCATTATCAATGTCAATTATCCGTCTAAACCTAAAGGAATTAAGGTTGTAAGAATGGGAATCAATCTATACAATGACTATTACGAAGCGAGTGAAAATGGCAAGTCCCTTATGGGTGAGCCAAAATCACACGACCTAAATAAGGGCGATAGTGATGTGGAGTGGGCAAATAAGGGTTATGTCACGGTAAGTCCTGCGACAATGGATCGTAATGACTACAAAACACTTGAAAGAATCAGAGGGACTCAATGCTTAAAGTTGCGGTAATAGGAGGCGGTCCTGCCGGACTTATGACAGCAGGTACAGCGGCAAAAACAGCCAAAGAACAAGGTATATCCGCTAAGGTGACGCTCTTAGACGGCAATAATAAGCTAGGGAAAAAACTTTATATCACAGGCAAGGGGCGGTGCAACATAACTAACACCTCAGATGACACCTATGACACACAAGATTTTTTGAATAATGTTGTCAATAATAAGCGATTTTTGTTTAGTAGTATAAGTAAATTTGGTGCATCAGATGTCATAAGTTTTTTTGAGAACTTAGGTGTAAAGCTAAAAATCGAACGGGGCGGAAGAGTTTTTCCTGAGAGTGATAAGGCAAGCGATATAACCAAAGCATTAGAAAAATATTGTCAAAAATATGGTGTTGAGATTTTGCTGGAGCATAAAGTAAACAATATCGCGGATGTGACTAGCTATGACAAGGTGGTTATTGCGACAGGCGGAGTTAGTTATCCGTCAACAGGCAGTACAGGCAGCGGATATGAGTTTGCCAAAGAAATCGGACACACTATTATTAAGCCTAGACCTGCACTTGCACCAATTATTCTAAAGGGTAAGACCCCTAAGCGACTCGAAGGCTTGACACTCAAAAATGTAGGGCTAAAGATTATTAGGGGCAACCAAGAACTATTTAGTGATTTTGGAGAAATGTTATTTACGGCGGACGGAGTTAGCGGTCCGTTAGCACTGTCTGCAAGTAGCTATATAACACGGGATTATTTTGGTTCACAGCTACAAATCGACCTCAAACCCCGATTGGATTTTGCTACGCTAGACAAGCGTATCTTAGCTGACTTTGCAAAATTTATCAACAAACAACTCAAAAATTCTCTTGACGAATTACTGCCAAAAAGACTTATTGATGTGGTAATTGAGATTGCAGACATATCACCCGAAAAAACTTGCAATTCGGTAACAGCTATAGAAAGGGAGAGACTTGTCAGTGCAATCAAAAATATGTCTTTCGAAATCGGCGGAATTGACACGCTTGACAAGGCGATTATAACAAGCGGCGGTGTGGATGTGAGTCAAATAGACCCAAAAACAATGGAGAGTAAAATCCGCAAGGGGATATACTTTGCCGGTGAGGTAATTGATGTTGACGCTTTGACAGGCGGGTACAATATTACAATTGCATTATCAACAGGATACTCAGCAGGAGTAGGAGTAATAAATGGGTAAAAAACTAATTGCGATTAGAGGGGCGACAACAATAGAGAGTGATAGTGCCGAACAAATCGCTCAAAAATCAACCGAGCTTGTTAGGCTTATTGTCGATAGAAACAATCTAAAGCCTAACGATATTATTTCGATAACAATCAGCTCAACGGCTGATATAACTGCATCATATCCTGCTAAGGCAATACGGGAGAGCGATATTTTGGGAGATACACCGCTTTTCAGTTGTCTTGAACCGTCTATAAAAGGCGCTTTGCCTCTTTGCATACGGGTTATGATTATGTGCCAAAGTAAATCAGCACCTAATCATATTTATTTGCATGGGGCAAAAATACTTAGACCTGATATCAAGGAGAACAGATAGAATGTATAATATAGCATTAGACGGAACAAGCGGAGCGGGTAAGAGTACTGTTGCTAAACTACTTGCTAAGCAGTTAGGGATAGTCTACCTTGATACAGGAGCAATGTATCGTGCGGTAGCCATTAAGTTGGATAAAGCAGGTGTAGGTTATAAGGACGAAGCAAAAATAGGACAAATCCTAGATAGCACAAAGCTGGATATGATTATAGACGGCGGGGCTCAAAAGGTTATACTTGACGGAGTTGATGTGTCTCAAGCTATTAGAGAGCATCATGTTTCAAAACTTGCTTCGGATTATTCTGCTGTGCCGGTTGTCCGTCAAAAAATGGTGCGGATTCAGCAGAGTATTGCAAAAAAACAAAGTGCTATCCTTGACGGACGAGATATTGGGACTCA
>WQVM01000085.1 GCA_009783985.1 Bacillota bacterium | reverse complement strand
TCTAGCGTTAGCGGATAAAAAGCTGTAAAAAGAGGTGTTTTTAGTGTTTTTCGCTTCGCTAGATCCTTCGCTTTGCTCAGGATGACAGACCCCACTTTGGGGTTTCGTTACAACTCTAATGACGATTTATTCCTAAATACATTAACACACAGTTTGAACAATGCCTACGACAGGTGACTTAATCATACAAGGAGAAAAAGGTTATGACAAAGCTACAAGCAGAGATAGCGGCGATGGTAGACCCTGAAAGGTCAGAATTTGATAAGTGCAGGATTATAGTGCGGAGGCGTGTGAAGAGGATAGCTTTTCGGAATGCGGCGATTTCGTATGTGATAGTATTTTCTTTTTTGGCGGGATTGGCTTTTGTGACACGCAATCCGTTAGGTATAATGATTATGGTGGGGTCGTTTTTTGCGCTTAGGTATACTTATCAAAACAAGGTAACATATCATTGTGACAAGCATTGGCAGTGTATGATAGCAACTTGTGTGGTTTTTACTTTGGGGGGCATATTGGTTACTCAGATACATTTGGGGATAAGTATATTGTTCGGACCGGTGCTTATGCTGGGGCTTACATGGGTGCTGCATAAGATGGGTGTGGGCGAGGAGAACAGCGAGAAGCTGGACAAACTTACCAAGAAATATATAAAACGAGGGCAGGAGATAACAGAGCTAAAGGCAAAGAATGAGGAGTTGCAGACAGAGAGTCAAGTGCAAGAACAAGAAGTGGTGGCACTTAGGGCAAGGAATCAAATGCAAGGACAAGAGGTAGAACAGCTAAGGGCGATTAATCAAGAGAAGGAACAAGAAGTGGATTGGTTGAGGGTTGTGGGCGAGGTTAGGGGACGGGAGGTGCTGGCATTGAGAGAGAGGGGTGATGAGCAAGAGCAGATGGTGGAGGAACTTCGGGCTAAAAATGAGGACCTAGAGTTGCGGGTCAGAGGAATAGGCAAGCAGTTGACCATTGGGGAGTTGTATTGTTTGACGGAGGAACAGTTGGAGGAGTATGGTAAGAGGCGGGGGTTGGGCGATATAGAGAGAGATTTGGCTTATTGTGAGTTTCATTTGAAGCTTAGAATGAGAGATATGGTCAAAGAGATGAATTTTAGCCGTTCGCATATTGACCGTTTGAGAGATAATATGTGTAAGAAGTTGGAGATTATGAAGCCGAATGCCAAGAAGAATAGAGGTATTGAGCAATTGAAGATGGCGTAGTTGAAGTTTAGGCATTGTTCAAAAGGTGCGGAAAACAATGCTTATAGGAAATAGTCATAAAGCAAATTATATTCCCAAAAAAACAGGGTGTCATTTCGACCGAAGCGGAGAAATCTCCTCAAAAGCTGTGCTAAAATACAGCAGGTAAGGAGATTTCTCCGCTTCGGTCGAAATGACACCAAACCAACGACACTTAATCTGCATATTTAAGACGGGTGGCAGAGGTAATCTTTTCTGTCTTTTGAACAATGCCAGTTAGGTGAGAGGTCAGTCCCGTGGGTGCAATGCCTGCGGGATTGTTTTTTGTGTATGGGTGTGCGAAAAGCGTGAGATAAAGTTGTCCCATTTGGAGTAAGAAATGGTTAAATGTTGCTCAAAATGGGTGTTTTGAACAAAAAAGTAGTGAGTTAGGAGAGGTTTTGGTCAAATCGGGTGTTTTTTGCAAGGACCATCACAGGACTGCAACTATTGACATATCTTGTAGTTTTTTGTTATAATTTGTCATATTGAGAGGCAAGTCTGTTTGCTTGCAAGGGCAGAGTTGCTTGTCAAAAAAACAAACTAAACAAACATAACAAAAGGAGTATTTTTATGGATAAAAGAGTTGTAAGTAAACAGTTGTATAACAGGGCTACAATGTATTTGTACCGTATAGGTATGCCTATAAATTATCTCGGATTTTCGTTTTTTAGAGAAGCGGTAATGTTGTGTGTTGAGAATAGGGAACTGCTCAAAAGGTCTCTTTGTGATAAGGTTTATGCGGAAATCGCAAAAAGAAAAGGCACAAAATGGGAGAATGTTGAGCGAAATATCAGGAATTTGATAGAGCAGCTTGACGAATATAATTATACGAGGATAAATGAGTTGTTGAATGTTGAGTATTGTGTAGCCAGGAGAAAACCTACTAATAGGTGGATGATAAGTTTGATTGTGGATAAGATTAAGTTGGATATGTTGATGGCAGATGAGTTGGATATGGTGGTCGAACGGGTGGGTAGATTGATAGGAGAATAGAGAGGGGTGAGAGTTGTTGGTGGTAGTGTCAGGTTGGTTAGGCTTTAGGCTGTTTGTTATTCGGGACGCCGCCCTCGGCGTCCCGAATGGCAATAATCAATTATTTAATAAGGATAAGAATTGTTCGGGCGGCTGAGGACATCCGCCCCTACGATTAGTCACCAACATTGCAGTAGCTATTTAGAGGTTCCCCCACGGAGAGAACGCTCTTTACATGGGATTGCTTCGTCGCTAAGGCTCCTCGCAATGACATTAGGTGCTTTGCAGGACAAGTAGCCTGTACAATTTGACTATGCTAATTAGCAACTAATAGGGGATGATTAAAAATCATTCTCTATTCTTTTTCTCTAACTGTTAAATAGTTGATTATTTTTGCATATTGATGTATACTACATAGTATATGAGGGAGTTTTGGGAGCAATTTAGGGGGGCTATCTTAAATTTTGGGGTAGGCAACGCTATTGAGATTATCTTGATAGCCGTGCTTATTTATTTTTGTCTGGTTATCCTCAAAAGAAATGGTGTCTTGAGGTTAGCTAAACTTTTCTTTTTGATTGTTTTGACCGCACTGGTTTTGTCGTGGGAGCGGTTTGGGTTGACTTTGGTACGACCGGTATTGATTGCAGTGCCGTTTGTTGCGGTGTTGCTTATAGTGGTGTTGTTTTTTAATGATTTTAAGCGGTCGATACTAAAACTTGGCAGCGTCAAAGAGGACAAGGTGCGGTTTGGAGTAGAGAGGGGAACTGACGAGGACCGTAAGCGGGCGGTGCGTGAGGTTGTGCGGGCGGTGCTTAGTATGGCTAAGCGGGATTGCGGCGCTTTGATTGTCTTGGTGTCGGATACAATTCAGTCACATATAATTGAGAGTGGAATATCGCTTAATGCGCATCTTAGCGGACAGTTGCTAGAGTCGATTTTTAATCCTAAGGGCAGTTTGCATGACGGGGCGGTGGTGATTAAGGGTGATACGATTTTGGCGGCGGGGTGTTTTTTGAGTTTGACACAGGATATTACGGTGGATAAGGAACTTGGGACGAGGCATAGGGCGGCGATTGGGGTGACGGAGACTAACAATGTTATTTCGATTGTGGTGAGTGAGGAGACGGGTGTTATAAGTGTGGCTAAGGCAGGCGAATTAAAGAGGTATATAGACAGCGATATGCTGACGGCTGTTATGGAAGAGTTTTATGGACTCAAGGCTGACGGCAAGGGACGCAAGAGGGGCAAAGTTAGAGGAGTGAGAAAATAGTTATGGCAGATAATATAGAAAAAATCAAAACGGTTGAGCTTACGAGTGTGCCGTATCCGGGTAGTGGCAGCAAGACTGCACCTAAGCCGATTGAACTTGTCGAAAAAACTGTAACAAAAGAACTTGTAGACACAAGTTATAGCGAGAATGGTTTTAGCAAATTTGTGTCGGTACTTAAAGGGGTCTTTGTTAATAATTGGCAGCTCAAATTGACGGCGATTGTGACGGCGGCGGCGGTGTGGGCGGTCACGATTTTTATTTGAACTAGAACAGGCTAAAGTAGTTAAAAATTTACTCATAAAGAAAAATTGTTTTTTTGCTTGACAGAGCAAGATGTTTTGTGATATACTAACAAAAATACAAATAAACCATACATAATTTGGAGGTCAAAATTTATGAAAGTAAAAACGATCAGACGCCCTTTGCTTAAGTTATGGACAGTCTTGTTTTTTGTAGCAGGAATATTTTTGCTGTCGTTTAGTGCAATGGGCTTTGGTACAGCGAGGGCAGATGCACCGTCATCTCTATCGCCTGAGTGGACAATAGGGACTAATCTTATCGGTAATGCAGATTTTGTTGCACCTGTGATTCGTAATGATGCTCAGTCATTTTCGCCTACGATAGCAGCCGAACCACCTGCTGAAAACAGGCAAGAATGGGAACACATTGATGACTTAGCGGGCTATTACGGGGCATTGCCTGCCGGAATGGGTAGTATCAATACCGCTATGCAAAGCATCTTTGGTGCGGTGACCCACATGGGCGAGACTATCGAAGTAGGTGGCATGGGAGGACTAACCACAGGGACTGTATATTATTTCTCTGCGTGGGTAAGGACTACAACGCCAGTATACTTTGATATTATTATCGGCGGTGGCGCTAGAGTAACTAATGACCTAGGCAGAAGATTTAGAGTTGCACCTGAAGACGGATGGACTCAAATAGGGCTAAATGATGCGGGTAGTGCATTCTTGCCTTTCCGTACGACTACCAATACCAATGGGTTTATGCCTAATTCGT
>WQVM01000084.1 GCA_009783985.1 Bacillota bacterium | reverse complement strand
GCCGTTTGATTATTATCACCCGTTGCTGTAAGAAGATTGCCAATAATTTGTGCTGTTGTAAGCTCATTATCTTCGGTATGTTTATTAAGTTCGACAATTTCGTTAACGGTCATTGTACCGTCTGTAATTGTTCCTGTTTTATCTAAGCACAAAACATTAACTCTAGCCAGCATCTCAATACCAAACAAATCTTTGACAAGAGTTTTCTTTTTGGCTAGACGCATCATACTAACAGCAAGCGCAACCGATGTCAAAAGAAACATTCCTGCAGGTATCATACCTATAACAGCACCGCTTGCCGCACTAACGGCAGTCTGTATATTGCCTTCGTCCGCCGCCATTGAGCGCCACATAAGAAGGACAGTTATAGGGGCAAGCAGAAGCAAGATAACTCTTATAATATTACGAACAGAATCCTGAAGCTCTGATTTAGGTTTTTTATAACGACCGACATTACTTGACAACCTATCGATATAGTTTTGTCCGCCTATTTGGTCAACCCTAGCATAACAACTGCCACTAGAAATAAAACTACCGCTATACAAAGTATCTCCGAGCTTTTTAAGCACAGGGATACTCTCACCTGTAAGAAGTGACTCGTTGACTTCAATCTCACCCTTTACCACTATACTGTCTGCATTGATTTGGCGTCCCATATCAAGATAGACCACATCATCAAGCACTACATTTTTTAGCTCAACTACCTTTCGCTCGCCCTCCCGCACTACAGTCGCCCTCGGTGCGGTGACTATATTAAGTCTCCCGACCGCTCGCTTAGTCCTAACCTCTTGAATAATTCCGATTAGAATATTAGCTACAATTATAATCAAAAAGAAATACTGCGGCACATTACGCACACCTGTAACAAAAAGTGCAACCGCAGTAACAAAAACCAATAGATTGATAGCAGTAAGAATATTGCGAATAAAAATACTCGCATAAGTTTTGCCTACAGGTTTTGCAGGCGAATTGACAAAACCTTGTGCTATGCGAGTGCCTACTTGCTCCTCGGTCAGCCCATATTTGTAGTCGGTATCGAACCTTTGAGCAAGCGAAACATCAGGGATAGGTTTTTTGAAAAACCCCCTCTTTCGCGTACTCAGCATATCATCCTCTAACGCTTTAGAACCCCTAAAATCGTTTTCTACCATTTCCATAATATAACATACTTAATAACAACTTGTCAATAAAAACTATAACGGATTTTTTTATTGTCAGTTGATTGACATTCGGTTATACTTATGCTATAATAAATATATGAAAATACTCTACACATCAGCCATTACTGTAGGCGTTAATGACGAGAGTGGCAACGGTAAATTAGACGAAAGTCAATATTTAGAAAAATTTAAGCAAAACTTAATTAATGTTGCCCAAAAAGACGATTGGAAATATTCGGGGCAAAGTGCACAATTTCAAGGCAGATATCGTGATAACGAAAGTTCAGGCGGCAAATATGCTGTCAATGCTGTATGTACATTTAATGACGATTGCTATCTATACTCAGCATCGGCACAAAGTTATTCGGCGTCAATTTCTGGGATTATTAAGAAAAATTATGAAGATAGTAATGAACAGTTTTTAATCCACAGACATAAAGATAAGATTTTTGCACTTGATTATGACGGACAAGACAGAATTGCAACCAGTATCTCTTGCGATAACAGCATTACAAGAGATATTGCCGTTTATAATCTAACTTCCAATGATTTTTCACATCTTACAGGCGGCGACTCAATTGATGACAACCCCTACTTTTCGACGACTCAAAACAGAATCCTTTTTGACTCCAGAGGTATAGGTCGTGATTCGAATATGAATATCGTGGAATATTCAGAAAGCTCTATATTAGCCATAACAGAAAACAAAGATATAAAAGAACTTGCTGCCGAACCGGGTTTTGATTTATTTTCACCTAAAGATGACAATAGCGGCAATCTCTATTATATGCGAAAGCCGTATAAAAAAAGCAAATCAAATTCCGGCGTGTTTCGCAGTATTCTTGACATAATACTATTACCATTTTGGTTACTTTACGGAATTGTAAAGTTATTGTTTTTTGCCGCCAATATCGCCAAAAAAAGCTCAAACAAAAACAGACAGTCAAGTAGCGGCAACAACCCTTATGTAGAAGACCAAAAATCAGAACGGGAACTTTATATTCAAAACCAACTTATTAATATCCAGTATGAAGAACAACGAAACAAGCGAGATAAATATCCAGGCTTCGCACCAAAGAATCTTGAACTATGGCGGATTTCTCCAAACGGCGAAAAAAAGCAACTTGCTAAGGGGATTTTGGATTATGATTTAACACAAGACGGCTTTATTTTTACTAATGGTCGTTATGTCTTTTTTAATGACGGCAACACCGAAACTGTTGTATTCAAAGATAAACATATCTACAAAATACGACAAAAATCAAATACCGCTAGATATAAATCGCTTGACCCATTTGACACCTAAACTTTAAGTAGCACTAATTAAATATCATCTGCAATTTGGCATCAATGGTTACTTAACATTACCACCCTTGCACCTTCGGCACAAGCAGTTACAATTTGTCGAGGAGAACCGCTTCTTACATCTCCTACAGCGTAGACATCTTTTAGATTAGTCATAAGGTTGTTATCGGTTATTACAAATCCCTTAGCGTCAACCTTGATTCCGCTGTCTTTTAGGAGGGCGGTTTCTGATTGAGTTCCTATCGCTACAAATAATCCGCTGATGTCAATTCGTTTTCCGCTATCTAATACTATAGACTTGAGGGGTTGTCCCTCAAGCATAACAATTGATGCCGGTGTAATTATTTCAATGTTTTTTGCGGACTTGATTTGGTCTTGCATAGTGACAATTGTTTTGGCGATTATATAAACCTTACTACATATTGCAGACAAGTATATTGCCTCGTCAATTGTCTTTTTGCCCCCACCTGCTACGGCGACAGGCTTGTCCTTAAAAAAAGCCCCGTCGCAAGTCGCACAATAACTGACACCCGAACCAACAAGCTCATCCTCATTGGGTAGCCCTAATTTTTTGGCTCTAGCACCCGTGGCGATAATAATTTGTTTAGCAAAATATTCCCCGTTATTGGTGATTACTTTGTTTTTGTCAATTTTTGTTACGGCTTCGTATATAATTTCTGCACCAAAACTTTGGGCTTGCTTACGCATAATCTCACCCAAATCAAAACCGTCAATATTCGCCACTCCGGGGTAGTTCTGAATATCTTTAATCACATTAATCTGCCCGCCACACATAAGTCTCTCAAGGATTAATGTTTTTTTGCCAGCTCTAGCACCATAAATAGCCGCACTAAGCCCACCCGGACCGCCGCCGATTATTATTATATCATAATTATTTTTCATATGTATTTTTACTAGGGGATAGGGTGTAGGGATTAGGGATTAGTGGTTAGCGTAGTCAATACTACTCCCTACTCCCTAACAACGGCATTCCGTTAAGTTCGTCCCTGTTGCGTCTAATCAAACTCAACGCACTTACCAAAAATTGTTCCAAATCCTTAAAAACACCGTCCAAATGTTCCTTAGTTCGTTGCACAAGATTATCGCACTTGACATTAGTATCGTCAATCAAGCGTCGTGCCTCATGCTCACTCCGCCGTCTAAGTTCAGCATTATCAAGCATATGTGATGCTCTGTCCTCGGCTTCTCTAATTGTATTTTTTGCAGCGGTGTCAGCATTTAGAAGAATTTTTTGCTTATTAGCCAATATAAAGTTAGCCTCTTCTATACTCTCCGGCAAACTTTCTTTCAACCTTTCGCACAAATCATAGCAAGTAGCGGTATCAACTTTTTTACGAAGTTGCCCCCGCTTTTCTACAAGCTCACCCTCAAGTGCCGCAATCAATTGATAAACATTCACATTATCCCTCCGAAAATACCTTATTTTAGACCTAAATAAGTCTAATGCATTTTTGTAACATCTTTAAGTATTTCCTTAGGTACATATCCTGTCAGATTACCACCATATTTTGCAATCTCACGCACGCTGGAGCTTGATATATGGGATAATTCTAACGAGCTTATAACATATAGAATTTGCAAGTTTTTGTCTTGACTATGATATACTTGACTTAATGACTTTTCGTACTCAAAGTCAATCGTATTACGAATACCCCTAATTAGTGTAGTAATATTTTTGCTCTTAGCATAATCGACAAGCATACCGTCAAAAACTTCTGCCGCAACATTGCCTATACCACTTATAGCTTTTTTGACAAGTTCTAGTCTTTTGTCACTATTGTTGCCCATCGCTACAGCCACAACAACTGTATCAAACAGCCTTGCCGCTTGCTTGATAATATCCAAATGTCCGAGTGTTATCGGGTCAAATGTCCCTGCAAAAATTACTTTCTTCATAAGTATTACCTCTTTTGAAAAAATGATAACGAAGTATTACCGCATTTGCGTAAGTCCATATCAAACTTATTATTACCTAACATAATACCGCTATCATGCTCTATAACCAAAATGCCGTCTTCTTTGAGTATGTCGTACTCGGCAATCGCATCTAACAACTTTTGCTCATACATACTATTATATGGCGGGTCAGCTAAAATAATATCAAATGATTGTCCTTCTGTCGCTAATTTTTTGACTGC
>WQVM01000083.1 GCA_009783985.1 Bacillota bacterium | reverse complement strand
TGCCAATCTCGGATTGAATAGCGGATATTATGTGTGGACGGACGCGCAAGGCGTTAATATAATTGCCGTCAATATGGAAGCTATGACAATGACCTTTGCGATTGGCTTCAATAGTCCAATCCTCGTTGCCTTTGATGTAATATACGGACAGCCGAACGGACTTGACTTAATCATTGACGAAATGACAGGCTTTTTGCTCCTAAGCGCTATGGGCATCAATATGGAGGATTTTGAAAGTGCAACGGTAAGTGTAATAAACGGCGAAATAGTATTTGAAATGCTAATGACAGACGGCTCAACCGAGACTATTATTGCGGTTGGGTAAGTTGTAAACGCCTACGACTTTGTAATATTTAATTAGGTGTTATTTATTACAAATGTAAGTATTGAGGGTAAATTAAAAATTAATGTAGAGATACAGGAAACGGAGCAAACGCTTATTGAATAATAGCCAAAGAGCCGTATTGAATTATTTATCGATTATTGCTCAAATTAGTGTTATGAAGAAATATGTGTCAATCTCTACCGCATTAGTTGTTTTTATTTTTGTTATTGGAGTCGCTGTTGTAAATATGCCGCAAATGATACTTGCACAAGCAGCCGGACATCACTATACCATAACCGTTACAGGAAACGGCGTAGTCAAAGTTAATCCGGACATTGCAACTGTTAATCTAAGCATTGAAACAAGAAATATAAATCGTGAAGACGCAAAAAGCGAAAATACTAAGATAGTACAGAAATTGCGTAAGGTATTAAAAGAGCAAAATATAATCGAGCAAGATATTACTACAAACTGGTTTAATATTTATCCCGAGTATGATTGGAGTTCGGGACAAAGATTTTTAGGTCATAAAGTAAGCAATCAGCTTAGTATCAAAGTGCGGGAGATTAAAAATGTCGGTAAAATTATTGACCTTTCGACAGCGGCAGGCGCAACTGTAGTAAGCGGCGTTCAGTTTGGTGTGGAAGATAATTCGACTGCATACAATGAAGCTCTTATAAAAGCAGTTGAATCCGCAAAGCAAAAAACTACAATTTTGACATTGGCGGCAGATTTTGATGATATGAGAATAGTATCGGTCAAAGAAACCCCGATGGGATATTTCGGAATCGGAAGATACGCTGCGGCGTCCGAAATGTCAGGCTGTCATACGGCAATTCTGCATAATGATATAGAAGTTTCTGCAACGGTTGAAGTTGTATTTGCACCATAAAGTTGTAAAATGACTTGTTTTTATGCGGAGATTATGGTACAATAGTATTATTGTGCGTTGTATAATCCACAGCGATTTATGTAATTTTTATGCGTCGGTTGAGTGTATGCTCAAGCCGTCTTTAAAAGATGTGCCTTTAGTTGTCGGCGGGGATGAGACTAAGCGGCACGGTATTGTGCTTGCCAAAAATCCGCTTGCAAAGGCTAAGGGCATTAAAACAGGAGATACATTGTGGGAAGCCCGCCGCAAAGAACCTAGTATAGTTATTGTTCCGCCGCATTTCGACACTTATATGCACTACTCACAGCTGGCTAATGAGATTTATATTAGATACACGAGTAAAGTGGAGGCATACGGAGCTGACGAGTGCTGGTTAGATGTGACTAATTCCAAAAAATTATTCGGAAGCGGAAAAGAAATAGCGGACGATATAAGAAAGATTATTAAGCAAGAATTAGGACTTACAGTTAGCTGCGGAGTTAGTTTCAATAAAATTTTCGCAAAGCTCGCCTCGGACATGGCAGATCCAGATGCGACACTTGAGATAACCAAGGATAATTTTAAGGAAAAGTTATACAATCTTCCTTGCGATAAATTAATGGGGATAGGGCGCAAGACATATCCTAAACTTCTTGATTATAATATTAGAACAATCGGCGACTTGGCATTGGCAAATCCGATTATGATGAAACGCAATTTTGGTATCAACGGACTTAAGATGATTCAGTTTGCCAAAGGGGAAGACAACGAGCCTGTTAGAGAATATGTAGAAAGCCGTGAAATGCAAAGCATAGGTCATGGTATGACGGCAACTAAGGATATTGTTACTTATGACGATAGTGATACGGTGATATACTACTTAGCTGACCTTGTTGCTAGACGGATGCGGCGCACAGGTGTTCAAGGGAAAGGGGTGGCGGTCGGATTAAGGGACTCTAATCTTGAAAGTATAACACGCCAAACTAAGCTAATCTTCGATATTAGTAACGCTACTCAAATAGCTAAGGCGGCTATACAACTAACCCGTGACAACTGGAATCGTTCATTACCGCTTCGTACAATTACAGTGAGTGTTTTTAATTTGTCTATGATAGGTAGCGAGAGTCAGATTTCTATGTTTGAGCAAACCGACAACCGCCCTGCTCGGCTTGACGCCGCTCTCGACACAATCCGCTCCCGCTACGGCTACGATAAGATAATCCGTGCAAACTTAATTGAGCGCGATTTTATATATGACAAGAGCGATGCCGAAGATTTCCTGCCGTTTATGAGATAATGCAAGACAAACTTAAAGAGTATAACAAAAAGCGTGACTTTTATAAAACCGCCGAGCCTCAAGGAGCAGACAAAGAAAAGTCAAATCCGGTTTTAAGATATGTCATTCAACACCATATGTCTCGGCGTGAGCATTATGATTTTCGGCTTGAATGGAATGGCGTCCTTTTGAGTTGGGCGGTTCCAAAGGGGCCATCGTATAACCCGAAAGATAAAAGACTTGCTATTCAAGTCGAAGACCATCCGCTTGACTATAGGAATTTTGAGGGAACTATCCCGCAAGGACAATACGGCGGTGGCACGGTAATGCTTTGGGATGAAGGTCACTGGCTTGCCGCAGAATCAGATGTGGATAAAGCTATAGAAAAAGGCGAGGTTAAGTTTGTTCTGTTAGGTAAGCGACTTAAAGGATTATGGGTCTTAGTCAAATTAAAAGATACTGTAAATTGGCTGCTTATAAAAGAGAAGGACGAGTATGCAAAGACTAGTGCTGACATAGATGGCTTCACTATCAGTATCCGCACCGGCAGAACGATGTCAGAGATAAGCAATAGCTAATAATTATGAGTCAATATCTACAAGATTAATAATTTTTTTACCTTTCTCTTTTGCGTACTTAATAGCTTTGTTTGATATAACTTTCGAATTAGGTATATAAAAAACACAAGTGTTAGAATTATCAATAATTATTTGCATTCGGTTAAGGCTTGAATTGTCGGGCTCTGCCAAAGAAAGTATTCTTACTTCGTCGTATTTGCGACCTAATATAACTTTATCCTCGTAAGGATATGCGTAATATATTTGCTTGAGATGTTTATCTTTTTGCTTTGCAGATATTAATGCCATGCGTGAGGAGTTGTCAAAGTCACCTTCGCCGCTAAAGATAAAATCGGTGTAGCCGTCTTCAATTAGTATTTGGATTTGTTGTTTTGCCAGCCAAAATGCGGTATCCCGTCTAACTCCGTTACCTAAGTTTTTTAATCCAAAAAAACAACATGTTTTGTTTGTCATTGTAGCACCTCTCTATATCGTGGAATATCACGAATTTATATTTTATCAATTTAATTGAAAGAAGTCAATTGAAATCGTGGAGTTTCACGAGAAATTATTTTAATTTTAATGTATAATAGTGGAATATCATTACGGAGTTTCACTATTATTTTATGAGCATTAACGAAGCAATAATATATCGTATCAAAGAAGTTTGTGAATTAAAGGATATGAGTATATGTGACATCTCATTAAAGGCAGGGAAGTCACCTTCAAGTATTTATGACCTTATGCACAATAGAACTAAACACTCTAAGATAAATACCATTCAAAGGTTTTGTGAAGGTGCAGGAATGACGCTAGGAGATTTTTTTAGCAATCCTGTTTTTGACAACTTAGATCCTGAGGATTAAGTAGAGAAGTTTTTGTTATCAATGGATGATAAGTCATGTTATTATTTATTCGTGCGAGGCTAACTTTCTTTAATTTGCGTTTCGAATTTTAGACCGGCTTTAAAGCCTTCGCTAAAGTAATAATCAAGTTGCTTGCTTCTATTTTTTTTAAGAGAGACCTGCCGCCCGGGACTATATTTGTTAAGTCAAGTCCGCTATGCAGAAGATATTCAGCTATAATATTTTTCATTAGAGTTCCTCCTTTTATGATTTAACAACAAAAACTCCTTAGCGTGCGTGCTAAGGAGTTTTTTAGTATCTTTTGAATTCACCGGAAAGCCAAGGGTAGAGTTCAATAACTTTTCGGATTTGTTGATGTTCGGTTATTTCATCTTCCATGATTCCGCTTTTGCTGATGTTATATTGACGGACTTTTAATGATAGGAAAACATTGAGATAAATTATTTGATATATGTTCTTATAATATTTCTTATGATAGCTAGCGGAATTGTACAGTCTCAATGTTTTTTGTGTAACAGCATCAAATTGTATTAAGTCGTTATCAGGAAGATTATATCGCAGTCTTAATATCTCAATTGTATTTAGATTCTTAAAGTTGCTAAAGGCTTCGTTGAAATTGCGCCCTAATTCACCTCTTCGTTGTACAATAATTTTTGGCATATAGAATCCGTTTCCGTTATCATATAGAGTGGTGCCATGTTTTATCTCTGATAGGGCAGAGTCAACTCCGACTAAATCACAATAC
>WQVM01000082.1 GCA_009783985.1 Bacillota bacterium | reverse complement strand
TATTTACTGCATCAATTAGGTGTCCTACGGCATACACATTAAGTCCGTCAATATAACTCGCCTCATTAAGATTAGCAACAGGTATAACCGCCGACTTAAAACCACTCTCTCTCGCACTTATAAGTAGTGGCAAAATACCGTTGATATGGACTACTCCGCCGTCTAGTGACAACTCACCCAAAAAAATCGTATCGCCTAATTTTTTGTAATCTATTTGTGCACTTGCCGCAAGCAATCCTAACGCTATCGGGAGGTCATATACGGGTCCTTCTTTTTTGATGTCGGCAGGTGCAAGATTGACAGTAACTTTTGTCGTGGGCATCTTAAAGCCACTATTTTTGATAGCAGAACGAACCCTCTCTTTGGATTCTCGTATAGCGGCATCAGGCAGTCCGACTGTTTCTATGCCGGGTAGCCCGTTATTAATATCAACCTCTACGGTAACGGCGAAACCCGTAATACCATAGAGTCCGTAACTGCATACCTTGGCAAGCATCTTTAGTATTCTCCTTAAAATGAAATTAGGAATTAGGAGTAATTGCTTTAGTAAAATACTATTTGCAATCATTCCTAATTCCCAACTCCTAATTCCTAATTGTTTTTTTATTCCCCTTTGCGTTTTTTGATAGATATCCAATCGACTATCGCATCAGCAAAGTTAGGTTTTGTATCAAATGTTCGGATTTGACGGCGACTATTGCTCATTGCTATGTCAAGCAATATATAGGTAAAGTAAATATGGAGCATAAAGGCAATTCCAGAACAAATAATGTTGATTATCCGTCCAAAACTATTTATCAAGTGATGTGTATTTGTTCCCGCAAAGGCTGATATTGACTCATTATTAAGCCAATACGCACTAACCATTACTGTTGCGGAATTGATAAAGAGTATCAAACTTAGGACTGCAAATATATGCATAATTCGCTTATCTTGTATGATTACATACGCCAGTATAAGAAGCGGTAAAAGAACAATTAGAGTACTCTCTCTAAATCCTACAAAATAAAACGCTACAGTAAAGACGGCATATATTGTCGCAAGTGCTAGGTTGGCACGGTTCTTTTTGCTAAAATATACAAAGGCAACAATTCCAAACACAAGTGCAACAAAAGCCCACGCAAAGATTGTATGAGGGAATCCGTCCCCGAGTGGCAGCCAATTACGCAAGAATATATTGTATACTGACAACGCATTGTTGCCAAATAGTACATTGCTACCAAAAGGCTGAATCAAGAAGTTATTGAAGAATACCGTAAAGAAGTTGCGGCTCTCAAACATTTGACCTGCCATAAGCGGAAGTGTGACCAAGTACATTCCGATTAGTGTCGCAATCAAATAAAACGGAACACTAACAATAGGACGGGCATTTGCATCGGTTACAAGTCTTTTGTCCCTAAAGCCTATTTGCTCTCCTCTTATATATTGTATTGCTCTTACAAAATAGTATCCGAGCAGTATTGCAAGCGGCGGAAAAAACCATAACGCAAAACTATCAGTCAGTACAGCCACGCCGTACAAGATTATCATAAACAAGAATTTGCGTTTGAGCATAAGGTATAGCACACCGAGCAGTATAAGTGCCGTTATGCTATTGAACTGTCCGCTTATAGCCGAGTTCCATAGCACTGCAGGACTAAGATATACAAGTGATGCAAGCACTACGCTGATTGCTTTGTTTAGGTAGCGTGATGCAATAAAGTATATCAGAACAAATACACCTATGTCCGCTAGGATAAACGGTATCTTGATAAGTATTTGCATACCTACCGTATCAGCCTCTACTCCGAAAAGCGAACCGAATCCGCCCATTATGGACATCAAGTAGACCATTATCGGACTTAGTGTATTAGGGGTTGTGATACCGCCATAGATACTACTTAGACCTGTCGCTTGTATGATAAGCGTCATTAGACCTATATCATCACGATAACCTCTTATAAGCAAGGCAAAAACCAATCTTATAATAAGTCCTATCGCTCCTATTATTAGTAGCGATACAGGTATAATTGAGCTTTTGTAGACTTTGTCTTTTGGCGTGCCGGCATTACGGGTAATTAAAAAAAGTCCGACCAAAATCCCAGCGAAAAGAAAAATCGCCATTATTACGGTAAGAATTACCCCGCCAAAGGTATTGCCGATAGATATCATGTGTTACTGTTCCCTTGCGTACGCCGCCGCGATGTGTAAAATTTTATTCCTATTATTGCACCCGCTATAACCACTATTGTTATAATGACTGCAATAACAACCCAAGCGATAACAAAACCGATTGGTCTACTATCTCTCTGAACAAAAGGCTCAAATGTCGGTAGTGCTGTTACCCCTACTTCTTCGAGCATAATGTTAAAAATATAGACCGTGCCTCTAACCTCAGAACCTGCAAGTCCCAAATTAAGCGTTATGTCTAAGGTATCACCTCTTGAATAAAAGAATATAGGCTCAGAATGACGAAGCTGCGTGCCGGGAGTAGCATTAGCAAAATTAAATCTATTTCTGTCTGCTCCCTCTCGTGACAATATATCCCTCTGATGTCCATTAAGCGATGCAAAAAGTCCTATTCTATTTGCTAAACTAATTTCGGAGGTTTGCACAAGCGTATTAGGTATCCTATAACTGAATGTAAAGCGATAATAACGACCTCTTTGAACACTAACAGTATTGCTAATAAATCCGCTACCTTGCTCATCAAGAGTCATTACTATGCGATATAAATCTACGCCCTGACCGTGATGCCTATATAGACTAGTTGTAATATCACCGTGGGCTGTCCACTCGTAAGGCAACTCGCCCGTTACAGTAGATTGAGGCAGACGATCAATATCATTAGCAAGGTCAATAAGTGGCTCCAAAAGATTGTTTCTGCCGTTTAATTTAGCACGGTCAAGCGAACGACCATCTCGCCCTAATTGCTCTACCCCACCTACTACTCTTGATGTTTCTCTAACTTCATCTTGCGATACTCGTCTTGCTTCGAAGCCTGATATCCGCAAGCTACCTGCAAGTGTACCTGAGACTCTTCCAATCATAATCTCAAGATAAGGATTTGTATGACTACCCGAATTAAATACTAACACTATAGGGGTATTAACATTTGGGATTGCATGAGCGTTAGTTACAGTAGAATAACTAATCATATGCGTTTGATGTGCAGTCCTTGTTCCTGTTTCCACCATAGAGATATTCTCATCACTACCGCCTACCCTAAGTCTTAGCCTTGGTTGAGTATGAGCACCTGTTGCATTATTAGCATAAAATCTCGCAACTACTCTTATCTCGTAATAAGAATTACGGCTAAGGTTGAGGGGTTGTCCAATTGATATAGCATCATTAGCGCCTACAAGCAGTCTAGGTTCAAATATAACCTGATTATTCTCAAAAACAAAATCGTCTAGCGTTAAGTCCCCTGATGCTTGTGTCAATGCCCAACCATCCGCCGAACCAAAATCCGCCGTCTTAATATTGGCATCATTGCCACCACAAGCCGTAAGTGCAAAAGAAACCACAGCCAAAACAAAAACCACAAGCGACAACATCACCGCTTGCTTTAGCCAAATTATTTTGTTACTACTTGCATCTCGCATAATTACTCAAACTAAATTATATAGTATATGAGACCCCTATGACAAGTCTTTTGAGTATGTTTTTGCAACTTTTTTTAGTTTAGTAGTTTTAGCAAAGTTATTGTTTGCAATACATATCATTAAGTATTTGTCTTGATAGTTGTAGGGGCGGATGCTCTCAGCCGCCCGAATAGTAATAATAAACCTTTATAAGAGTCATATTGATATTCCAACTACAAAATCAAATAATAGGGTTTTGTTGACACAGCTAATTGCCTAGAATTTGGTCAACATCTTTTTTGATTGCAGCGGAGATTTTGTCATTGGATTTTGGGTCTTTACAGCAAGAGGTAGTGTATACTTTGATTAAGGGCTCAGTACCCGAGGGGCGTACAATAACTTGTGCACCGTCTTCAAGGTCAAATTGCAACACATCGGCTTTGGGGAGATTAAGTTTGTCTTGGATTAAATAATCTATTACGCGAGTTACTTTTAATCCGCCTATTTTTGCGGGAAGTTTAATTCTTAAAGCGGCAATGAGTTCTTTCATTCTGGCATTGCCGCTCGCACCAGGATATTCGTAGGTTAATAGTCGATGTTGATAATAACCAAATTTTGCGTACAATGCGTCTATAGCATCAACAAGAGTTTTTCCTTGTTTTTTATACTTGGCACACATTTCAGCGATTAGCATAGATGCTACAACAGCGTCCTTATCTCTTGCGTGTGTACCAGCAAGGTAACCATAACTCTCCTCATACCCTAGCACAAAACGGTCAGCCTCGCCTGCTTGATACATTTTTTCGAGTGTACTGCCTATATACTTAAAGCCCGTAAGGACATTAATAACTTCTGCACCGTAGTTTTGAGCGATACGCGCACCAAGTTCGGAGGTTACAATGGTTTTGATAATGACAGGTTTTTTTGGTCGTGACGCTTGACTAAATAAATACTCGGCAAGCAATGCGCCGACCTCATTGCCGCTAAGCAAACGATAATCGTCCTTATGTCTGACGGCTATACCCACCCTATCTGCATCGGGGTCGGTAGCTATCAGCAAATCTGCGTTTTCTTTTTTAGCGAGTTCTACACCTAATTCAAGTGCGGCGGATTTTTCGGGATTTGGGTACGGACAAGTAGGAAAGTTGCCATCAGGCTTAGCTTGCTCAGGCACAAGAATAACCTTAGCCCTCCGTCTTTTGAGAATTTCAGGCACCATTTTGTACCCTGCACCATTAAGCGGAGAATAAACAATTTTTATTCCGTCCGCATTGCCTATGCTTATTTTCTCTACCGCTTTGAGATAGCTCTCTATAAGACTGTC
>WQVM01000081.1 GCA_009783985.1 Bacillota bacterium | reverse complement strand
GCCTGTCCTTATTCTTGTTTTCATCGGAAATGTCGTCTCTTTTATAGCGGTTATCCGGATTTCTGCGGTTGTTTGCCTTTTGCTCGCTCCGCTCAATAAATGTTGCATCAACTATACTTCCGGCTTTGGTGACAATACATCTTTCTTTAAGCTCTCTCGTATATAGATTAAACAACTCTTTCTCTCTGCCGCTTTTCTTCAGCTGCTCACGAAACAGCCAAATTGTTTTGGCGTCAGGGACTCTATCGCCCAACTCCAATCCCAAAAATCTCTGAAAAGAGAGCCTATCATTTATTTGATATTCAATAGAATCATCACTCAAATTATATAGCCCTTGCAATATCAATGTCTTGAACATCTTAACCCTATCATAAGGCTTTCTACCACCCAAACGATTATCCTCAACATAATATATTTCCTCCAATAATGGACGAAATTGCTCCCAATTAACCACCTTCGTGAGCCTAACAAGCACATCCCCAAGCTCTGTCAACCGTTCTAATCGGTTCTCTTCATCAAAAAATGTTTTCATAACTAATTATACCATTTTCTCAAAAACTTAGCAACTACTTAAGGGCTATTTAGAGATTCCCTAGGGGACGATGGCGATCGTCCCGAAAATATAGGCTTTTACGCTGTTTATGCGGGACGATTGCCATCGTCCCCTACACTTGCCATAGAACACTATCCAAAAGGCATTAAAAAAACCAAAGCCTATCCTATTATTGTCTTTGCGAGGAACGAAGCAATCCGCCTTAGAAAAAAAGCAGTATATGCACAAAATACGAATTTCTAAGGCGGATTGCTTCGTTCCTCGCAAAGACGATAATAAGGTCAAACCTCAAATCCCACACCATTTGAGCAATGAGTACAACTTGGGATAATCTAGCGCCACCATAACACTAATCGTAGGGGCGGTTTCACACTACGACCGCCCAAATATCAATTATCCGCATTAGTCTGCTAACTTAAAAAAATGGCTAAGAACAAATGATTGCTCTTATGCCACTCTTTATTTTAGTTTTTACTTTTGTAGACGGCACCGCAACAGTCGCAGATTTCGCCTACCTTTCCTTCGCTCAAGCAATATTCGCAGGTTACAAGGACTATTCCGCCCCTTCTCGCTTGTAACGCTTCTTTTTCTAGCTTTAGCTTGTCAAGTGCTAACTCTCTTCTAAGCTCTTCGGTTTCCTTCATAAAGTTTTGCTTTTCAAGCTCTTCTTGCTGATTTTTTGTTGCTTGTGCTTGCCTAAACTGCAACTGCTCTGGCGTAAGTTGCGGTGTGTATTGCTGTGGATATTGCGGTGGCACATACTGTTGCGGTGTATACTGCTGATACGAACCCATTGGGGTGCTTTTTGTACATAATCCTACAATAAAAAGGATAAATCCAAAAATGCTTACAAAACCGCTTATTATGAATATCCCAAACACAATAATGACGATGCCTCCCATTGCAGGGGCGTCATCCATTGCATTCCCAACAATGATTGCAACAAGAAAAATAACAGGAGCAACCACCAACCATAAAATCAATCCCGTTATAATTCTTTTTTTCTTTTTGCTAGTATTCATTATATACTATCCCCTTCGTCACGCAAAAAAATCTTAAAAAGAGTTTTCCACATAAAAATACATCTATGTCTATAATAACTGCTGCTGCTGCTGAAAGTCAAGCATTTTTTGATGTTTTTTGGCATTTTCTCATTTTTTTATTTTTGACTTTTCCACATAACTAAAGCTGTTTTTGAGGGCATTGTTTTTGGAATAAGGATAATTGTTATTCGGGACTTGGGTATTCTAGTGCAATTGGTTTTCAATCGTAGGGGCGGGCATCGACCGCCAGAATACAATTATCCTTATATTACTTGCTTGACATCACCCTACACTTTAGGGTACACTATAACATATGAAAATCACGGCTATTATACTTTGTGCAGGCTCGGGTAGTCGCACCGGACTTGGGTACAACAAATTATTCTATAACAATGGACTAGGGACTGTCCTTGACTTGACTTTGACGACTTTTTTGTCGTGTGAGCGAGTGGGCAGCGTTATCCTCACCTATTCCAAAAAGGACAAATCACAGGTTGCCGAGATTACTAAGACAAGCGACAAGATAACGGCTGCACTAGGCGGAGCGACTCGTTTTGAGAGTGTCAACAACGCCCTCAAAGCCTCTAAGGGTTGTGACATTGTGCTTATACACGATGGGGCAAGACCTTTTGTCACCCGTGAGATAATCGACAGTGCAATTGATAGTGCGATACAGTACGGGAGCGGAATTTCGGCGATACCTGTTGTCGATACAATCAAAGTCACTCAAAACGGCATTATCAAGTCGACCCCCGACCGTAGCAATCTTTATTCTGCCCAAACCCCTCAAGCCTTTAGGTATGATTTGATTAGTCAGGCTTACAATAAGGCAACCGACAACCGACAACCCTCTACCAACTTTACTGATGATGCGTCCGTCCTAGAGTGGTACGGCACCCCGCCCCGTCTTTCTTTAGGCTCTCCCGATAATATCAAAATCACTTCGCCCACAGACCTAGCAAAACTCCCTAGCAACTGCAAAATAGGTCTAGGCTATGATGTCCATCGTTTTGCCAAAGACCGCAAACTCATACTGGGCGGTGTCCAAATCCCTCATCCTTTTGGACTCTTAGGTCACAGCGACGCCGATGTGCTTACACACGCAATAATGGACGCACTTTTGTCAGCGACGGGACTACCTGATATCGGTGTTCTTTTTCCCGATACGGATAACGCTTATAAGGGTGCGGACAGCATAGAACTACTCAAAAAAGTCACCCAAAAAGTAACTGACTTTACCATAGTCAATATCTCCTGTGTCATAATGGCACAAGCCCCCAAACTCTCCCCCCATATTCAAAAAATGCGTATCAAATTAGCTGACACGCTTAATATCAAAATCGACCAAATCAACATATCCGCCACCACTACCGAGGGTCTAGGAATAACCGCAACCGCAGACCAAAACGGCGGCATAGCGGCAAGTTGTAATGTGTTGATTAGGGAATAATTGGTGGATATTGGAATATACCCAACCCCACTACTCCCTATTCCCTAGCCCCTATTCCCTACTAAATTAGACTTGAAAATACTATCATAACTACTGCGCCAAGTACAATACATAAGGTGGTTATATGATGTTTTTTGTTGTATTCATACGCGGTGGGGAGCATTTCAGAAAACACAATATACATCATAACACCCGCCGCAAATGACAATGTATACGCTATAAGGAAATCATTCATTCCTATAAAGTACCCTAAAATCGCACCCAACAATGTCGGAATACCCGCCGCAAAGGTTAGTCCGATAATTTTGACATTATGCATTCCGCTTGCTTTAAGAGGCACGGCAATTGCTAATCCTTCGGGTATATTATGCAAAAGCATTACTATTCCGAGAGTAAAAGCAAGTCCGACATGATACCCGGCACCGATAGCTATACCTTCGGGCAAGTCGTGCAATATAATAGCAATAAAAACCGCGATACCTACGCTAAGAAATTTTCGTTTATCACGCTTTTCTATTTTTTCACTATCTTCGCCTACTCCGCCCGCAAGTTCCGCTCCGTCTAATTGAGCCGACTCATCTTTTTTTCTATTAATCAACAAATTAAATCCGAACACAAACAAACACCCAAGCGCAAGCCCTACAAGAACGGCTACAAGTCCGCCGCCGCTAAAAATCTCCGCTCCGTGTTCATACGCTTCGGGCAGCATTTCAAAAAGAGCCATACCCAGCATTGCGCCCGCCGCAAAAGCAAGCATTCCCCCGATGTATCCCTTTTTGGGTTTTTTAACAATTATACCTAAAACCCCGCCGAGTGTTGTACCTACAACTCCCGCCGCGAGCGCTATCAAAATTACGCTTACTATTGACGGCATATTTTTCTCCTCCGTTTAGCCTTTTTCAAAAGTTAGCCGTGACTAACTTTTTATTCATTATACATCATTATAAATATTGTGTCAACCGTTTTTATATGCTAAAAAAATTTTTATCGTAAAAAAATAAATTGCAAAGATAAGAATAATTACCCTTCAGGCGGTCGATGCCCGCCCCTACACTTGATTTCCGTCTATAAGAAATATCTCGATTAAACCCACAAAAACGGGTGTCATTTCGACCGAAGCGGAGAAATCTCCTCATTAGCCGTGTTTTAGTACTGTTTTTGAGGAGATTTCTCCGCTTCGGTCGAAATGACACCCATTTTTTCAGGATATAAATTTTTGCTTGAAACTTAATCGGCAGTTCACAGGGGCATTACCTGCCCGAATTATCCTTGATATACTTAACAAGGTTTTTGGATTTTGCTGACAACATACACTACAAACATCGCCAAGAAAGCAACGATTGATACTGCAAGAAAAAACCAAAACGCCGAAAGGAAAAAATTAATCCATACCCCATTGGCAGCGATAATCCACAAAAATATATTAGCCGAGAGAGCCAAAAGTGCAAGTCCGACCAAAATACACCAAATTTGTGCCAATACTCTGACAGCTATTCGGGAGCTAAATTGTCTGTTAATCAAAATCGAGCCAAAATCAACCACAATATCGCCATAACAAAGATGCTGACTGACACCAAAAATGTCGCCACTGAGCCGTTGAATATAAAACCTAGCGGAACTCTGCCTGATGTTATAACTAGCTCACTCTGCGGAATCCCGTAAGACTGATGTCTATATACACCCCTACTTATTCTCTCAAAATCCAATGATGAATTAATCAAAGTCGGCTGAATATCGTATAAAGTAAGGTTGATTGTCAATCCGCCGTAATCTTTCCAATACCTAGCGGGCGTCAAAAAGTACCGCATGGTCGTGCGGTTACCCCGTCTAAAATTGACATTAACGCTATAATTAT
>WQVM01000080.1 GCA_009783985.1 Bacillota bacterium | reverse complement strand
CTTGTGTGCTTGGTCACCTGTGGGCATCTCGCCAAACTCTACTTTGAAAACTGACTTGGACATACCCAATTCGGCAAGTTCTAATGCAACTAATTGCTCAAATTTTTGTGCATATTGCTTGCGAATTTTTGATAGCTCTTCGCACTTAGCAAGTAGTTTTTTGACTACCTCATCACGCTTAACTATCAAGTCCTCAAGATGTCCTGCGGAGTTAAGTAATCTATCAAGTTCGGCTTGAGTTTTTGCCTTAAACTTGACAATCGCATCAATGCTACCGCCGTACTTACGCTTGAGGTCGCTAATCAAATCAAGACGCCTTTCTACCTTGTCATAATCAGCTTCCGAATATTCATTCTCGTCCATACCGCTCAAAGTATAATTGACTTCCTTGAGTTCGGTCTTTATGGAGTCAAGTTTTTCGTATAACTCCTCGTATTCTGCACCTGTACCGCTTATTCGTCCGATTGCACTAAGTGCCTGCGAAACCGCCTCTATTGCTGTACGGTTGTCACTCTCGGACAAAGCTTCCTTTGCGGAGTTGATACTTGATGCAATTTTTTCAAAATTAAGATGTTTTTGTCTTGCACTTAATAAACCATCTTCCTCGTCAACACCACTTAATTTTGCTCCGTCAATCTCGTCTATTTGGAATTTATAAATCTCAATATTTCGCTCATTTTGTGCCGAATCAGAAAACTTGCTAATTTGGTTTAATATATCCCTATACTCTTTGTACAATACAGCGATTTTGTCTATAAGAGGCTCGGTGCTTGCTCTTGCGTAATAGTCAATAATTTTTAGGTGACTACCTGTTTTTAGCAAAATTTGATGTTCGTTTTGTCCGTATATATTGACCAACGCTGTCGTAACATTACGCAAAATAGATGCCGTACTAAGCCGTCCGCCAATCCTTACCTCGCTTCGTCCGTCTGCAAATAGCTTGCGACTGACAATAAGCTCGTCATCACACTCAATCCCTTGCTCGGCGAGTGCGTTTTTTTCTGTTTGGTTAAGACAAAATATCCCCTCAACCAAACCTTCTTCCGCACCGTGTCTCAAAAGACTCTTGTCAACTCTAGCCCCCAATAGCATATTGAGGCTGTCTATAATAATTGACTTGCCTGCACCTGTCTCACCGCTAAGAATATTAAGTCTAGACCCAAAGACTACTTCGAGACTGTCTATAAGCGCAATATTTTTAATTGTCAACGATGATAACATTTTTGTATATTTTACTAATCCTTTGTCAAATTAACTAATTGTGGATAGTGGAGCCATAGAACGAATCAGAAACTAGCAGTAGGTTATGAATTTCTCTTTTGATAGTCTGAAATTTCACGCTTAAAAAAACAAGTAGCTACACTAGCGGTCATGCCAGATGAAGCACATACATTAAGTAACTCCCAACCTTGTTTTCCCATTTCATTGAGCATACTACGATTTTCTGATATAGCCGAAACAGAAAGTATAATCGTTTTGCAATCATATTCAAAAAGTTTCATTAGAATCTCCTTCATTAAATAACAACTTATACTAGACAAAAAATCAACAAAAACATAAATTATCCACTAGCTATAACATTCCCAACCACTAATCACTAATATCTTGCACCAAATTTATTAAGCAACTTTCTATAAAAATTACTTTGTTTTTGACGGACAAATAGCGTATCATATTTTGCTTTTTTTATAGCTATAGGCTTAGACGATACTTCTGACATAACTTTGCCGTCTATTACCAAATCCGCAGGAGCACCACGAGTCAGCTTGATAGCTATTTGCTCTGTATCACTTACCACAATCGGACGACTATGAAGTGAGTACGCACTAATCGGTGTGAGTGCAAAAACAGACGCATTTGGGTTGATTACAGGACCGCCGCAAGAGAGCGAATACGCTGTTGAGCCTGTAGGGGTACTGACCAAAAATCCGTCGCTATTGTACGAGTCAACCTCGTTTCCGCCGATAGATACATCAATTCCTAACAGCCTATCACGCCTCATAACAGCTATCTCGTTAAGTGCTAAATTATCCCCCGCTTCTAACATAGCACGGCGTTCAATTATGTAATTTTTGCTAGTCAAAATTTGACCAATCTTGCCGATTTCGTCTCGCTCTAATTCTGTCAAAAAACCAACTGTCCCCAAGTTGACACCCAAAATCGGAATCTGGTTGAGAGCAGTTGCTGAGGATGCTTGCAATATTGTACCGTCACCGCCGACAGTAATCAAAAAATCAATGCCCTTTATTTGTTCGGGCTGATTACAAATAACACACTCAAAATCTTTGAGAGTGCTTTTGATTTTTGATGTGACTTTGAGTCCGCTATCCTTATTAGTATTGGCAAATATTCCTATTTTCATTTGTGATTATTACTCATCCGCCTAAAAGTCCGTAATTATGACGAGGAGATAATCGTCCCGTTAGCCTCAAACATACTCCGAAATCGTACTTTTTGTACGATGAGTGAGTATTTTGGGACTAACGGGGCGATTTAGACACCGTCAGAATATGGACTTTTAGGCGGATGAGTAATAGTATACTACATTTGGTCACACTCGTCAAGCAACTTTTGTACGCTGTCGCTATTTAGTCCGGCTGACTTAAGTGACGAAGACACATCATAATCATCCAAAAAGCTATCCTCGTATCCTAGCGTGATAATTTTTTGACTTGATTTTGTAGCCGAATAATACTCTCGTACCGCTGACCCAAAACCGCCTCTAACAACTCCGTCCTCCATAGTGATAAGCAAATCGTTATCCTTGAGGCTGCTCAAAAATTTGGTGTCAAGGGGCTTGACTGAGCGAGCATTAACGATAGTCGCACCTTTTGTCCCCATAGCTTGCTCTATCATTCTAGACCCTACAGCAACAATGTATTTTTCACCGCCATTTTTGCTAACTTCTTTTCGCTCTATTACCCAACTACCAACAAACCCATTTGGTTGCCCTGTCCCACTTGCCTCAAGTTTCGTATTCCTAGGATATCTTATAGCAAGCGGACCGTCAAAATTTATGCTCCACTTTAGCATTGCCTTTAGCTCACTCAAATCCCGTGGTGCAAGAATAGTCATATTAGGGATTTGGCTAAGGTAAGCAATATCGTATATCCCTTGATGAGTCACACCGTCCGCACCTATCGCTCCTGCTCTGTCTATACAAAAAGTCACAGGTAGCTTAGCGATACATACATCGTGCATCACTTGGTCATACGCTCGTTGCAAAAAAGTTGAATACACCGCAAAATACGGTCGCATTCCGCCTGTGGCAAGTCCTGCACAAAGTGTGACTGCGTGTTGTTCAGCTATTCCGACATCAAAAAACCGCTTAGGGTATCGACTCGCAAAATCAGTCAGTCCCGTACCTTGCTCCATAGCCGCCGTTACTGCAACAACTCGCTTATCCTCACCCGCAAGCTCCGACAGCGTTTCGCCCAAAGCCGCACCAAACTCATACGACACTGCCTTTTTGTTTGTTTTTGGACTTACTCCGTGATACTCGTCAGGACGAAGCATAGCGTCCGCATCGCCCCGCCCTTTTTGTGTAATTATATGGATAAGTACGGGTGTGTTGATTTTTTTTGCACGGCTGAATGTCGCAATAAGTTCTTCTGTATTGTGTCCGTCAAATGGTCCAAAATACTTAAATCCATAACTCTCAAAAACATTAGACGGCCATAATGCCCCCACAACACGGTCTTTAGCTTTTTGAGTCCAATATATCATTGTGTCACCAAAAAAAGGCAACGCACTCACGGCTTTTTTGATATTACGCTTAAAGTTGCGGTATCGTCCGCTTGCTCTTAAATGTGACAAATATGTTGACAACGCACCGACATTTTTGGCTATAGACATTTTGTTATCATTAAGAACTATGATTGCCTTTGTCTTGCTACTGCCAAAATCATTAAGTGCCTCAAACACCATTCCGCCCGAAAGTGCACCGTCACCTATTACTGCTACAATATGATTTTTATCACCTCTCAAATCTCTTGCTCTGGCAAGTCCTAATGCAGACGACAAAGATGTGCTACTATGCCCCGAAGTCATACAATCAAACTGACTCTCACTCGGCTTAGGAAAACCGCTAACACCGCCATTATGCCTAAGTCCGTCTAAGGCTCGTCCCGTCAATAACTTATGCGTATAACACTGATGACCCACATCCCATATAATCTTGTCTTGTGATAAGTCAAAAGCCTTGTGCAAAGCAATAGTTGCCTCGACAATTCCTAAGTTAGACGCCAAATGTCCGCCGTATGTGCCTACAGCCTCTTTGATTTTGGCTCTAACATCAGTAGCAAGCTCAGGGTAATCCTTGACAGATACCTTCTTGAAATCTTCGGGAGATTTTATGTTATCTAAAAATGACATTATCTTAGGTTAGTTTTTTCCAAATATTGACATTATCTTTCCTACAGCAAAAACAATTTTTTGTGCGTTACGGATAGCTATAGTTTTAGTAAAGGCTTTTCCTCCTGCGGTAAGGGACGCTATAGTGGCGGCGATAAGCACCGGTATCATAATCTCCCAAAAACCCTCGGCACTACGGAGCATAAAATAAACAATCACAACACTTAACGCTCCCGACAATATACTTAGCACTTCGCCGATAATGTCGCAACAAACAGAATTAACCCTGTCTGCGTTACGAAGCAAAAATAAGCATTTTTTTGCACCTCTGACCCGTCTTGATGCCATAGCAAAAAATGCCGCATCATCACATTTTGTAACAGCCACCCCTATTATATCAAAAACAATACTAATCAGCAAAAAGACAAAAATAAGTACAAGTGCAATCGCAAGATTAGGGCGGCTCAATGCCAACTCCGCACCTAACGAAAACGCAACCATAAGTACAAATGCCGCTACAAAAACAACTATTGGCCAAAAGTTTCGTTTGCTTTTTTTCTTTTTCCTTCTTTTGTCTTTTTTCTTTGGAGCATATTTTTCTAATGGGGCTTGCTTGGGTTGACTTACAATGACTTCTTCTTCCTTTATATCGTCATCGACTATATATGTTTGTTCTTCATTTTTAAGTTTTAAGTTTTCACTTTTCATTTATACGCTACCATCACTAGGTGACTCTATCGTAGGGGCGGGCGTCCTCGACCGCCCGAATAGCAATTATCATTATTAAAAATATACGGATAGAGGCGGTCG
>WQVM01000079.1 GCA_009783985.1 Bacillota bacterium | reverse complement strand
ACCAAATTTTTTGACCAAACCTTTTGTTTCTATTATCATATCAACCTCCTATTTTTGTGAACTATATCAGTCTATAGTTCATATTTATGGGCTTAGTATAACATATTAAAAATACTGTGTCAACTATTTTTATGAACTATTTTCAAAAAAAGTTCATTTTTTGTTGACTTTTTTTTTACTCTCAGTTATACTGTAATTATGACTAATCAAGAACGACAACAAAGCATCAAAGCCAAAATAACTTTATCCGCTCAAAAATTATTTTTTGAACGGGGTTATACCGATGTTACCATAAGCGACATTGCTAGTGAGGCAGATGTTAGCCGTGTTACCCTTTTTAAGTATTTTGGTAGCAAAGAAGACCTTGCTAAGGCGGTTGTCCATAATATTCTTGAAGAGCGTATGACCGATAGTCTTAAAATTATGTCTGACAACACTCTATCTTTTAGGCAAAAATTTGACGCTATGGTAACATCAAAAAAAGATTATCGCCTTACTATGAATGACGAGCTTATGAGCAGTCCTTTTTTTAGTGATGTTATGCTTCAAAAAATATTTGGTCAAGAAATGCGTGATTACTTTAGGCAAAGTATGGGGCAATTTATTGAAGAAGGCAAAAAAGAAGGCGCTCTAAGTAAGGATATCCCCTCAGACGCCATCTTGGATTATATGGATTTTTATTATGGGTTTATGCAACAAAACAATATACTCAAAAAAAATTCAAAATATCACACTGCTATAATAGACCTCTTTTGCTACGGACTATTTGGAAAATAGGGCGTAGTGATTAGGGAATATGGGGTAGTTATTATCGCACTAACAAAACTAACCACACTACCCCCTACTCCCTATTCCCTAACCACTACCGATACAATACATAAATAACTTTATCTTCCGGCGTAACAACGACATCTCTAACCTTATCAAGTCCCTCGCAACTAAAGTAGATATTTTCGCCGCCTCTCCTAAAACCGAGTGGCATTATTTTGCCGTCTGCACCGTTATACGCCGCAAGCACAAATTCCGCATAGTTGTCAAATACATATTTATCATTATCCGCAAAGTCAAACAAATATTTTGCTTCGTCAACCCAAAGGTCAAAATTGCCGTCATGAGCCACAGGCGAAAATAACTCTTCAAAAAAGTCACCCGTACTTTTGCTGACTAACATCTGGAGAGCAAAGAAGCTTACTATACGATTACTTATGATAACATTATGCACACCGAATTGCTCTACTGTGCGTTGTTTTTTAGGGTCAAAAATCTCTGCTATAATCTTAAAATCGGGAGCAAAACCGCATTGCTCGACAAGATTGATAAGCGTCAAAAACACATTGTCGTCATTACATTCGCCCGTATCGTCGCTTAAGATAACAGCCGTGCGGGTTCCGGTATCGGCAAGAATATCCTTGACATAGTCTTTGCGGTCGGCGGTCTTGTACATTTTTAGGTGTGGCTTATACCTACTCTGCACAAGGCTTGCTGTCATATAATCAAGTTTTTTGTTTTGACCGATTATATAGAGAGTACCGACTTCGGGACGCTTAATTGTACTTGGAGCAAGTTTTTTGTCAGTCGAAAACAACTCATCTCTCTTGTATTCAATTTTTTTGGCGTTTTCTGCCATTGCGAAGGTTTTGCCGTGGATAGTAACAGGCAAGCTATCAGAGTATTTGGCTAAGAAATCAGCACACGGTGTGTATTCTGTCTCAAAAAAGGTGCTTCCGTCAAAGGATAATAGGTCATACATAACAGGTGTAATATCGGGACACAGCACCGAATTAGCCAAAAACTGCCCTAGCTTACGGTTATAACTGTACGCTACAATATTTTTGCCTTGTAATAACGGCATTTTTTTGCATAGATTGTCAACGATTTGACGGGTTTTGCCTGTGCGGGTCTCAACAACCACACGGCAATCGTCACGAATTTCACATTCTGCAACAGTCATAAGCAAGCGGATAACATCAAGATCAACGCCGTCCTCTCTCTCCGCCTCTTTGTCGTCATGAAATATGAGAATACCTTTTGCGTGCTGAACGCAAACATCCGTAAGGTCAGTAGCGTAATAGGGATTACCTTTACGGATAATAAGTTTTAGCTTACCAGGGGGCTTTTTCTTTTGTATAGCAAGCTCGGCTTTTATAACGCCCTTAACATATTCTTTAGGTCTGTCACTAAGCACCATATAGGTGTCGTCAAGGTCTTTGTACATTGAGTCAACAAGTAGTGCAGGCAGTTTGTCATTGTAGTTGAGTACAACATAATGCTCCCCTAACTCTAGCTTACCTTGAGCATCTGCTTTGGAGTTGATGTATGTCCTAAGTCCGTTAGTAACCAAAGCCACAACAGTACCCATAAATAACACGATACCTGTAACAGTAACCATAATACCTAAGATAGTCAGTCCAATAAAGGTGCCATCATCCGCCCCAAAATAACGGAGCGCGTGCGGCGGTACAACTAACCACAATACAGCATCAACAAAACCAGAGACAAAAGTCCGTCCCTCGGGTCCGGGCAAAAGCCCTGCGATAATTCCCGCGACAAGTAATATGCCCAAATTAGCCGCAAGCAACATACCTAATGTAGCTATAAACGGTCTCTTGTTGACCCCTATAGTCACACTAGAACGCATCTTACGCAATTTTTTTAATAGTTTTTTCATTATTTTACCTCGTAAATATTACCTAAAGCATACCATAATCATACGACAATTGTCAAGCGTTGACGACACGCAGGAACACTAAATAATTGTCAGATGCTTTTTGGCTTGTTGTAGGGGACGATGGCAATCGTCCCGAGTAAGCAGGGCAAAATACCTAGTATTTTCGGGACGATTGCCATCGTCCCCTACAACAACTTTATTATGCAATCACAATTATCTTTGCACCCCATTATTTTATTGCGTATGTTCTACACACTCATCATCACAGCCTAAAATATCCCCATCCCAAAAAAGTTTTATCGGTAATAAAAACTTTTCCTCATTAGGAAGTCCAAATACAAATTCTGTCCCGTCATTGGTAACCGCAGTTATTTTTATTACATCTTTGACTAACCGCTCTTCCATTTCGTCATAGTTTTCGGCAATTTCTATACTCCTCACATCACTCCACAAAAACATTTCATTGCTTCCTTTTCTGTCTATATACCGTGTACCAATAAAATACAATCCTTCAGGTGAAAAATTATAGCCTCTAATCTTTTTATAATCCTTAAATTTAAGTGCAGGGATAAATATTTCCGAATTTTCATAGATAGTATAAGTTTTCGTTTTACTATCGACCGAATCTATGTCTTGCTGTATATCGTCAAGTTCAATATCGTTATAATGTTTTTGTGCATCTAGTCCATACATATAAAAAACTCCCGCACATATAAGCAATCCTATTATTATCGTAACACCTACAGTAATAACAGGACCTAAGAAATTGCGTGGCGAATTTACAATTATTGCACCCAATGCAATGCCTGCCCCAGAAGCTATCGCTAAAAATATCGCCGATAGACGAAAAGGTTTTTTATATTTTTGCTTCTTTTTCATATACCACCTTGAACTTTGTAATACTTATTATCCCTCACCAAAAAACTCCGTCTATGTATATCCGTTATACCGTGGCTTGCAATTGCTTTATAATGCGCGACAGTCGGATAACCCTTATGCGAAGCAAAACCATAGTCTGGATATTGCCTGTCATAATCACGCATTAAACGGTCACGGGTAACTTTTGCTATTATACTCGCTGCGGCGATGTTATAACTTTTAGCATCACCTTTGATAATCCCTTCAATTTGGCGAGTCGTGTCAAGTTTTTTGATTGCGTCAACGAGTACAATATCGGTATGAGTATTAAGGGCATTTATCGCTTGTGCTAGTCCTTGCTTAGTCGCCTCTAAAATATTGATTAGGTCAATTATCTTATTGTCTATTACCGCAACATTATACTCAATGGCTTTTGTTATTATTTCCTCATAAAGTTGTTCCCGCATCTTTTCGCTCAATTGTTTGCTGTCCGTTATCCCGTCTATAATATCATTATCACCTAACGGCATTATCACGGCAGCACAAACCACAGGACCTGCGAGAGGTCCACGCCCCGCCTCGTCCGCACCGCAGACGGTGCAGTTGTATTGACGGTCATAAGTAACTAGATTATGTGTATCAACTTTTGACATTTTAACTTCTTTAATAATGCATAATGCAAAACGCATAACGCATAATGAATGACAAGAGTTAAGCTAATTTATTATCAAGCATAACACTAAGTCAATCATTATGCGTTATGCATTTTGCGTTTTGCATTACACATATTATTATCCCCTTGTTTGTCCTTCGCCTACAATCACAAACTTAGCACTTGTAAGAGCCTCCAATCCCATAGGACCTCTTGCGTGGAGTTTTTGGGTTGATATGCCTACTTCTGCACCTAGTCCAAACTCAAAGCCGTCACTAAATCTTGTAGATGCATTGACATATACGCACGCACTATCGACTCCGCTGACAAATCTTTTGGCTACAGCCTCGTCTTTGGTTACAATTGCGTCACTGTGTTTTGTTCCGTATTTGTTGATATGATTAATCACCTCGTCCACATCTTTGACCACCTTAACAGCAATCTCTAACGCCCCGTACTCTTTGTAGTAATCGTCCTCTGTTGCCCCTAATACCCCTTTGCAAGCCTTTTGTGCTATCTTGTCACCATATACAACAACTCCCGCTTCGTTTAGCTTACCAACTATAAGCGGTAAAAAGCTACCGGCGATTACCTCATTGATTAACAGAGTTTCAGCGGCATTACATACGCTTGGTCGTTGACATTTGGCATTGATAATAATATTTGCCGCCATATCTACATCTGTGCATTTGTCCACATAAATATGGCAATTACCCGCTCCCGTCTCTATGACAGGCACGGTTGAGTTGAGTACAGCATTTTCGATAAGAGCCGCACTGCCTCTTGGAATAAGCACATCAATTAACCCTCTCGCCCGCATAAACTCGCCTGCACCCTCACGGGTTGTATCCTCTATGAGTTGGATAAAATCAGCACAAAAATTCCCCTCTATGGAGGGGTGGCACGCAGAGCGTGACGGGGTGGTTTTTTTAACCGCCGCTTTAATCACATCTACAATCGCCTTATTGCTTGCGTATGCGTCCTTGCTTCCGCGCAAAACCACCGCATT
>WQVM01000078.1 GCA_009783985.1 Bacillota bacterium | reverse complement strand
TTCCACACATAAGCATCAAAACTACCAAATTCTTTTTGCACTTCTAGCGTACAAATAGCATTGTTTATTATGGCACGGATTTTTAGCTGATTCCTAACAATGCCGACATCTTGCATAAGCTCTTCATACTTAACCTCATCGTACTTAGCAACAGTCGCTATATCAAAACTATCAAAAGCTTTTTCAAAATTTTGTTGCTTATGCAATATCGTTCGCCAAGTAAGACCTGCCTGCATCAAATCCAAACACAACTTACCAAAAAGCCTTTGGTCATCGTGTACAGGCACACCCCAAACCTCATCATGGTACTTAATCATCTTCTCATCCCCATCAGGCCAAGAACAACGCTTTACTTGACTATTCATCATTAGTATCCTCTAGGTTGTATGTACAAATAATAATATTGCAATGCAAAGATATTTTTGCCTTGCAAAAGTGATATTATATTTGCCACCACATTATCGCTAGACAATATCACTGCGATAGCAATATAATTCTGTAAGAATATCATTTGCCAAAGGCATATATAATCGCAAATTAAACAAAAAGTCGCTTTCGCGACTTTTTGTTTAATTTGCTTGGCAGGGGCGACGCGATTCGAACACGCAACCAATGGTTTTGGAGACCACTACTCTACCGTTGAGCCACGCCCCTAAATAAATTATGATGGCTGTTACTGACAGCACAACTAAACGATTATAACATAGTTATTTGTCGATTGTCAAGAAATTTTTATGCTGTTTATATATTTTAGCAACTTTGGACAGCTTTCTGCTATGAGGTCAGCTGTTATTTTGTAGTAAGTTAGGTCGCTTCCGTATGGGTCGTCTATGTCTGTGTCTATTATATCATATATGCTAATAATGTTTTTTGTATACGGTTTTTTTGGTTTGTTTTTTGATACGCTGTAGCTATTACTTTGTATTATCTCAATCATATTTTTTTGATGCGCACGGGTCATACCGACAAATAGTGTTGTTTTTTCTGTCGTATGTACAAAAGGACTGGATATATGTGTCACATTTTTGATTTCTCGGCTAAATAACACTTGTCGGGCATTTTGCATAATCCCGCTTACTCCGTCCGCCCATACGCCCATACTTGCAACCTCTACATCCTCTATTCCCTTAAAAGCCAAAAACTTTTGGAACAAAAATTGTGCCATAGGTGAACGGCAAGTATTACCTGTACATACAAATACTACTTTTTTGATTGACATAAATACCTCTATGCTTATATTGTGGATATATCCTTATTTTAACAGAAGTCGCCCCACCATGCCCTCCGTGGGGCATACTGGTAAAGTGTTTGGATTGAAGTCTATTTAAGTGTGTTTGTTTGGTGTCATTTCGACCGAAGCGGAGAAATCTCCTACTCATCTATATTTTAATATGATTTTTTAGAAGATCTCTCCGCTTCGGTCGAGATGACACCAAACTTTTGTGGGACTTTAATTTTTATTATAGACTTAATCAGCTTTCCACAATTTAGCTAACAATAATTATACCGTTTTGCCTCCGCTTGACTTGATTAGCCTATTGATGATTGCTTGCCCGATTCCTGCCTCTTCTATCCCTTCGGCGATTATTGCGGTATATTGTTTTTCGGCGGTTCTAAGTGTTGCAAAAATATTAGTCGCATAGTCCGCCTTAGTCTTGCCTAGCACGATAACATTACGATTGCCGTACAACTTAGCATTACCTTCTAAACATATTATAACGGGTTTTGCTCTCTGTGTCAAGCTATCGTAATGCTTTTTTATCCGCTCTGTCGTATTGTCTGTATACTCGGCATAATACATATCCACAGAGGGAGCATAATGCTTGTATTTCATTCCGGGGGCGAGGGCGACATCAAGGTTGACCGCCTCACGCACCTCGCCCGCTATACTTGCTATATCCTCACGGCTCACACCGCCACTCCTAAGTATCCTTGGGACACCTTCAGCAAAATCCACCACTGTAGACTCCACCCCTATTACGCATTGTCCGCCGTCAATAACGGCATCTATACAACCGTTTAAGTCCTCAGTCACATGAGCGGCGGTTGTAGGACTTGGGCGAGTGCTAAGGTTAGCACTAGGGGCACAAACAGGCACTCCGCACTCAGCAAGTAACCTTTGAGCAACCGAATTTGACGGAATACGCACAGCAACAGTACTATGACCGGCTGTCACTATATCGGGTACAATAGCTTTTTTGGGTAATACTATAGTAAGTGCACCCGGCATAAAGGTATCTACTAGCTTTTGAGCGACAACAGGAATATCGACAACAAGCTCTCCAAGTTGTTTTTTGTCTGCAATATGTACTATCAGAGGGTTATCCGACGGACGCCCTTTAGCTATAAATATTTTGGCAACTGCCCTAGAATCCAGAGCATTAGCCCCCAACCCATAGACTGTCTCTGTAGGAAAAGCCACAAGTCCGCCACTAAGCAATATCTTAGCACACTCATTGATTGACTTGTCCGTTGTATTAAAAATTCTTGTTGTCATATAGGTTCTTTAGTACAAGTGCATCATCACTCATTTGGTCTTTTGATTCGCAAATTATAGTCGGATGCAAATCTAGTTGTTTAATCGCCTCAATCAAGTGACGAGGGTTAGGTCCAAATTGCGGGTCATCAAAAGTTGTGTGTCTTATCTCGCCTTTTGACCCGTATTCTATTTTGCTAAAATGAATATGGCAGTTGTCTATCTTTTGCCGTCCCAAATGCTTGATTCCGTACTCAAAAATCTCAACAAATTTGCTAGTGCTGTCAAGCCTGCCACGCATAATGCAATTAATATGCCCAAAATCAAAACACGGCACAAAACGGGACGATATTTTGCATAATTCTATGACTTCCTCTACGCTCCCTATCTGAACATCTTTGCCCATCGTTTCGGGACATAGCGTAATGTCTTTTACACCTGATTGGTCAAGTAGATTATCTAACGCTACAACATTCCTGTATGTCAACCCAAACGCTTCCACACGCTCTAATTTGCTTTGTGACCCCGCATGAAAAACCACTCGTTGTCCGCCCATCTTGCGGATAGCATTAATTGAGCTGACTATATATCCAAAACTCTTTGCGATTTTTTCTTGGTCATCAGACGCAAAATTTATAAAATACGGTGCGTGGCAACTAACTTTGATATTGTATTTGTCAAACTCGTTTTTGATTTGCTCGGCTGTTTCGCTTGACATATACGCACCCCGCCCGAAAGAATATTCAAAAGCGTTGAGTCCCAAACTATTCAAAAATTCACCCTCTTGATAGGTGTATTTTCTACCGCTTTCGTAAAAGCTCTTTGAGTTACCGCTAGGTCCGAATCTTATCATAATAAATGTTGAAGTTGCACTTTAAGTTTTTACCATTTGCAATCTGTTTTAATCTGCTTTACTAATTCTGATACACTATCAAATTTTTTTATATCTCTAAGTCGTTTTACTAATTCTACTGTAAGGGACTTGCCGTATATATCTTTTTCAAAACCAATTATATGTGTTTCTATAATGTAATGGTCCTGCCCGAATGTTGGGGCTGTGCCTGCATTAGTTACTGCCTTGTATCTTTTGTTGTCAATATGCACATATGCTCCATAAACACCTGCTTTGATAGGATGCTTATCTTTTGGCAAAATTATGTTAGCTGTAGGCACTCCAATCTGAGTCCCTCTGGCATTACCCTTCATCACAAGCCCGCAAACGGTGTAGTTTGACACTAGCAGTGCATTAGCACTCTCTATAGCCCCCTCGGACAGTAGCGATTTTATGAGTGAACTACTAACTTTTTTTGAATCAACCGCTACCTCATCGACAACCGTTACAGGAATATTATGTGCCTTGCATTTTGCCTTGAGGGTGTCACTATTGCCTGCTCTATTAGCACCGTACCGATAATCAAAACCACAAGTTATTGTCTTGATATTGTAACTACTAATTATACTCTCTAAAAACTCATCGGGCGTAAGACTACTAAATTCATCGTCAAAGTTTATTCCCAAAACAAGGTCAACCCCTAACTTGCCTAACTTAACTTTACGCTCGTCATAAGTGTAGATAAGCCTACTACTACTTGGATTACCCAAAAAAGTAGCCACAGCAGTCAACACATTATCACTAGCCATTTGCTTTGCCGTATCCAGCACCGCCTTATGCCCTATATGCAAGCAGTCAAAAAAACCTAACGCAAGAGATATCGGCTCTGTATTCTTATTTGGATAAATTATTTCTCGCATAGGTTTGTCACAATTTTTATGCGTCCGTCCTCTCCCTTAGCTAATCCAAAAAAAACATTGTTGCAATACAATTTGAACAAGCCTTGCGGAAGCGAATCCTCATAGATTTTTACACCGTTTATGAGTTTTTGGTAGTGGCTATCACAAGCGGTATAATTTGACAACTTTATTACTGTATCGGTAGGTATTAAGTATTTTTGCGGATTGTTAGTTATCTCATCAACTGTATGGGCATCTGATATATCAAAATGCCCTGATATTGTGCGTCTAAGTGCAGTCATTGTACCTAGCGAATTAAGTCCGCTCGCCATATCCCTTGCTATGCTTCGTATATATGTCCCTGACGAACATTCGACAACAAAAGAATATTGTGTATCGCTGATTTGTTTTAGTAATTCTAGCTTGTGTATTGTTACTTGCTTTGGCGGAGGCTCTACCGCTTGTCCCTTGCGTGCTAACTTGTATGCCCGTACTCCACCGATTGACTTAGCGCTATATGCAGGAGGAATTTGGCTAATACTACCTCTAAGACTGGGGATAACCGCCTTGATTTGGTCTATAGTCGGTATAACCTCTGTCCTGTCTGTCACCTCACCCGTACCGTCCAAAGTATCCGTCAAATAGCCAAATTCAAAAACCGCCTCATATGTCTTAGTACCGCCCTGCATATAGTCAAACAGTCTTGATGCCTTGCCCACTCCGACAATAAGCAGACCGCTTGCCATAGGGTCAAGCGTCCCAAAATGTCCGCAAGGCGTATTGTATATCCTCTTTAGCTTGCCGACTATAGCTGCGCTTGAAATTCCGCTTGGTTTGTCTACTATTACTATACCCATAATTCCTAATTGCCTAGTTGTTGTTTTACAGCGTTTACTACTTTATCCATTACGGTTTCAAATTTGCCGGTGGTCATACAACCTGCCGCTCTTGCGTGTCCGCCACCGCCAAAAGTTGCCGCCGCAAAACTGACATCTACGGTATCTCTTGACCGAAAACTTACTTTATAAGCATTTTGCTTTTGTTCGGCGATACATATTGCAGCTTCTACACCTTTGAGATTATTAGGTATGTCAATCAGTCCTTCTGTCTCGCTAAGTTTGCACCCGCATTCCTTAAGGTCTTTGATTGTTACTCCCGTAAAAGCAATTCGCCCATCCTCAAAAAGCACAAGATTAC
>WQVM01000077.1 GCA_009783985.1 Bacillota bacterium | reverse complement strand
CAAATAAGTGCGGTGATAACCAAGTTGTCTATTATAACAAACTCTATATAGACAATCACGAATACTAAGTTACCATACACACTTCAAAAAGCCTTTCGTTTTTTGTCGAGAAAATATTGTCACCCAAAATCTTATTTTGACTGCTATATTATGCGGATAATAATATTCGGGCAATCCGCACACAATTTCCTCAAAAAAATCTATTTTGCTTATAACTTGCGTCTATTTTTACTTGCATCTGAATATAAAGTATGGTATACTATATAATAGGGACTAGAGATTTTGTCGAATTTTTTACTTTATAATATTCTCTAAATACTCACCCAAATAAATTTTTATAGACTTTATTAGGTCTACTTATATATAATATTATGGATATTTTCAAATCATGGCTTGTGACCCAACCTATAGCACATAGAGGATTTTGGTCTGCCGATATCCCCGAAAATTCGTTGGCTGCGTGTGAGGCGGCGATACAAAAAGGCTATGTCATCGAAATAGATTTAAGACAGCTAGATGACGGAACTGTCGTTGTTTTTCATGACGATTCGCTATCACGCATGACAGGAAAAGACGGTTATGTCAGCTCTCTCAAAAAAGATGACCTAGCAGACAAAATCCTTATCGGTTCAGAAGACAATCCTCAAAGCATTCCGACACTTGAAGAGACTCTAAAACTTATTGACGGACGAACTCCTTTGCTTATTGAAATCAAAAACAGTGGAAAAGTAGGGTTTTTTGAACAAGCTGTCATCGATATTTTGGCGACTTATAAGGGCGAGGTGGCTGTTCAGTCTTTCAACCCCTATTGTTTGAAGTATTTTTCTGACCATGCTCCGTATATTTTGAGAGGACAACTCTCCTCTTATTTTAAGCATGTCAAAGAAATCGGGGCTCTCAAGCGTGCAATTCTTAAACGCATGAAGCTCAACAATATAAGCAAACCTGACTTTATAGGCTACGATGTAGACTACTTGCCCAACAAATATGTCAAAAAATATGTCAAAAAGCACAATGTTCCTGTAATTGCGTGGACTATCAAAAGTAATGCCGAAATGGAGTCCGCTCTCCCCCATTGCGAAAATATTATATTTGAGCGATTTGAACCCAAGAAATAAAAAGTGAAAGATTTATTCAAAGCATTACAACGAAAAAAAGCAAGACGAGAATACCTCAAATCAATGCTTGCCGGAATATTATCAACCGTCGTTGACTTTTTCCTCACGGCGGTATTTTTATATTTCTTTTATCATACCGACTATAGTAATCTTTTTGTAGTGCCATTTAGTTCGTTCGAACCTGCTACAAGCGTTTTTATTGTCAGTACAATGATAGCGTGGATTGCCGGTTTTGTCCTTAATTATGTGCTTTGTATATTTTTTGTATTCCAATACGGCAATGTAGGCAAAAGTCGGCTTGGATTCGTCAAATTCCTTATATTCGGAGTCATAGGAGTCACCCTCACTACAATTCTTACCGCAATCGGCATTGCAATGGGATTTGACCCGTGGCTTACAAAACTTATCGTTACCCTTATCGTGTTTGTATTTAACTTTTTTACCCGCAAATACTTTGTGTTTAATATAGCCCTAATTCACGACGAAGAAAATGTCATACGATTGTAGGGATATTTTTACTTTTTTGTTTGATACAACTTTGGCGATATAACTTACTGTAGCACAGCAACCCCGTCACGCAAAGCGTGCCACTCCTCTTAAAAGAGGGGATTTTTTTATTACGACTCTTCCATATCCAACACGACACTAATCCTCGGTTATCGTCATTGCGAGAAGCGATAGCGACCCATTCGGCAAGCTCAGGGCAGGCTCCGCAATCCCACGAATAGAACTCTTTACATGGGATTGCTTCGTCGTTTCACTCCTCGCAATGACTTTTGGCGGACATAAGTGCTATTTGACCTCATTTTTTTTATTGCTATAGAGAAAATCACAAAAACCAGCAAATTCGAGGGGCGTCGCATACCCTTTTTTTATTGTTATTAGTTTTTTACTTGCTAATTTTGGCAAAAAAGTATATAATTAGGCTATTATGGATTACAAAGCGATAGAAAAAAAATGGCAGGATATTTGGGACGCTAACGGCTCAAACAATTTTGATTGGTCAAGTGACAAGCCCAAATATTATGTGCTTGAGATGTTTAGCTACCCTTCGGCAAGTAATTTGCACTTAGGGCATTGGTATAATTACGGACCGAGTGATACTTTTGCCCGCTACAAAAAAATGCAAGGGTATAATGTTTTTCATCCTATGGGCTTTGACTCTTTTGGGTTGCCTGCGGAAAATTTTGCTATCAAAACAGGTGTTCATCCTAAGGACAGCACCGAAAAAAATATTACAACTATGTTAGGTCAGCTAAAAAGTATCGGGGCTATGTATGACGCTAATTCGTTTCTTGTTACCAGCCGCCCCGAATATTATAAGTGGACGCAATGGTTATTTTTGCAATTGCTCAAAAAAGGTCTTGCCTATCAAAAAAATGCACCCGTCAACTGGTGTACAAGCTGTAATACAGTTATCGCTAACGAGCAAGTACTGGACGGTTCATGCGAAAGATGTAAATCCGAAGTCATCAAAAAAGAAATGACCCAGTGGTTTTTTAAGATTACCCACTATGCCGAAGAACTTCTTGCCTGCCTTGACGGTCTTGACTGGCCGGAAAAAACTAAGTCAATGCAACGCAATTGGATTGGTAAGTCAATCGGTGCAGAAATAACTTTTGCCGTAGTGCCGCCTAGAAGTGCAGACCCTAAGGACGTTAAGGATTATATCAAGGTTTTTACAACAAGAGCTGATACATTATTTGGGGTGACATATGTGGTAATTGCACCCGAGCATCCCCTTGCAAGCACTCTCCCGACAGCCGCCAAAAAGAAAGCCGTTACTAAATATATACAAGAAGCAACAAAGCAAAGCGATATAGAAAGACTCTCTACCGCTAAAGAAAAAACAGGGGTTTTTACAGGTCGTTACTGTATCAATCCTGCTACAAAAAAGCGGATTCCTATCTATGTCGCCGATTACTGCCTTGCCACTTATGGGACAGGTGCGGTTATGGCTGTGCCTGCACACGATGACAGGGATTTTGCTTTTGCGACAAAATACAAGTTGCCGATTGTTACTGTCATACAAAGTGCCGATGCTAATAATGACAACACAACAAGCGGTGCGTACACTAATGACGGTATATTGACAAACAGCAAAAAATTTGACGGACTGACAAGTGCAGAAGCAAGACAAAAAATAGTTGCTAGCCTTAAAGCTCACGGCACACTCAAGACTAATTATCGTTTGCGTGACTGGTCGGTGAGCCGTCAACGCTATTGGGGCGCTCCTATCCCGATAATCCATTGCCAAAAATGCGGTGCTGTCCCCGTCCCCGAAAAAGATTTACCTATAGAACTCCCTTATAATGTGGAGTTTGCTCCCGACGGAAAAAGTCCGCTTGCTAAGTGTGCTAGCTTTACCCACACTACTTGTCCAAAATGCGGTGGCAAAGCAACTCGTGACCCCGATACTTTGGATACTTTTGTTTGCTCCAGTTGGTACAATTTGCGCTATATTGACACCAAAAATACCAAAGAAGCTTTTGACCCTAAACTAATTAACAAGCTAATGCCTGTTGACAAATATGTGGGCGGTGCAGAACACGCTTGTATGCACCTACTTTATGCAAGGTTTTTTAATAAGGCATTAAGGGATATGGGTTATGTAAATTGTGACGAGCCATTTAAGTCGCTTGTCCATCAAGGGATAATCTTAGGCAAAGACGGGCAAAAAATGAGCAAGTCTAAAGGCAATGTCGTCAACCCTGATATCTATGTTGATGAGTACGGCTCTGATGTGTTCCGTATGTACTTGATGTTCGGGTTTAGCTTTGTTGAGGGCGGTCCGTGGAATGATGACGGGATTAAGGCGACTGTAAGATTTTTGGAGCGGGTCGAACGAATAGTCCGCAAGGTTTATGAGCCGACAACTATCAAGCAAAGCGGAGATATATCAGAAGTCGAATTTGTTCTCCACTCTACTATCAAGGCAATTAATGAGGATTTAGAAGTTTTCTCTTTTAATACGGCTATCGCCCGTCTTTTTGAATTAGTCAATGCTATATACCGCTACGATACAGCAGGTTATGACCCAACTGCACTACAGGATACTTGCCGTACGCTTATCCTCTTGCTTGCCCCTTTTGCTCCGCATTTTTGTGAGGAACTGTGGGCATCAGTAATTAATACAGGTAAGACTTGTTCGATATTTGACCACTCTTACCCTAAGCACGACCCGTCAAAGCTAACCAAATCTACGGTAGAAGTTGCCGTACAATTCAACAGCCGTGTCAAGTGCAAGATAACTATCCCGCAAGGACTCGACCAAGCCGCCGCTCAAAAAACAGCCCTCGCTGACCCAACTGTAATTGCCGCCCTTAACGGCATAACTCCCAAAAAAGTAATAATTGTCCCCGACAGACTAGTCAATATAATAGTGTAGTGGATAGTTGTTAGTTGCTGTTGATTAAGTGTATATCGGCTTGACGGCAATAATCGTGATATCTCACTTGTTAGGGGATGATGGCAATCATCCCGAAAATATGGTCATAATTTTAATAAGGAATTGTCAACAAAATGAACGAACAAAACGAACCTGACAAAAAAGAAAAGCCTGAGCTTTTGAAAATATATAATATTATCGACTGGATAGATTTTGGACTTATTATCCTTATTGTCGCTTATATTATCAATCCGGACACCTTTGGTGTTTTTCCGCATATGGGTCTACTATTATGCCTCATCTCATTGTGTCTATCGGTAAGTGCTGTTATAGTAGCCACCTTGATTGTAAAAAAAGGAATTAACAAAAGCAAAATACGCTTAATAATCAGATATATTATATGGGGCATTTGGATTCCTGTTGATTTGTTTCTTATATTCAGGATGTTGTTTAACTTAGGCTAAAAAAAGGTACGCTGTCGATTACAACAGCGTACCTTTTTATTTATTGCTAAAATTAGCAAATCTTTTCTATCTTAATAAATTCTTCTTTTAGCTCATCTATTTTTCATAGGTTTCATTGATAATTACTTTTTCGCTTTCATCTTTTGCGACTGCCAACGATTTTTCATAATATTCTATATGAACGCTATCAAAGAAACTCGTAAAATTTTCTGTATGTACTTTGACAAGACCAAGCCACCCAATATAATTTGATGGCTCTAATGTTGTAGCTGTATCAAAAGCCTCTTCAGCTTTTTCCCAATCTTTAAGTTTTAAGAATGTTTCGCCGTCCGCACAAAAGTCTTCTGCCGATTTGCCTCTATCACCAAATACATTTTTTGTAATAAGTGTCTGCTGTATAATTTTCTTTGTAACAAAAGCTGTTCCGCAAAAATTACAGATACCCGCTTCCTTACAATCATCTACTTCAATACTTGCTGCACATTCGGTACATTTTGCCGCTACTAATGCCATATGTTAT
>WQVM01000076.1 GCA_009783985.1 Bacillota bacterium | reverse complement strand
TCTAGCGTTAGCGGATAAAAAGCTGTAAAAAGAGGTGTTTTTAGTGTTTTTCGCTTCGCTAGATCCTTCGCTTTGCTCAGGATGACAGACCCCACTTTGGGGTTTCGTTACAACTCTAATGACCTAAATTCTCGTATGCTTATCCCTAGAGATAGTATCTTGTGCTACAGAGCATTTTACACATAAAAAAATAGCACCCCACAAAGAGATGCTATTTTTTGTTTTGATTGGTTCGTTATTACGCCAGCACCGTAATGTCACCCTTTGTAACTAGCGTGACTAAGTCAATAATCCACAATATTAAATAACCAATACCAAATGTAAGTATTATTACTAATATACGGATTACGCCACCAAGTATGTTACCACGGATAAATGCTGTTATAATTCCTAGAAGTCCGCCTAGAAAAAACCAAAGAATTAAGTTGACTAATAGACTTTCTATACCAAAATATGCTTTATCACTCTTTGCCATAATTTACCTCCTTTAAAGGAAACCGCTTGTAGCACAATCCTTAAGATTTGTTCCCTCTTATTATATAACTATTATACTATCTTGTCAAGTGATTTATTATTGTTTAGACCAAATATTATATGCTGAAACTAGTAAATTAATAAAAACTACTTAAAACATTTGATATTTCTTATCCTTAAATCTATTTCAAGCATTTTGTAGCCGGTCCGTCAAGCAGTTTGCCGTTTTTGTCATAGCGGGAACCATGGCACGGACACTCATATACATTCTCGATGCGGTTATATCTAAGTCCGCAACCTATATGCCTACAGGCACGCCTTACCCTAAATAACGAGCAAACCCACGCCCATGAGGCAATCATCGCATGATGTAAAAAGCTGCCGAAATTTTTGCGGCAATAATGACGGCGAGGACTGAAAATTGTTTTGAATCTATCATCTTTATCGGCTATACAATTACTCACAACTCTTGAGCAAATCATACTATTGAGCACTCCCCACTCGTTAAATCCTGTTATCACAAATACATCGGGAAACTTTTTTGACAGTGTTCCCGCAAAAGGCACCGCATCATATGTGACCGAATCCATAGCAGACCAACTATCTTTAATATCTTCCTCTTTTGCTCCGAACAACTCCCGTGCGGAGGCTTTTAACTTATCATAATAATTGACTTTCTTCTTATGTCTGCCCGCTCTATGGTCAAAGCCGCCCAAAACCATATAATCACCGTAAGACCGCATATATAGTGCATCATCTTCTACTCCGCTGTAAATTCCCTCAAGCGGCGGATGCTTAAAACTAATGACATACGATTTAGCTTGATACATTTTTAGGAAGTATTTGTTATTGAGTATAGTCGGAAATCGTGTAGCGATTATAATCTTGTTAGCTTTAATTGTTTGCCCGTTCTCGGTACGCAGCTTATTCTCCTTAAAAATGAAATTGACTATACGGGTATTCTCATATATTTCAAAATCTTTCGGCAATCCTTTCAAAAACTTTAACAAATTAAATTGTCCTTGCTCGGCGGCTTTTATTACAGGACCATAATCAGACTGTACATACTCCACATCACAGCCTAAACTCTTCATTACCTTATATTCTTTATTAAGTTTTTTGACACCCTTTTTATTTGACGCATACAAATAAGCGAGTTTAGTTTCAAAATCACAATCAATACTATGCTCGTCAATTACTTGCCTGTACATTTTAAGTGCCTCTTTTTGCGCCTCAAAATAATCACCCGCAAATTTATATTTTTTAGCAAGTTTAGTATACATAGGACTTTGCAAAGCAGTAAGCGTAGCAGTTGATTTAGCCGTTGTCGCCGCCCCGATACGCCCCGCCTCAAAAACAGCCACCTTATACCCGTCTTTAGCTAGGTGATACGCACACAGCAATCCCGCAACACCGCCCCCAACAACAGCCACATCAACATCGGCATCCTGATCCAACTTCGGATATTCTCCAAGCCCCTCAAAATCCTTCTCAAATATACTTTTATTCATGCCAACAGCATGTCCAATTAATTAAACCTTTATGCACATATGGTCATGTATATTACGCAAAGATTATTTAGTTGGTAGAGCCAGCTAAAATATACATTAAAAATACTTGACAAAGTGCAATTATATATGTACAAGCCCAACTAGGGCGAAACGATCAAAAAACCGACTCTCAAAAGAGAATCGGTATAGGATGCTTTGTATTCATTTTCGATAACTTAAAGAGGGAATTATTATATACTATTTCAACAAAAACATTGTGAATTGTGAAAAAATGTCTGTTATCTCTTGCTGAATTGTGGTGCTCTTCTTGCTTTCTTAAGACCGTATTTTTTACGCTCTTTCATACGAGGGTCACGAGTCAAAAAGCCTTCTTTTTTGAGAAGGGCCTTAACAGCAATATCTGCCTCTAATAACGCACGAGAAATCCCGTGTCTGATAGCACCTGCTTGACCAGTATAACCGCCACCTTGCACATTAATTGCAATATCGTATTTTTCTTCGCTACTCGTAAGTACAAGAGGTTGATTAACAATAAGCTTGAGTGTATCTAACCCAAAATATTGGTCAAGCGTGCGTCCGTTGACTGTAATCTTACCACCGCCTTGCGTTAAAATAACACGAGCGATTGCTTTTTTGCGGCGTCCTGTGCCCCAAAATTGTATTTTTTTCTTAGTTGCTGCTTTTGCTGTTGCCATTTTTTAGTTATCTCCTCACCAACTGTAGCACTTCTGGTTGTTGAGCCGTTTGTTCGTGCTTATCAGACTTGTATATTCTAAGTTTTTTGAGCATTTTGCGTCCAAGGCTATTTTTAGGAAGCATACCCTTAACAGCGATATACAAAGCCTCATCGCTCTTTTCACCCATAAACTTGCGGTATTTGATTTCCTTAAGTCCGCCCATATATTGTGTATGATAGCGGTGTAGCTTTTGGTCAAGTTTTCTGCCCGTAAGCACAATCGCATCAGAATTGATAACAACCACATGGTCGCCACAATCCACATTAGGCGTAAAATTCGGCTTGTTTTTGCCACGCAAAATCGCCGCTACTTGACTTGCAAGTCGCCCTAATTCCATTCCCGTTCCATCAACAAGATACCACTTGCGTTGCACGGTTTGTTCGTTAGCCATTATTGTTTTCATTTTTTTATTCAAATCCTTGCTTCTTTAGCAACAGTTATTATACTACAAAAACTTACCTACTGTCAAACAATATAAGGGCAGTATTTGAAAATAATCTATATTATCGCCAAAAATGCCACCACAATAGAACTAGTGCAACCGCCACCACTATTTGGAGAAAAATAATCGCAGGTATGCCCCACATGAATTTTTTGTGTTTGGTCTTGTGCCTTATAGCATGCATGGTCAAAAGCATTGCTACACTGCCACCAAGTGCAGAGATTATTAGTAGCGTTGACTCTTTGACACGCCAATTACCCTTGCCTGCCGCACTCTTATCCTTGCGAGTAAAAAACACCGCTACTAAGCTGATAAGCACAAGCCAAACAGCTAGTCCTATTAGTACAAAATGTATTGCGTCCATAACATATTTTATACTATATTTTGACAGTCAAAGTCAAGCTATAATATATACAATTCTCAATTCTCAGTGTGGGGTGCTCAATTAAGATATTATTATCTCGTCAACCATTGAGCATTGAGTACTGAGAATTGAGATTGACTAAAAGCAATTGAACCCCTTTTCCCTCTTATCGCATTTACCCTTGCTCTCGCATTGATAGCAGACTTCGTTGGGCATAAATTTGCCACTTAGGCACGCCTTGATATTGTCTACTGTGTCTGATGCTATTGTTTCTAGGGCTTCGTGAGTCAAGAATGCTTGATGAGATGTCAATAAGACATTAGGATACGAGAGTAGTCGCACGAGTTCTTTGTCGTCCAAAATCTCCTCTGACCTATCCTCATAAAAATACTCTTCCTCTTCCTCGTACACATCAAGTCCTAGCCCTGCTATTTTTTTGGAGTCAAGCCCATTGATTACCGCCTTCGTATCAATTATTGCCCCTCTTGATGTATTGATAATAATCACACCGTCTTTTAGCTTGGCTATACTCTTAGCATTTATCAAATGATGTGTCTCAGGAGTCAGCGGGCAATGCAAGGATATTATGTCAGATTTTTTTAATAGCTCGTCTACCGCTACATATTTGACGCTTTTAAGTTCTTTGTTAGGAAATTTATCGTACGCCAATACAGTCATACCGATTCCGCTAAGAATATCCGCCATAACAGCGCCGATTTTCCCCGTGCCTATAATCCCCGCTGTCTTGCCATACAAATTATGACTGACAAAACCGCTTATATCAAAATTATAATCTCTTGTACGGGTGTATGCCCTGTGTGTCTTACGCCCGACGCTCATTAAGAGAGCTAACGCATGTTCGGCAACCGATGACGGCGAATACCCCGGCACTCTTAAAACTCTTATCCTTTTGTACGCCGCCTTAACATCTACATTATTATAGCCTGCACATCTAAGTAGTATCATCTTGACCCCGTACCCGACAAGAGTATCAACAATCCCCGCACTTGCATTGTCGTTGACAAAAACACAAACGGCGTCATACCCTTCTGCAAGCCGTACCGTCGCCTCACAAAGCCGTTCTTCAATATAGGTCACCCCAAACTTATTCTCAGCCAAATACCTATCAAAATAAATCTTATCATAAGACTTAGCATTAAAAAAAATAACTCTCATATCCTAAGTATACCCATTTTTTAACCTTTTGTCAATTAGTTTTGCTTACCTAATTTTTTTAGAGTTTTTTGCGGTTTATTCTATTGCTTTTATTTTTTGGGTGTGTTATACTGTGTTTATGGAAAAACAAGCAATCGCAAAAGCACTAAAAAAAGCACGCATAAATGCCGATATGACCTGCAAAGAAGTCGGCTTGATTTTGGGCAAATCAGAAAAAACTATCAGTGCATGGGAGCATTGCAACGGTCAGCCTGATGCAGGACTTTTGTTCAGGCTGTGCGAATTGTACAAAATATCCAGCGTAGACGAAATGCTTGGAAATGTCAACGAGAATAATCTTGTAAGCACATTGCGTGTCGAAGAAAAAGATTTGGTAGACATCTACCGTTGTTTGACAACTAACAGCAAGCAAATCGTTATGACAGTTGCCCAAATGGAGCTAAGTCATATCCATGCGGTTAAGCAAGGCGAAACCCCGATAAGTATACTGCAAAAATCAAAACGGGATATAGAAGCTGCCACTATGACCCACCTTAGCAAAGTCAAGGTGTTTAGCCAAAGTGCGGCGGCTGGTCTTGGCAATTTGGTGACGGATTCTGACTTTGAGATGATTACTGTTGCCTCTCTTCCTCAAGGCACAGAGTTTGGCATAAGAATCTCCGGAGACAGTATGCAACCTCAAATCAATGATGGTGATATAGTTTTTGTCAAGCGTCAATCAGGTATAGATGTCGGCGAAATCGGTATTTTTATATTTGAGGGCGAGTCATATTGCAAGCAGCTACTCTACCGTGACAATATCTACTACCTACACTCTCTCAATAACAAGTACAAGGACATCCCTATCCTTAGCGACCATATATACACGGTGGGATTGGTGCTGGACAAATATACCGAAAATTAAGAAAAGAATTTGTGACACTTTCGCCTTTTTCAATAAGGAATATTATCATTCGGGCGGTCGGGAATGTCCGCCCCTACGACTTGCCATCTAGCTATATTTGATAACTCTGTTTTTTGAGCGGTCTATTGTCCCTACTAAAAAAGAGAAAAACCAAATCAGCTTTTCTCTTAATTTT
>WQVM01000075.1 GCA_009783985.1 Bacillota bacterium | reverse complement strand
TCGGCGGCGGCGGATATAAAGTGAGCGGAGGTCTTCACGGCGTTGGACTTTCGGTTGTTAACGCTCTCTCTGAATGGTTAGAAGTTGAAGTTCATCAAAAAGGCAAAATATTCCGTCAGAAATACAATCGCGGTGTGCCTATGCGTGCGCTTGCCGAGGTTGGCAAAACGACCAAGACGGGAACTCGAATAACATTTTATCCTGATGATGAAATTTTTGAAACGCTTGATTTTTCTTATGATACTATCCGTACCCGTATTAGGGAAGTAGCGTATCTTAACAAGGGGCTTTCGGTTTCGCTTACTGACAAGCGTAAAGGACGCGAAAAGTCAGAGGTCTTTAAGTTTGACGGCGGTATAGCTGACTTTGTTGACTACCTTAATCGCAGCAAGGATACCTTTTTTGAAAAAGCTATTTATACACGCAAGACCTATAAGGAAGGCGAAGTGGAAATTGCGCTTCAGTATAACGACAGTTATAATGAGGTGCTGTATTCTTATGCGAATAACATTAATACAGAAGAGGGCGGTACTCATTTAACGGGACTTAAAAACGCTCTTACAAAAATAATTAACGATTACGGACTTAAACAAAACCTTATGAAAGAGTCCGAGAAATTAAGCGGTGATGATGTTCGTGAAGGACTTGTCAGCGTTGTCAGCGTAAAGTTACAAAATCCGCAATTTGAGGGGCAAACTAAGACAAAACTTGGTAACAGCGAAATAAGACAAGTGGTCGAACGGGCGATGCTGGACGGACTCGGAACTTATATGGAAGAAAATCCTTCCGTTGCTAAGGAGCTTGTTCTTAAATGTTTGACAGCAGCAAGAGCAAGAGAGGAGGCTCGCAAGGCAAGAGATTTGACACGGCGTAAAGGTGCGTTTGAGCATACTACACTACCCGGAAAACTTGCCGACTGTACAGACAGAGACCCGAAAAATTGCGAAATTTATTTGGTTGAGGGTGACAGTGCGGGCGGTACGGCAAAACAAGGACGGGACAGACGCTTTCAAGCTATTTTGCCTCTTAGAGGAAAAATTCTTAATGTTGAAAAAGCACGGCTTTCTAAAGTATTAGAAAACAATGAAATCAAAGCAATGATTACAGCATTCGGTTGCGGTATCAGCGAGGATTTTGATATAAGCAAACTCCGTTACAATAAGATTATTTGTATGACGGACGCTGATGTGGACGGAAGCCATATCAGAATATTGTTGCTTACTTTTTTCTTTAGATATATGCGTCCGCTTGTTGAGGGAGGTCATGTCTATATAGCACAACCTCCGTTGTATAAAGTTCAGCGTGGCAAAAGTATTGAGTATTTGTATGATGACACAGCGTTAGAGGCATATTTTGACAAGTTCGGACGCAAGGGTGTTGACTTGCAGCGTTACAAAGGTCTTGGCGAAATGACCGCAGACCAACTATGGGTAACGACAATGAATCCTGAAAATCGTACTCTTGTACAAGTAACAATGGATGACGCTTTTGAAGCTGACGAAATATTTGGTATATTGATGGGTGATTTGCCAGAGCTTAGACGCAAATTTATTGAGGAAAACGCTAAACTTGTTAAAGAGTTAGATGTGTAATAGCGGATAAGTAATAACGGAGAGATAAAAATTGCAAACAATATTTAGGGATTTTATTAAAACTGACAAAAGTGTCTATATCCAAATGTCAAATATTTTTTACGGTAGTGATGCGGTAGACCATGTTGTGCCTCAAAAATGTTTTGAATGTACTTTTGATAGATGTTGCACTAAGAATGACTCGTATGTTAGAGGACTTATAATAGAATATGGCGGTGAGGTTGCGGGATACGCATTGTTGTCTTTTACTTACTCTAATGAGGTTGGCGGAATGGTGTTATTAGTAGAAGAGGCGTATATCAACCCTGATTTTAGGGGAAAAGGCATAATTAGTAAATTTTTTGCTTTTTTGGAAAGTGAGTACAGTGGCAAAATTAAAAGATACCGCCTTGAAGTTACAGAAAATAACCGCCACGCTATAGAAATTTATGAGCATTTTGGATATAAAAAACTAGAGTATGTCCAAATGATACGAGATGTTGAATGATAGATTAAAAAGAGTTTTTATTCAAAAAGAGCGTACTTTTAGTAGTATTTTTTTTGATGAGAAAAGGCAAATTTGGTTTAAGTCGAAATTTATGTTATCTAAAGGTAAAGTTATTAAGCTTTTTGATGATAGTGAGAACTTAATAGGGTATGCTCGGTTTTTTGAAAAGACTATGTTGTAACTCATTGGAAAATTTACATTAATGAAGAGGAAATAGTTCATTTTGAGAAAGATTCTCTCTTTGTAAATGGTGTTCAATGGATAGTTGAGCGTAAAGGTAATTTGCCAACACCTCCGGGAGAGGCAATAAGATATAAGATTAAGGATAATGCAGATATAATTGTTTTAGAACACGAACATTACAGTGGTAAAAGAAATAAATTAGAAATTTACGATGAAACTCAAACAGAGCTATATGTATTAATTGCTTTGGCTATCACATCTCATATTGCAAATTTTGGATTATGTTGTCATGCTTGTTCCTCTTGCTGTAATTGTTGTGGTGACGGTATAGGTAATTGCTACTGCAACTAAAATGAATTAACCAAGTTTTTTAAAAAGGGTAATATAATAATGGCAGATAAAGTAAAAAAATCAGATAACTATGAGCCGATAGTTGACAAAACCAAGTATGTCAAAGTGCAGGTAGAGGAGGAGATGAAACGCTCCTTTATCTCTTATGCTATGGCGGTTAATGTCTCTCGTGCGATTCCCGATGTGCGGGACGGTTTGAAACCTGTGCATAGGCGTATTTTGTACAGCATGAGCGAACTTAACCTATGGAATGAGCGTCCGTATCTCAAATGCGCCCGTATTGTCGGTGATGTGCTTGGTAAGTATCACCCTCACGGCGATAGTTCGGTTTATATGGCACTTGTGCGTATGGCGCAGGATTTTAGTATTCGTGCGCCTCTTATCGACGGACAAGGTAACTTTGGTTCGGTTGACGGTGACCCGCCTGCGGCATACCGTTATACAGAGGCAAAGCTCTCCAAAATCAGTGCGGAGATGCTAAGAGACCTCGACAAAGAGACTGTTGACTATTATCCTAACTTTGATGACAAGCTAGAGCAGCCTACAGTTCTGCCGGCTCGTTTTCCTAATCTTTTGGTTAACGGTTCGGACGGTATTGCTGTTGGTATGGCAACTAATATTCCTCCGCATAATCTTACAGACATTATCAATGCCGTTATCGCACTTATTGATGACGCCGATATTGATATTGATAATCTCATTGCTATGGTTCAGGCTCCTGATTATCCTACAGGCGGAATAATTCTTGGACGAGGAAATATCCGCAAAGCGTACAAGACCGGTCACGGCGGTGTTGTTATCCGTGCTAAATGCGAGATAGAGGAGTATGCTCCGCTTAAAGACGGCACAATGTCTAAGACACGCATTGTTGTTACTGAACTTCCTTACCAAGTAAACAAAGCACATCTTATCGAGCATATTGCAGAACTTGCTAAAGAAAAACGCATAGAAGGTATCAGCGATGTTAAGGAAGAGTCTGACCGTAAAGGTATGCGTATAGTAATCGAAATCAAGAGAGAGGCTCAAGCGCAAGTTGTGCTTAACCTCTTGTATAAGCATACATCATTACAGACAGGTAACGGGATTACTTTCTTGGCTCTTGTTAACGGCGAGCCAAAAATCCTTAACCTTAAGGAAATGCTCTATCATTATTTGGAGCATCAAAAAGAAATCATTGTTCGCCGTACTCGTTACGACCTTGAAAAAGCCGAAGAGCGTGCGCATATTGTTGAGGGTCTATGTAAAGCTCTTGCCAACATTGATAAAGTTATTAAGATTATCAAGTCTAGTCGCGACAAATTTGAAGCGAGCGAGAGCTTGATGAAAGAGTTCTATCTCTCCGATAAGCAAGCTAATGCAATTTTAGAAATGCGCTTATCAAGACTTACTTCTCTTGAAGTAGAACAACTTAAGCAAGAACTTGCTAATCTCCAAGCACTTATCGCAGACCTCAAAGCTATACTTGCGTCACCGCAAAGAGTTCTTGACATTATCAAAGATGAGCTAACTGTTATACGGGATAAATACGGTGAGGAGCGCCGTACAGAAATCAGTATAGATTATGATGATATTGATATCGGAGACCTTATCGATAAAGAAGATGTTGTTATCAGTATGACGCATTATGGTTATATTAAGCGTCTGCCAAAAGCTGAGTATAGAGCGCAACATCGAGGCGGTAAGGGTGTCACGGCACATAAACCTAAAGAAGAAGACTTTGTTGAAAGAATGTTTGTTGCTAATACGCATGATGATATACTATTCTTTAGTAATTTGGGGCGTGTGTACTGCATTAAGGGTTATGAGATTCCTGAAGCGGAAAAAACCGCAAGAGGGCGTGCTGTTATAAATCTGTTGCAACTTAGCGAAAACGAAAAAATCAATGCTATTATTCCGCTCCAAGACCGTCAACAACAGACAGGTAACTTGATGATGGCGACTAAGCAAGGTAAGGTCAAAAAGACCGCCCTCAGCGAATTTGCCAATATCCGCAAAGGCGGTAAAATAGCTATAAGCTTGCTTGAAGGCGACGAGCTAATCGGTGTAGAACAAACTAACGGGCGCAATGAGATTCTTATGGCGGCAAGCAGCGGTAAATGTATCCGATTTAGCGAAGAAGATGTGCGTCAAATGGGTCGAGATACAATGGGTGTCCGCAGTATGAAAATCGGTGATGACGACCAAGTTGTAGATATGATGGTAGTCAAAGACGGTTGCGAGATATTGACTATATCACAATTCGGTTACGGTAAGAGGTCTGATGTTGAGGATTATCGTCTACAATCCCGTGCGGGTAAAGGTATAAAAGCGGGTGTATTTAATGCAAAAACAGGTCCGCTTGTCAACCTAAAACAAGTTCATCCGGATGATGATATAATGCTTATTGCAGATAATGGTATTATAATCCGTACACGCGCCAAAGAAGTAAGCAAAATCGGACGGGACACACAAGGCGTGCGTATGATGCGTCTCAAAAATCAAGGCAATGTAGTCTGCGTAGCAGTTGCCGCCCCTGAAGAAGAGCTACCCGAAGACCTAGAAGAATAAACTTATAAAGGACAGAGTTATTATTGCTCTGTCCTTTTTGTTATGAAACAGTAAACCACCGGCTGAGCTGATGGTTCAAAAAAGCTTTAGCTATGCATTTTGAAAAAAAAGTTACTCCTTTAGTAGAATATAGTACCAAGGGTGTAGAAATAATTGAAGCCGAGACATGCAAAGACCACATAAGGTAATGGGTGTTTTTTGTGTTGTTTTAGACAGTGTTAACTGATATAAAGAGGTAAATATATAGGAAAACATATTTTTGAGAAAAATGGTGTATTTTGTTGCTTTTGAGTTTTGTTTGTGATATAATATGATGGGGCTGTATGGGATTAAATGTATGCCTAAACACATATGCTGTATAGTATAGAAAATGATGTTGTACGCAGTCCTGATGGAGAAAATTTTATTAAAATGAAAAATTCAGCAAAAACAAATATAAGAATTAATAAAAAAACAGGCGTGGCTATTGTATATTTTTTGACTATAGCGGCACTGGTGCTTAGTAGTCTGTTTTTGGGTCTTAACAGTCCGATTGGGACTACGAATGCTATGAGCGGTCCGCCGATGGTTGCTCAAAGGGTCACTCAGTTTGCTAATGGCGATGCCGCAAATTCGGGCAACAATTTTGGTATGCCTACGGCATTTGACCATGACTTTGTGGTAAGTCATACGGGGGCACAACCGGGGCCGGGGGTGCATCCGTACGGCACTTT
>WQVM01000074.1 GCA_009783985.1 Bacillota bacterium | reverse complement strand
GATATTTTTTTTGAAATGTCCCTATTCCATCAATACCGTGATTAACGATTAAATAATTGCGCATGTAAACCAATGAAAAACAAATTATACTCACAATAACAACGATTGTAATTATTACTGTTCCAAGTATTGCGGTTCTAGGGTCGTTTTCATGAAAATAAAAGTTCCACACCCAAACTATGGCAACAATCGCAAAGCAAATAATAATAGTAAACGGAACAACAATCATTGTAATTATTGCTCTTTTTTTTGATATAGGTGTAAAAGGTGAAAATTCTTCCATTTTTTATCTCCTGAAAAAATACATCAATATCCCTGCACTTACGGCAGCGTTGAGAGATTCAACTCTTTGCATAGGTATACTTACTGTTAAGGTTGCAGAATTTTTGATACGGGGGTCTAATCCGTCCGCTTCTGAGCCTATGGCTAGGCAAAACACCCCGTCGGCTACGCCGCCACCCCTCTTACAAAGAGGGGAATTTTGAGTTCTGCGAAATTTTAGTAATTGCGGCATAGCCGATGAGGTGTTACCAATTTCAAAAACATTAATACCACCCATATCTGCGGCGATTATAGATACGCTTTGTCGCTTTAATTTGTCTATAATACTATAGTCTGTTTCTATAATATCTACATACAATATTCCGCCCATACTTGCCCGCACGCTTTTTGGCTGATACGGGTCGGCACAGTCAATACAATAAACAGTATTATAGCCTGCCGCCGCCGCTGTACGAATTATTGCGCCCATATTACCGGGGTCTCGTATGCGGTCCAAAAGCAAAGCGTTTGTGTCACAATGACCTGTGCCACTACTTATCTTGCGACACAATGCGATTATCCCTTGACTATTGACGGTGTCTGTGATTGCATCAAAAATACTGTCTTTAACAACAAGAACCACCCCGTCACCCTTCGGGTGCCACCCCTCCGATGGAGGGGAATTTTGTGCAAGTATGTTGCCAGCCAATTCCCCTCCATCGGAGGGGTGGCACCCGAAGGGTGACGGGGTGGTTCTTGCTTTGCTCTCACTAATATAAACCGCCTCAATCTCCACCCGCCCACTTATCGCCTCGTCAATAAGGCGTACGCCTTCTAACACAAACAAACCCGTCTCCCGCCGAGTTTTTTTGTCCGTCATCAACTTACGAACAAGCTTGATTTTGTCATTATCTTTGGAAGTAATCATAATTTACAAAAGGACGAGAGAAAATTCCCCCGTCCTTCCTAATCCCAAATTTACTTTGCGGCTTTTGCTTTTTCGGCAAGTTTTGCAAAGCCGTTAGCGTCTGTTACCGCCATATCTGCGAGTATCTTGCGGTTAAGTTCTATTCCGTTAACCTTAAGACCATGCATAAATGTGCTGTAGCTCATACCGTTAAGTCTAGCGGCGGCATTGATACGAGTAATCCACAATTTACGGAAATCCCTCTTCTTGAGCCTGCGACCTATAAAAGCGTACATACCAGACTTCATAACAGCTTGTCTGGCTATACGGTAACTTCTTGACTTAGAGCCAAAATATCCTTTGGCTAGTTTTAATATTTTTTTGCGTTTTTTATTTTTATTAACTGCTCTCTTGATTCTCATGGTATATTATATCTCCTTGAAGTTAGGTCTTACTTTTGTATCATTGTGGTTATTGACTGCTCTTGCTTTTTGGACGCAAGATATGCGCCGCCACGCTTATTGCTCATAAGTTTTGGAGTCTTGTCCGCAGTATTATGATTGCGACCTTGACGCCTAAACTTAACTTTACCCGATTTGCTTACACGGAAACGCTTTTTTGCTCCGCTGTGACTTTTCATTTTTGGCATTGTTTTATCTCCTTGTTCAATGCTCAGTGTTCAATGCTCGATGTGCAATGATTGCTAAGCGATTAATTTTACTCTGTTTTAGTTGGTTTTGCCGTGGCAGGTTTCTCTTCAGCTGATTTGATTGCCGCACCTATTGAGGTTGTCGCCGCCGCATCTGCCGCCGGAGCAGGTTTTGCTTGTTGTTGCGGCTTTGGCTGTTGAGGTTGACTTTGTTTTGTGCTAACCGACTTATTTGGAACCAAAATCATTATGATATTGCGTCCCTCGATAGCAGGTCTTTTTTCTTGAATACTTACATCCTCAACTTGCTTAAAAAAGTCTTCCATAACCGCAAGTCCGATTTTTGAGTGCGCTTGCTGTCTTCCTCTCATTCTAAGAGTGACTTTGCACTTATCCCCACGGGACAAAAACTTGTGCGCATTACCCGCCTTAGTCTTGAGGTCGTGGTCATCAATAGTCATAGACAGCGTGATTTCTTTGAGTTCGCTGACTTGCTGATTGCGACGGACTTCTTTGTCTTTTTTGCTTTGCTCGTACTTAAACTTGCCAAAGTCCATTATTTTGCAAACGGGCGGCACAGCATTAGGACTTATTTTAACCAAATCCAAATTGTTGTCCTGAGCACGCCTAAGTGCCTCACGAGTATTCATAACACCCAGCTGAGACCCGTCGCTATCTATCACCCGCACCTCACGGTCACGAATGCGATAATTAGACTCCATGTACTTTGTTGCTATAGTCGTTGTCCTCCATTTTAGGAATTAAAAAAAACGAATGCACCCAACTAGCATCCGTCAACAATCATTACTCGAAAGCAGTATAACCAAAGCAAAAAACTCTAATCACTAACCACTAACCACTAATCACTATATTGACACGGCAAAGACAAAAACTTTGACGGTGAGATGCTAATCATCTGCTTACAAAACATATTCTAACACATTTTGACCTATGCGTCAAGTGTTTTTCACCCCAAAACAAAAGAAATTAAGCCAGGCTATCTTATGCAAAGATAACCTAGCTTAACTTATCCTAAATCTAAACGCTAAAACTCCATTCGCCGACATATCTATGTCTTGTTAGTGTTTCGTTTTGAAAACTAACAAATTCGTTTCTCACCACTCGCACCGTGTTATTGCCTGAAGTCAAATTAAGAGCAGACAGCAACATAAATCTCTGCGCATTACCAAAGAAAGGATTAAAAGTATCTACAAATACAAAACCTTGCCAGTCATAACGGTCAACATATACTCTATAGTTAGCGTTAATACCGTTCCACCTAAATGCGTCGTCAACTACCGTAAAATTATATCCCGCAGGCAGACTTTCTTCAACGAGCCTGACATCCCAATACCCTGTGCTTACTCCGAATGTTAATACCCCTTCTTCAGTTAGCCTTCCGACATTTATCGTACTCACTACTCTTACCGTATTATCACCCGCAGTTAAATTCAATGCACTAAGTTCTCTTGAATCTATACCGACAAAGTGAACCCCTGTTCCGTCATGACGATTCACATATACCCTATAGCTTACATTGTATACCCCCCAACTAAACTGAGTAAAGTCAGGCACAGTAAAGTTGTAATCATACACAACAGATTCTTGAACACAATAAAATTCCCAATAACCCTTTGTTTGACCGAATGTAAGTGTCCCGTCTTTATAGTCCCATATACTATTAACCTGTACTACCCTAACAACATTTTCCCCTTCGGTTAAGTTTAAGCCGGATAATTGAACAGCACCTGAAACAGTAGTTACAAACTCAAAATTGTCTTTGACCCCATCTCTATTAATATATACTCTATATGGTGCGTTTGAGGATAGTCGATTCCAGTTGAAATTTGCACCCGATACAACAAAATTATAGTCATTATAAATATATCCTAGTTTATGCTCAATCTCCCAATAACCCTTTGTTTGACCGAATGTAAGTACCCCGTCTTTATAATCCCATATACCATTAACTTGTACTACCCTAACAATATTTTCCCCTTCGGTTAAGTTTAAGCCGGATAATTGAACAACAGCTGAAGCAGTCATTACAAACTCAAAATTGTCTTTGACTCCATCTCTATTAATATATACTCTATATGGTGCATTAGAGGCTAGGCGATCCCAGCTAAAATTTGCACCCGATACAACAAAATTATAGTCAAAGAGAATCTGCTCTTGTTTATGCTCAACCTCCCAGTAGCCTACAGTAATTCCGCGTTTGATAACACCGTTCTGATATATCAACGCATTTCCGGAAGAAACGACTCTTACGGTATTTTTACCGGGAGTTAAATTAAGTCTACTAATTTGCATAAAGCCCACACCAAAGTTAGTAGGATGGTGGTTCTCTATAAATCTAAATTGACCATCATTACCTTCTACATATACACGGTAAGCCCTGAGTGAACCATTCCACCTAAAACTCGAACCCTGTACAGTAAAATTATAATCCGCTTCAATTTTTTGCTCGGTTGTGTCAACCTCTTCGACTTCAATCTCCCAGTATCCGATAGGCTGAGTATATATCAACACTCCGTCTAAGTACCGCCATAAACTACTAGCATTGCCGTTAACTCTGATTCTGTTTTTGCCGACCGATAAATTTAATTCAGTAAAAGTAATCCGAGGTAAAAGATGGTGCGTGGGAATTTGACTCACAAATTCAAATCCGCTCGCCCTCTCTACATACACCCTATATTCTGTCGAATGATTACCCCCATATTGCCGTCCGTCCCAAGTGAGCTCTCCTCCTTGAGCGATAAACTCATAATTTGCCGCTAAGTGACCTCCAAATCTAAAACTCTTTGACCATTGGCGTCTTTCCACCCTATTACACCACACCCTAACAGTATAATTGCCACCCGCAGCTAAACGAAAATTAAAGATACCTATATGTGTGCTAGCCGGTGTTGGTAGAGTTGGATTTATCCTCTCAAAACCTCTGCCGTTATTTCTATCTAAATAAACAGTGTATCTGGTATTTTCATCCCTCCCGTCGTCAACCCAATGCAAAGAACCGCCTGAGAAAAAAATGCTTGAGGTTTCCATAACTAAAATGCTTGCATTAGCGTACGCTGACGGCATTGTTACAGATGTTGCAGTAATAGTAGCTGTACCGACACCTACAGCAGTAACTGTAATTCTCTCACCGGAAACCGCACTTATACTAAGAATATTCGCATCACTTGTCGACCAAATGACAGAGGTATCACTCGAATAACGCACAGTTGCGGTCACCTCTGTAAAGCCTCCCACCGTTAACGCATACGGTGTGCTATTCATACTCACACTCACAGTTCCCCTATAATTGTTATCGTCACCAAGCAAAAAACACGCCGAGAATGTGAGCGTCGCCAATACGGCAAATACAACAACCACAAAAATTCCTTTTAATTTTGCTAATTTTCTCATTTTTCTTCTCCTATTTATACCAAAGTTCCGGCAGGACGAACATATGTTATGGTCAGCTCTATATTGCGCAACTCGTAGACGGGATTTAGTGCCGCCCCTACTAAGTTACGGGATAGTCTGAATACAATTGTTGAGTTAGGTTGCCCTACCATCACTTGCGCTGTTGCCGGTCCGCTAAAAGCAATTTCTTCAAAAGTTCCTTCGGGGATTCTGTCCGGTGTAGCAATCCTGTCATTAAGATGTGCGCCCGAAAGCCATACATCTATATTTTGAGGATGTTGAATTGCCGCTGTACGAGCCTCATAACTTACCGACACATAAATTTCCGTACTCGGATTACTTCTAAGCCACTCTATTTGTTGCCAGTCTATTACATTAAAGTTTTCTCTCTGAAAATTAAAACTAGTAGTCGCTACACCGCCGCCCGAAAAAGTCTGATTAAGCGGCGACCTTATACTACTGACTGTCATATCTGTGTCGCTGTTAGTCCTGTATCTCGCCGTAAGCGTCATATTACTAATCGGGAATTCGGTTTGTGATACGGCACTCCAATCATTAAACCATCCGTCAAATGTAAAACCTACACGGGTGGGTGTTGGCAATTGCATTGGTGTACCCGCCTCGCCTGTAAGCGTTAGCTGAGTAACGCCGCTGCCGCCGTTTAGGTCTAATGTCACCGTAACGGTTCTGGGATTGTTGCTTCCGTTGCCGCCGCCAAACAAATCACAAGCCGCAAACATCGCTAATGTTAGCGAAAAAAGTGCAATTATAAGTATCGGTGTTATAACTTTGTTTTTGTTTTTCATATAAATTATTTCCTTATACAATGCAAAAAAAGTCATAACCGCTTAACTGCGATTATGACTTTGTTACATATTGATTTTGAATGAGCTTAACTAAAACAGCACAAAAATTAGATGCTTTGCTTAATCTGCAATTAGCTAAAAATTGCTTGCTTGCTTGCTTGCTTGCTTGCTTGCTTGCTTGCTTGCTTGCTTGCTTGCTTGCTTGCTTGCTTGCTTGCTTGCTTGCTTGCTTTCTTT
>WQVM01000073.1 GCA_009783985.1 Bacillota bacterium | reverse complement strand
TGATGCTATTATGATGGTTGAGGCAGGTGCTGATATTCTTTCTGAGAGCATAATGCTAGAAGGTATTATGTTTGCCCACGAAGAAATCAAAAGACAAGTGGCTTTTATTAACAAAATCGTCAAGAAAGTCGGCAAGAAAAAAGGCACTTTCCCTATGTACGAAATCTCTGCCGAAATCAATACAGAGGTTCGCAAATTTGCAGACAAGCTACTTGACAAAGCACTCAAGACACACGACAGACAAGAACGCAGTGCTAACGAAGACAAAGTTGAGGCAGATGTGCTTGACGAGTTTAAGAAAAAATTCGAGGGTAAAGAGCGTGAAATCAAAGATGTGCTTTATGATATGACTAAAGAAAAAGTCCGTGCAAAAATTCTAAAAGGCGAAAGACCTGACGGACGTAAACTTACTGAAGTGCGTGATATTTGGTGTGAAGTGGGCGTGCTTGCTCGTACGCACGGTAGCGGTGTTTTTACAAGAGGTCAAACACAAGCACTTACAACCTGTACTTTAGGTATGCTTACCGAAGTGCAAAAACTTGACAACCTTGATGAAGAAACCAAAAAGCGTTATATGCACCATTATAACTTTTTGCCGTTTAGTACAGGAGAGGCAAAACCTATGCGTGCCCCCGGTAGGAGAGAGATAGGTCACGGTGCGCTTGCCGAAAGGTCGCTCGAACCTGTTTTGCCTAGTGAAGAAGAATTCCCTTACGCTATCCGTACAGTTAGCGAAATATTGTCGTCTAACGGCTCAACAAGTCAAGCTAGTGTTTGCGGTTCTACACTTGCTCTGATGGATGCGGGTGTTCCGCTCAAAGCTCCTGTTGCAGGTATTGCTATGGGACTAATCAAAGATAGTGGTAAAGTTGCTGTTCTTACCGATATTCAAGGACTAGAGGACTTTTTGGGTGATATGGACTTTAAGGTAGCTGGTACTAAAGATGGTATTACAGCTATCCAAATGGACATCAAAATCAAAGGTATCGACAAAGAAGTTTTGACTAAGGCTTTGGAGCAAGCCCGTGTAGGTCGTATCCATATCCTTGACAAAATGCTCAAAACATTACCTAAGCCACGCACAGAGCTTAGCAAATACGCACCTAAGATTATATCCTTTGAGATTGACCCTGACAAAATTGGCGATGTTATTGGCAAGGGTGGTAAGGTTATCAACGGTATCATTGATGCGACAGGTGTTACTTTGGATATAGAAGATGACGGCACAGTATTTATTGCGACCAATGACCCTGATGCCGCCCAAAAAGCTAAGAGTATGGTTCTAGCGATTGTCGAAGAGGTTGCTATCGGCAACAAGTACGAAGGCAAGGTTGTTCGTGTGCTAGAATTCGGTGCATTTGTACAATTATCACCGGTCAAGGACGGAATGGTTCATATCAGCAAACTTGCCAACAAGCGTGTAGAAAAAGTAACCGATGTAATCAATGTAGGCGATAATGTGGTAGTAGAAGTTATCAAAGTAGACGACAGAGGCAGAGTCGACCTAAAATTGGTAGAAAAGAAGTAATATAAAATTTATTTAATAAATTTATCAATAATTCCTCATTCCTCATTCCTAATTCCTCATTGTTGTTCATATATTAGTAGTATATGAGCGGAGAAAAGTTTTTTAAGAGAGTTGTTGCTAATGGTGTTATAGCCTTTGTGATTTTTGGGATTATGGCACTTGCTTTTGCACCGCAAGCTATCAATGCGGCGACAAGAACTAATACAGGGGCATATCACAGGGGCAATCCAAGTCTTAATAGCGTTGCTATTATTTTTAGTATTGACGGCGGGAGCGAATATGTAAGAGCGTCGCTTGACATACTAGATGAGGCTAACGCTAAGGCAACTTTTTTTGTAAAAGGTTCTTGGGTTGAGCGAAATGAGGAGCTTTTTGAAGAGATAGCTAACCGAGGGCATACTATTGGTAATCATGGCTTTTTTGGCAGAGACCATAGGCAATTGACTGAGAGACAAAGCCGAGAAGAAATGCTTGCCGCCTCCAACTTGATAGAGCGAATATTAGGAGAGCCACCCGTGTTATTTATGCCACCTCTAGGCAGTATCAATCGGAATGTAACCGACACGGCATCATCTATCGGTATGAACACCATAATGTGGACACACGATACGGTAGACTTTAGAAACGGGGATATGCGGATTGGCAGAATAAGAGCGGGCGATTTTGTTTTGATGCATTCTGTTAGCGAAATGCCGGAATTACTTAGAGAGATATTAGCTAACATAACAGCAAGAAATATGACGGTGTTACCCGTGGGTGAAATGCTGTAAAAAAGCAATAATGTAATTATTTTGAAATTGTAATTAGTATTCGGGCGGTCGATGCCCGCCCCTACGAATTGGAATACAATTGCCGTTGGGGATGCAGGTGTAGCATGGATACAGGTAGGGGCGGGCATTGACCGCCCGAATAACAATTATCCATTTTGTCAAAATTTGAGAGAGAGGTTTTATTTGGACACTAACAAATATATAGAATATCCTAATGGCTTGCGACTTGTCGTTATGAATATGCCAAGTTTGCGTACTGTTGCTTCTGGCATTTGGGTGCGTGCGGGCAGTATCTGTGAGGACGAGGGTAATAACGGAATAGCTCATTTTATTGAGCATATGATTTTTAAGGGTACGGACAAGTTGACTGCTTTTGAAATTGCGGATAATTTTGAGAGTATGGGTGCGGCGGTCAATGCTTTTACCGGAAAAGAAAACACTTGTTATTTTGCTAAAAGTACAGACGAATATGGCAAAAAGTGCTTTGAGTTGCTAAGCAATATCTTTTTTGATTCGGCTTTTGATGAGACTGAGATGGAAAAAGAGCGTGGGGTTGTTGTCGAAGAGTTTAATATGACCGAGGACAGCACAGAGGATATTTGCTTTGACCTTTTGGCAACGGCACTATACGATAAGCATCCGCTAGGCAAAAGTATTTTAGGCCCTATAGAAAATATCAAAAATTTTAACCGTGCCGATATAGCTAAGTTTATTGAGAGTTTTTATACAGCCAAAAATATTGTTATATCAATTGCAGGTAATGTGAGCCTAGAGCAGGCGGATAAGTGGGTAAGAGAATATTTTTTGCCCAGAGTAAGTCCGACCAAAACTACGGTTTATAAAGATACGGCACATAGTTCTTGCACAACACATCTTGAGCGTTTTAAGGAGCAGTTTGAGCAATGCAACTTTGCTTTGGGGTATCCGACAGTTCCGTTTTATCATAAGGATTACAATACTCAATCTGTTGTTAATATGATACTTGGCGGTGGAATGAGCAGTAGGTTGTTTCAGCATATTAGAGAGCAAAAAGGACTTGCGTATAGTGTTTATTCGGGTCAAACCTCATATGCCGCTAATGGTAGTCTAAATATTATTTGTAATACTAATCCTGCTAACTATATTGCCGCAAAAAATGCTGCTCAAGAGGTCGTGAACGATTTGATTAAAGGCGGTATAACAGATAACGAATGGAACCGTGCAAAAACACAAATCAAATCAGCGTTTTTGTTTGGGCAGGAGAGTTGTCAGTCAATGATGATTTCGGCGGGTAAGCTTATGCTTGCGGCTGATAAAGTATTTGATGTTGACCAAAAAATCGCTGAAATTCAAAATGTAACAAAAAAAGACGGAAATGCTTTTGTCAAAAAATATATGAGCGGAGATTGTCTCTGTTCGGCATATGTAGGAAAGGAAGTTAAGAATTAGGAGTGAGGAATTAGGAATGGTTGCTAAAAATTATTTATCTAATACTAAGTCAACAATTCCTAATTCCTCACTCCTGATTCTAATTGTATAGTTATGGATAAACTAACGAAAATATTTGAGATGCAAGCCTCGCTTGATAAGTATATGATAGACAAGCGTAATTTGCATGGATATACCTCAGACGAATGGATACAAAAGAAAACTCTTGCACTTGTGTCGGAGCTTGCCGAACTTATAGATGAGGTTAATTTTAAGTGGTGGAAAGCAAAAAAGGACAAGCCTAAGGTCAAAGACGAGCTTGTCGATATTTTACATTTTTTTGTAAGTATGTGCATTGATGCAGGATTGACGGCAGACGAATTATTTGATATGTACATAGCAAAAAATGCCGAAAACATCAAGCGTCAACAAGGACAAAGCACCGAAAAAGATTACTCTAAATAAGAAAATATGGAGTTAGTCAAGTCTTGAAAACACTGCGGTCATTGCGAGGAGCGAAAGCGACGAAGCAATCCCACGAATAGAACCCTTCACATAGGATTGCTTCGTCGCTAATGCTCCTCGTAATGACAGTGAATTGGATGAGAGTACAAAATCTAGGGACAAAAACAATTATAAACATATGAAAAAAAACGATTACAAATACGACTTAGGTGTAATAGGCTGTGGCAGAATGTCAGGGGCTATTATTTTAGAGTTGCGTAAATATAAAATTATTATTAGCGATATTGATAAACAAGCATTTTTAATATTTGAGGATAAAAAAAATATAACACAAACATCAAATAATCAAGAGGTTGTAGCAAATGCCAAATATATACTTATTGCAGTCAAGCCACAATTAGTCAAAGAAGCATTGGCAGGACTTGATTTTAGCGGAAAAATACTTATATCCATAATGGCAGGGGTAAGTATATCTAGTCTTAAAGATATGGCAAAAGGTGCTAAGGGTATCGTGCGAGTAATGCCTAATATCAATGCTATAATAGGTAAATCTACTAATGCGGTTTGTTTTGACGGATTGACAAAATCAGAAGAAAAATTTGTATGGAAATTAGTCAATTCATTTGGTTTGTCGGTTGAAATTAGTGAAGATAAGATGGATATATTTACGGGGCTTGCAGGCAGTGGACCTGCTTTTGTATTTAAGTTTATAAGAGGAATGATAATGGCGGGTATTGAGTGTGGACTAAGCGAGGAAGTTGCTGCTCAATTTGTAGCTAAAACTTTGGTTGGAAGTGCAGAGAATATTGATATAGATACGGAAGATGAATTTGATACACCATTAAAAGGCATACGATTTTGGATAGATGCAGTCTGTAGTCCCAACGGCACTACAATCGAGGGTGTAAAATATCTTGACCAAATGAATTTTGAGGATATAGTCAAAGAGGCTGTGCTAAGGTCAAAAAAGAGGTCAGAAGAATTAAGCAAAAAATGAAAGTAATCATATATACAGACGGAGCATGTAGCGGTAATCCGGGGGCTGGCGGTTGGGCGGCTATACTTATGTATGGCGGCAGGCAAAAAGAGATTAGTGGCGGCGAGGAGATGACTACCAATAATCGTATGGAACTTCAGGCGGCAATTGAGGGACTAAAAGCTCTTAAAAAACCGTGCGAAGTTGAGTTATATAGCGATTCGGCATATCTTGTTAATGCTTTTAATTTGGGTTGGATTGATAAGTGGAGGCGGTATGGTTGGCGAAAGACACCCAATGCTACAGAGCTTATCAAAAATTCTGACCAGTGGGAAGAGTTGTACGAGTTGACACAAAAATATAATACAACTTTTGTCAAAGTAAAGGGTCATTCGGATAACGAATACAACAATCGGTGTGACAAATTAGCCGTTGCCGCAATTCCAAAAAATCTACACTTATAACTCTCGTTCAAAAAGCATACAATAGTTGTATGGCTAATAAGAAAGTCAATAGCAAACGGGACGGAGAGAGTGCGTTAGATGTGGCTATTTGCAGACCACGAACCGCTAACAAAAAAACCTCCAAACATAATAAGAAAGTAGCCAAAGCTATAGGAGCTGTGCTTCTTAAATTCGGGATAATTTTCGGGGTAATGGCGGTGGTAGCAGGGGCTATATACCTCTTGTTCAGGCTGACGGGACTAACGCAATATCTTAGGGATTTGGATTTGTTAACTCAAACAATCCGTGACTTTGGACCTCCCGGTGCTATTATTTATGTTGTTTTTGTAATCATATCAATTGTCGCACTCCCTGTGCCGGGTATTTTGATTATACTTGCAGGGGTGGCTATATACGGACCGCTACTGACGATATTGCTGGTGTCAATAGGAACGCTTATAGGCTCGATGATGGCATTTGCGATGGGACGAATATTTGGCAAGTCACTTATCTTTTGGTTATTCGGCAAAGAAAAAGCCGCCAAATATATTGCCAAAATCACCAAGAACAGCCGTGTGCCGCTAATATCTATGTTAATATTGCCATTTTTTCCGGATGATATGTTGTGTATGGCGGCAGGAGTTAGCGATATAAGTTGGGGGGAATTCTTTTTTATTGTTATAGTCGCACGACTGCCTGTTGTTGCAATTACTGCTTTTTTTGGGAGCGGAATCATACCATTTGACGGATGGGGGCGAATAGTGTGGATAATATTAGCAACAATTGCAGTAGTAGGAATCCTAATTTGGTTTGCAAATAAAGTGTACTTGTGGACTAAAGAAAGAGAAAAGAAAAAAGAGACTTAAAATTTAGGGCTTAAACGGTATTTTGTAGGGGCGGGGGGCCCCGCCCCCCCGACAACAAAAATCAGCATTTTTTTTTTTATTATAAATTAAAAATTTGTGGGG
>WQVM01000072.1 GCA_009783985.1 Bacillota bacterium | reverse complement strand
GCATCTCTAACGACATTAACTGCCTGATTAGCACTCCCACCACCAAACTCACCTGCAGGCATAGTCTGAACAGGCGTGAATACTTGCCCTATTAGTAATGCTCCTGCCATAACGCACATTAGCGTAATAGCAATCGCTGTTTTTCTTAATTTCATAATCGCAACTCCTTAAAATTAGCTGTATCTCTAGTGTTGTGATTAAAAAATAAAATTATGCATAGATAACTAAGGCATTATTCAAAGTTAAATTGAATAATGCCTTAGTTTATCTTATTTATATCAACAAAATTACATCTATCACTTTTGTATAGGCTATCGACAGCCCTCTGCCCACCGCCCCTAGTCCACTAGACCAAAATCAACCATCGTTTGTTATTCCTCTTTTTTTCCTCTACGCTTTGGTTCTAGCTTTTCTGCGCTCCTCCCAATTCTATCTATCGAATCCTCAAACATCATCCAAAATTCACCGTGAAACAACTCTTCCATTTCGTGATTTCTGAATTCTGGATGCATCATAAATTTGCTCATTCTACGAACCTCTTCTATTCTTTTATGCCTTTGCTCTCTATCTGGCATATCTATAATCTCCATGCAAATATCGTATAACCATGGCAACTCTTTTGCCAAAGACCCGAATATCATTTTATATGCCAATTTCTTGTCAGTAATTTTTTCCATGTGGAAAATTTCATCCATCATCATTGGATGGAAATATTTGTACCACTTTCTTCGCCTAGGCTGTCCCTCTCTTATCAGTTCTTCTATTTGCTTGTTTTGTGCGGCGAATTCATCAAACTTCTTTGTAAAATCTTCAAGTACGCTATCTTGCTTGTTGCGCTCTCTACTGTTTAACAGATTTTGAAATAAACTCGCCCATTGCGTTCTCAATGCACAAACTATGTCATTTGCACTTGAAAATGAGTTTATAATAAGCCGTGTGCTTTTTCTAATTTCGGATATAAATTCAAAAATTGCGATGTTATCAATATAATGATAATCCGCACTTGACACTTTATTCCCATTTTTTATTTGTTTCAAGTAGGTATTATGCTCACTATTCACATCCCTATCTATGAAAATATAAACTTGCTTGCCTCGCTCTATAGCACTAAGCATTTCTTTCATGGATATAGATTTACCGTCTCCGCCTTTGGCGTCCGTTCCGTACCTACCGCCAACTATTCCAACCACTATATCGCAATTGTTAATTTCAGTATAACAATCCGTCTCCAATGTCTCAGTAACATTATACGGGATTTGATTATGCTCATTCATAACTGGCTCATAACCGCAGCCTTCTATGAAGTTTTTAAGATTGTCTCTAACCTGCTTTAAGTCATAAGAAGTAGAACTTACAAAAACCCTGAGATTTGCCATAATTTTGTCCTCTGTATCGTGCTTGCTTTTTAAGCTACAAGTAAGTAATCTTTGCAAATTGAGATTTATTGCAACAACACTCATATTTTAGCAAATTTCGATAGGAAAGTCAAATATTTTCAGGTACTTTATGAGGTTAATTTTTTTAACTGTTATCGTAGTAGGAGTGCCGATTAAATCCTAAAAAAGACCAATGCATTTCATGCATTGGTCTTTTTTTGATTTTAATTAAATAGCTATAATTATACTTGGAAGGTTCGGTTTTGTTCTTCGGCGGCTATGTCACTGTAGGCTTTCATACCGGTACCTGCCGGGATTAGCTTGCCGATAATGACATTTTCTTTAAGACCCATCAACGGGTCAATTTTGCATTTAATAGCCGCTTCGGTAATAACTTTTGCTGTTTCTTGGAAAGACGCTGCTGACAAGAATGAATCTGTCGCAAGTGCGGCTTTTGTAATTCCTAGCAAAGTATGCTTAGCTACACCCGGACGACCGAAATTCTCAATAACTTTGTGGTTAGCTTCTTCAAAAGCTGCTAAATCAATTAATTCGCCCGTAAGTGCCTCTGTATCTCCGCAGTCCTCAACCTTAACTTTTTTGAGCATTTGACGCACAATAACTTCTATATGCTTATCGTTAATTTGCACCCCTTGAGAGCGGTAAACAGATTGCACTTCTTTAAGAAGATATTCCTGAACAGCATTTTTACCTTTCGTACGCAATATATCATGAGGATTGATTGGTCCGTCTGTCAAAGCGTCACCGCTTGAAACAACTGCGCCATTTTTAATCTCAGGTTTGAGTTTTGCACCAAACGGAATATTATAAACTTCGTCTTTGCCGTCTTCTTTGCGAACATGAACATCTCGCTTGCCGTCTTTTTCGACTAGCTTGACTTTACCTGCAAAGTCTGTAAGAACAGCAACACCTTTTGGCTTGCGTGCCTCAAACAACTCTTCGACACGAGGAAGACCTCTTGTAATATCGTCCGCACTCGCAATACCACCCGTATGGAAAGTACGCATCGTAAGCTGTGTACCCGGCTCACCGATACTTTGTGCGGCAATAATACCGACAGCCTCGCCAATCTTAACTCTATCGCTACCTGCCATATTTTTGCCGTAGCACATAGCGCAGATACCGTATTTTGAGCGACAAGTAAGTGCGGTACGAAGATTGACTGTGGTTATACCTGCATCTTCAATCGCTTGTGCGTCCTCTTCCTCTATCATTTGATTAGACGGCACAATAACTTTTTTGGTCTTGGGGTCAATTATATCGCCTGCAGCATAACGCCCGATTACACGGTCAAAAAGACTCTCTATAACTTGATTACCGTCTTTGATAGCACTTGTAGCAATACCTTTAGGAGCAGCCCCGTCAAAGCAATCCTCGTCACGCACAATAACATCTTGACTGACATCTACAAGACGGCGGGTAAGATACCCTGAGTCAGCTGTCTTGAGCGCAGTATCGGCAAGACCTTTGCGTCCGCCGTGCGAGCTAATAAAGTACTCTAGCACCGTCAAGCCCTCACGGAAAGAAGAACGAACAGGTGTTTCGATAGTTTCACCTTGCGGGTTAGTCATAAGACCACGCATACCTGCAAGCTGAGCAATCTGCTTCATACTACCACGAGCACCGGATTGTGCCATCATATTGATTGGATTAAACGGATTAAGTGTTTTTTCGAGTGCTTTTGTAACATCATTTGTAACATCACTCCAAACCTTGATAACACGAGTCTTTTTCTCACGCAAAGTCAAGAATCCGTTGCTATAAGCCTCTTCTATCTTGAGAACCTTTTCTTCTGCCGAAGCTAGAATTTTGCGTTTTTCTTCAGGCACATGCATATCAAATACACTTGTAGTCACCGCACCCAAAGTTGAATACTTAAAGCCGAGTGTCTTGATATCGTCAAGAACCTTAGTGGTCTCTGTTGCACCTTTGTTTCTGAATACCTTATCAACAATTTTGCTAAGTTCATTTTTACCGACCACAAAATTAACTTCGTACTCAAATACTTCGCCATTGCTACGGTCTACAAAACCTAAGTCTTGCGGAATAACTTCGTTAAGAATAATGCGACCCACGGTTGTATTTACACGCTTAGATAACTTTACGCCGTCAACTTCTTTTTCTACACGCACAACAATAGGAGCTTGCAACTCTACATCGCCGTTAAAGTATGCCATTTTTGCTTCGTCTGGGTCGCAGAAAATTTTGCCTTCGCCTCTTGCACCCTTCTTTTCCATGGTCATATAATATATACCTATAACCATATCTTGTGTAGGCGAAACAACAGGACGACCGTCCGAAAGCTTAAGAATATTGTTAGCACTAAGCATTAGAAAACGAGCTTCTACTTGTGCCTCTAAGCTAAGCGGGACATGCACCGCCATTTGGTCACCGTCAAAGTCAGCGTTAAAAGCACTACAAACAAGCGGATGAATCTTGAGCGCACGACCCTCAACAAGTACCGGCTCAAACGCTTGAATACCCAGTCTGTGAAGCGTAGGTGCACGGTTGAGTAGTACGGGATGGTCTTTGATAACTGTTTCTAGCACTCCCCAAACATCTTTGCCTGCTCGCTCAACTATACGCTTGGCTATTTTAATATTCGCTGTTTTACCTTGTTTGACAAGTTCACGCATAACAAAAGGCTTAAACAACTCAAGAGCCATTTCCTTAGGTAATCCGCATTGATACATTTTGAGTTCCGGTCCGACAACAATAACACTTCTTCCGCTATAGTCAACACGCTTACCAAGTAGGTTTTGACGAAAACGACCTTGCTTACCTCTCAAAAGACCCGAAAGAGATTTAAGTTCTCTATTGCCCGGACCTGTAACAGGCTTACCCCTCCGACCGTTGTCAATAAGTGCGTCAACTGCCTCTTGTAACATACGCTTTTCGTTACGCACAATAATATCTGGTGCACCTAACTCCAGCATTTTTTTGAGACGATTATTACGATTGATAACCCTACGATAAAGGTCATTAAGGTCACTTGTAGCAAATCTTCCGCCGTCAAGCTGAACCATCGGTCTAAGTTCAGGAGGAATAACAGGCAATACATCCATAACCATCCAAGTCGGGTGGTTACCGCTCTTAGAAAAAGCATCTAAAATATCCAAACGCTTGATAGCTTTGATTTTCTTTTGACCTGTTGCTTTTGCCGCAGTTTCCTTAACTTCTTTAAGGTCTTTTTCGACATCTACTGCCGATAGCAATTCTTTGATAGCTTCAGCACCCATACCTACACGAAAAACTGTAGGTCCGTGCTGGTCAATAGCATCACGATACTCTTTGTCACTGATAACTTGCTTATAAGTAAAAGCTGTCTCACCAGGGTCAAGTACGATAAAATTAACAAAGTATAATACTTGTTCAAGAGCTTTTGGAGCAATGTCAAGAAGTAGTCCGATTCGGCTCGGAACTCCTCTAAAATACCAAATATGACTAACTGGTGTAGCAAGCTCGACATGACCCATTCGTTCACGCCTAACCTTTGCACGGGTAACCTCTACACCGCACTTATCACAAGTTACGCCCTTAAAGCGCACTCTCTTATACTTACCGCAATGACACTCCCAATCCTTGACCGGTCCAAAAATACGCTCACAAAACAGCCCGTCTTTCTCGGGTTTTTGTGTGCGGTAGTTGATAGTCTCAGGCTTTGTTACTTCGCCGTGTGACCATTCTCTAATTTTGTCCGGACCTGCCAGAGCAATTTGCATTGAATCAATATTATTAAGTTCAAACATTGTATTGTAGGTCTCCCTAAACTATAGTCAAATGAACTATAGCAAAAATTTGTTTGTTGATTTTTTATTCAAGTTCTTCGTCTTTTTTGTCTAAATCTAAATCGTCACCTAAGTCACCCAAATCATCCAGAGCATCCGGCTCAGCATTAGCAAATGGGTCATCAAACAATTTTTCGTCATCGTCTGCCCCGAATATATCTACCGGCTCATCTGTAGTCGGTACTTCCGACTCTTGCTCTGCATCCAAATCATCATCAAATGCATCAGTAACAAGCTCAACAGCATCATCAAATTCGATTGATTTTCCAATAAAGTGCTTTTGCTTAGGTTGCGGTTTTTCGTTAAGTTCAAGTTCCTCGTCAATAAGGTCGCGCACATTAACAACCATCTTATCTTCTGTCAGGATATTGACATTAAGTGCTAGAGATTGAAGCTCTTTGAGCAATACTTTTAATGACTCAGGAACACCCGGCTCACTACCGTTAAGTCCCTTAACAATACTCTCATAAGTCTTAACACGCCCGACGACATCGTCTGACTTGACTGTCATAATCTCTTGCAAGATATTTGACGCACCGTACGCATACAATGCCCAAACCTCCATCTCTCCAAAACGCTGTCCGCCGAACTGTGCTTTTCCGCCTAGTGGCTGTTGTGTAACAAGTGAGTATGGTCCTGTTGACCTAGCATGAATCTTATCATCAACCAAGTGAACCAATTTGAGCATATACATATAACCTACTGTTATACGATTTTCAAACGGTTCGCCCGTACGGCCGTCAAACATTTGTATCTTACCGTCTGTAGGGAATCCGTTGTCGCTTAGAAGTTTTTCGATATCTAGCTCGCTTGCTCCGTCAAAAACAGGTGTCGCCATATGCCAACCAAGTGCCTTAGCTACAAGTCCTAAGTGAACTTCCAACACTTGTCCGATATTCATACGAGAAGGAACACCAAGCGGATTAAGAACAATTTGTAACGGTGTTCCGTCCGCCATAAACGGCATATCTTCTTCGGGCAATATTCTGCTGATAACACCCTTATTACCGTGTCGTCCAGCCATTTTGTCGCCCACGCTGATTTTGCGTTTTTGAGCGATATATACCCGCACTAATTTACTTACACCGGGGCTTAATTCGTCTCTTGCAGCTCTTGTAAAAACCTTAACATCAACTACAATTCCGCCCTCGCCGTGAGGTACTCGTAATGATGTATCTCTGACTTCTCTAGCTTTTTCACCAAAGATAGCTCTTAGCAGTCTTTCTTCGGGAGTAAGTTCCGACTCACCTTTAGGAGTCACTTTACCTACCAAAATATCGCCACTACCAACCTCAGCACCAACTCTGATAATACCTTCTTCATCAAGGTCTCTAAGAGCGTCTTCACCTACATTAGGGATGTCTCTTGTGATTTCCTCCTCGCCTAATTTGGTGTCACGAGCCTCAATTTCATGCTCTTCTATATGAATAGATGTAAAAACATCGTCTTTAACAAGTTTTTCGGATATAAGAATAGCGTCTTCG
>WQVM01000071.1 GCA_009783985.1 Bacillota bacterium | reverse complement strand
CTTCATACTAGCAGGCGGTGTCCTTAACGCGGCTCGGGGGTAGTCTATGAGAATATCGACAAAAGGCAGATACGGGCTTGCTGTTATGGTTGTTTTGGGGCAGGCGGAGAATGGTGTTACAGCGGGTGATGCCGCCAAAACTTTGGGGCTTAGTAAGATTTACTTGGAGCAAGTTTTTACTCTACTCAAAAAAGGCGGACTTATCCAATCGACAATAGGTAAGGGCGGCGGATATCGGTTGATATCAACTCCAAAAGAGGTGACGGCTCTTGATATTCTCAAAGCCACAGAGGTCGCATTGTTTGAAGAAACCGAAAAGACCGTTAGTACCGACCAAATCCTAGAGAATACTTTGGGAGATGTGTGGGGTGTGCTTGATAGTAGTGTTGTAACAGCTCTTAGCGGAGTAACATTACAGGATTTGATTGACAAGTCAAAAGTTAGCGGAGAATATAGTTACGATATATAGTGTGAGGTTTATATAAGAAAGTTCGTAGGACACCCAACTAACTTAGTCTTAACTATAAATAAGTTTGGGTTCAATTTCATACCTTTTGAACAATGCCTACTACAAAGCCTATGTCATCTGCATTTTGCACTTCCAATAATAAAAAAGGATAATAATCATAATGAGCAAAAATAAGATAACAATAATCAACACAAAAGACGCTCCGGCGGCGATAGGACCGTATTCGCAAGGCGTGGTTGCAGGAGACTTGATTTTCTTTTCCGGTTCTATTCCGCTTTGCCCGAAGAGCGGCGAGGTTGTAAGCGGAAGCATTACAAAACAAACCGAACAAGTTATATCCAATATAACCGCTCTACTTAAAGCGGCGGGAGTAGGCTTTGATAATGTTATCAAAACCACTTGTTTTTTGACATCAATGAATGACTTTGCCGAGTTTAATGAGGTGTACTCCAAATACTTTGTAAGCAAACCCGCCCGTTCTACTGTCGCAGTATCCGCCCTTCCAAAAGGTGTGGATGTAGAGATAGAAGTAGTGGCAATTGGGAATTAAGAAATAACTTTAGCAATTAGGATTGTTAATGGACTGATAGACAACACAGATTCCAACTGCCCGACAAAACACTTACATAAATTTTGCCAGAAATCCTTTTATCTTTCTAACATCCTCTTAGAAACGCCAATGATACGCACCTAGCATCCTACAATAGCTTGACAATCGCTACAACTTGTTGTATACTCATACTCATATGAAAAGAGTTCTAATTACAGGGGCGGGGCGTGGTATTGGTTATGCTTGTGCCAAAAAATTTGTTAGTGAGGGTTATACGGTTGTAGCACACTATAACAAAAGTCAATCGGGTGCAAAAAAACTTGGTGCGACGCTGTGTGTTAAGGCGGATATTTCTGACTATAAGCAGGTCGCCGAAATGTTTGACCAAATCAACAAGGCAATCGGCGGAGTAGATATTGTTGTCAATAATGCAGGGATAGCTGAGAGCAAGTTGTTTGATACAATTACACCCGAGGAGTGGCATAATATGATAGGGGTCAACTTGTCGGGGACTTTTTTTGTCAGTCAACTTGCAGCTAAAGGAATGATATCCCGAAAATACGGACGGATAATCAATATGTCGAGTATTTGGGGAATGGCAGGTGCGAGTATGGAGACGCATTATTCGGCGGCTAAAGCGGGAATAATCGGTCTTACTAAAGCAATGGCTAAAGAGCTAGGTCCAAGCGGTATTACTGTCAATTGCGTTGCCCCCGGTGTAATCAAAACAGATATGTTAGACAACCTTACTCAAAATGACCTTAACGAGCTAAAAAGTCAAACACCCTTAGGTAGATTAGGCACACCCGAAGAAATAGCAGAACTTATATATTATTTGGCGTCTGACAAGGCATCTTTTATTACAGGACAGGTAATCAGCCCAAATGGGGGATTGTTGTAAAAAAACAAAACAGCAAACTTTGTTAAGAAAACGCTTGACAAATATTATGTTAGAATGTATAATATTTTTTATTAGGTCATAGCATACTATTACAAGGAGGTAGTTGCGATATGAAAAAAACAAAAATAACCAGCATTATCGTTATAGCGGTAGCACTTGCTTTGCATGTAGTGGGACTTGTTTTGATAGGAGCTGAGGCTAATATGTCTAACTTCAACATTGTTCCTCTAGCACAGTCGCTTAGAGATATCGGCTTTATGACAGCACTTTTGTCAGCATTGGTTTTGATTACAACAGTTATCATAGACCTTGCAAAAAGCGCTTTCGAAAAAGACGGCAAGTAATTTTGCCAAATGATAGTCAAACAGTACTAAAATGGGTTGCCTTATTTAGCGAGGCAACCTATTTTAGAAAACTGACATATCGGAGAAAATTTATATGAAAAAATTATTAAAAGGATTTACGCTAGTAGTCGTTGCGGTAGCTTTTATGCTTGGTGCTTGCGGTGCAATTACTGAGCTTGAGGATGGTATTTTTGGTTTTCATAGAGCTAGACTTGTTGTTGACGGCTTAGAAATTAACGAAAACAATTCCCATAGAGCCGCTGAAAGAATGGTGGATTGGATAGACGAGTCAGTAGATGTACTACTTTCTCAAGTAGCAGATAATCTACTTGCACAATTGATTATTGTTGGTTGGGACTTGTTTGAGGACGAAATAACAGACGCTATCAACGAGGTTGTCGGTGAGCAGTTTGGCTATCTGTGGCAATATTTTGTTACAGAGTATGATGGCAGTTTTTTTGTGATAGAGGACGGGCAAATTGCACGAGGATGGGGCGATAACCATAGTTGGTTGAGATTTGAAGATTTTAGCATAGAGTCAAGAGTAATAATCTCGGATTCGTTTGGACCCATAGATACTCAACAAGGCTACAGCAGGTCACTTCGTGTCGCATCGCAAAATAGACTTGTCGCAGCCGAAAGCTATAATCTCAAGTATCTGGTTATTGAGGCACTCAGTCAAGAGTTTGGTATGCTACTTAATTTGATAGAGCTTGACTTTTCGGTCATAAGAGATTTTTTGATAACCACAGAGACAACATATCAACGACAAGCAGTAGCGGATAATTGATACGATAAAAGGGATTGCCCAAATACGGCATTCCTTTTTTTGTGTTTGTTATGTTTTGTAGTATGGTTACCAATCGTAGGGGCGGATGCCCTCAGCCGCCCGAATACTTTCAAATCCATATTTTTTTATAATAAGGATAATTGTTATTAGGCGGCTGAGGACATCCGCCCCTACGACTCGGTATCCATTTGCAGAACCTAACTCAGATTTGACTGTATCCGTCAGTGGCATTACTGCTGTATAATTGCCCTAAAAAACCTATTTGATGAGCGATTTTTTTACCCCTGAATTTTGTTGACAAAATATACCAAAATATTCTATAATAGATATATTATGAAAGTAATTTGTGGCGGAATAGAATTAAGAGAGGCGGCGAGCAAGGTTTTTAAGGCTTGTGCTGTGCGGTCAACCAATCCTATGCTTGAGTGTATCAAACTCGAAGCAAAGGGCGGGATTTTTAAGCTTACGGCAACTGATTTGGAGCTAGGTATCGAAAAAAGCGTACCTGCCAGCACTCCTATAGAGGGTGAAGTTGTTGTTACGGGTACATTTTTTAAGGACTTTGTATCTAAACTTAGTTATGAGCAAATCGAATTGTCTGTCAGTGACAATGTGCTTAGGATAAGCTACGGCGAGAGTGACGGTAAGCTAATGACCATGCCGAGTGCTGATTTTCCGCAAATTAGAGGGGTTTCTAAGGAACAACATTTTGTTGTCCAAAAGAAAGATTTGAGAGACCTTGTGAACAAGGTGGCTTTTTCTGCCGGAACGGACGATTATAGACCAATACTCAAGGGTGTGCTTATTGAGATAGAGGAAGGCGGAGCGGCGGCGATTGCTCTTGACGGGTACAGACTTGCTAAATGTGAGCGACCTATTGTCAGTACAACTGCAAAAATGCACGCAATTGTGCCTGCCAGAAGCCTTAAGGAAATCGCATCAATTCTTGACGGAGAGGACGAGCCTATCATTGTGTATGTCCAAAAAAATTATTTGATGGTGGATTTGGGGCATACTAAGATAACGACAAGATTGCTTGACGGTGACTTTGTTAATTACAAAAATATTATACCTACCAGTTTTGAGACGACAACGATTGTTCCCAAATCTCCTTTTGCTGACGGCTTAGAACGCGCCAAGCTTCTGTCACGCAATGACCGTAACAGTATGGTTAGGTTTGACATCAAAGACAAGTGCCTTACTATAAGCAGCACATCGGAGCTCGGTAACCTCAACGAAAATATTATAATCAATGCAACAGGCAAGGATATGTCAATCGCCTTTAATGCCAATTACCTTACGGATATTCTCAAAAATATTGATACGGATACAGTCACGCTTAATTATATCAATTCAACTTCGCCCGTAGTTGTGACGCCTACAACTACAGCCGAAGACTTGTTGTACTTGGTGTTGCCGGTTAGATTGGTTTAATTAAAGAATTAAAGATAAAGAGATAAGAGAAGAAAGAAAAAGGACGAGGATTGCCTTGTGTGGTCACCGTCATTGCGAGGAGCGAAGCGACGAAGCAATCCCACGAATAGGACTTTACATGGGATTGCTTCGTCGCTTCGCTCCTCGCAATGACGGTGAGCCCCATAGGGGTGGGGCGCTATCGCACCAGTCCCTTCCGAATTTCTTTCTTCTCTTTTTTATCTAGGAAAATACAATGTACGATATATATTTGTTTGACTTAGACGGTACACTTACTAATCCTAAGTTAGGAATAACGATGGGCTTGCAATTTGCTTTGAAGTTTTTTGGGATAGAAGTCAGTGACCCAAGTCAGCTTGAAAAATTTATAGGACCGCCCCTTAGGCAGACTTTTTCGGAGGATTTTGGGCTGTCTAAAGAGAATGCAGAGGTTGCCGTTCAAAAATATAGAGAATATTACGGTGTCACGGGTTTGTATCAAAACGAAGTGTACAAGGGGATTCACGAACTTCTTGCTAAGTTAAAAGAGAAGGGCAAAATACTCGGTGTCGCAACATCTAAGCCTACCGTTTATGCGATGCAGATTTTGGAGCATTTTGGACTGCTTGAGTATTTTGCGGTTGTTTCGGGGAGCGAATTTGACGGCACACGAGACAGCAAAAGCGAAGTTATAGAGTATGTCCTAAGTCAGCTAGGTGTGAGCGGTGAGAGAGTAGTAATGATTGGTGACCGTATGTATGATATTATCGGGGCAAAAGAGATTGGGATTAAGAGTGTCGGCGTGACTTATGGTTTTGGAACTTATGAAGAGCTGCAAAAGGCAGGTGCAGACAAAATAGTTGATAGAGTAGAGGAATTGTTAGACCTATGAGCAAAAATCTTATAACAAAAGCTGAAAAAATTGTTAAGGCAAATACAGTCAAGAATGGTGTGTATCAGGGTGAGGTTTGTGTTATGACACTGATTGATGAGGACGGGTATCCGTCAGCATCTGTTATCACACCGGCTAAGGCGGACGGTATCAAGAGTCTTTGGTTTGCTTCTAATCTTGACAGTCAAAAAGTCGCACAGCTCAAAAAGAATAATCGTGCCAGTGTTTGTTTTTGTTCTGACGAGTATAGCGTATCCTTGACGGGCGAGGTCAAAATTTTGACCGATACCGCCACCAAAAAACAATTGTGGTACAAAGGCTTAGAAGACAACTACGAGGGCGGCATCAACGACCCCCTATATTGTGTGTTGCATTTTGTGACTAAGAAGTATGATATATTTTTGAATAACGGGGATAGGACTAGGGGGGAGATAAAAGAAGAAAGAAGAGAATAAAGAAAAATGACGAGTATTCGGGACGCCGAAGGCGGTCGTCCCCTACGATTGGATTATCTAGTGCAGTTGCTCTTCCAAGTGTAGGGGACGACCGCCTTCGGCGTCCCGAATAGTAATTCTCCTTATATTATCCCAAGCATATCTACATACAATAGCAACTATAACACTCAATCCCCACAACAACACCGCCCCGAATATTAGAAAAAACTAATTTTGGATAAAGTATCGTGTGGGGTAAACATTTGACAGGGGCTATTGTACTGTGTCATAATATACATATGGTATCAATTCTAAAGACACATAATCTTAGCAAAAAGTATAGAGATGTTTTTGCGTGTGACAATGTTAATGTGACAATCAATCAAGGGGATATATATGGTTTTGTCGGACTTAACGGTTCGGGTAAGACTACTTTTATCCGTATGATTACTAAGCTAATCTATCCCACAAGCGGGAATTTTGAGTTGTTTGGCGGTGACCCGAATTTTGGACGAATCAGCTCAATGGTTGAGACTCCTTCGATTTATCTCAACCTTAACGCTGTGGACAACATCAAAGCACAGTGCAAAATCGCCAATGTCCCAATCAAGGATAATCCGCAAAGACTGCTCAAACTTGTCGGACTTGATGGAGTTAGCTCAAAAAAAGCGTCTAAGGACTTTTCGCTCGGAATGAGACAACGCTTAGGTATTGCTATGGCACTTGTGGTAGAGCCAAAGTTTATGCTACTTGACGAGCCGACTAACGGACTTGACCCCGAGGGTATAATCGAGATACGGGAGCTACTCAAACATTTTAATCAAGAGATGGGGATAACCATTTTGATTTCTAGCCATATACTTACCGAGCTTAGTAAGCTAGCGACACGATACGGGTTTATTCATAAGGGTAAGCTACTTCAAGAGGTCACTTCTCAAGAGGTTCATGACAGCTGTGTGACTAACATTTTTGTTG
>WQVM01000070.1 GCA_009783985.1 Bacillota bacterium | reverse complement strand
TACGCTCCGTCATCCAAGAAGTAGTTTTCTCTAAAAGCTGCATGTCCGCTTGTTTCTATAGCCAATGGTGCATCTTGCCCTATTTGGTTAAGTCGGATTGCTTCGTTAATAACATTCTTGTAACCCCGCTTATACCTATGATGCCTACCCCCCTTAGCTTCAATAAACTCTCTCAGCCCATCACTAGTAACACTATCCGTAACAATCACCCCACACTGAGCACTGAGCACTGAGCACTGAGAATTGTCTAACAGTATCGCACTTATCAAGGCTATCAATCTATTGCGGTTGATTTCGTTGCCTTTGCTATCGGCTATTGCCGCCCTATCCACATCGGTGTCAAATATTATCCCTAAATCGGCTTTGGTTTCTACAACCCTTTTAGACAGACTCCGCATAGCGTCCTTATCCTCAGGATTAGGCACATGATTAGGGAAATTGCCGTCAGGCTCTAAAAATTGCGAGCCGCTTGTATCTGCACCAAGCAAGTCCAAAACCCTCTCTGCAAAAAAACCTCCTGCCCCATTGCCTGCATCCAAAACAATTTTAAGCCCCTCTAGAGGCTTTTTACGCCCCGTTGCGGTTACAACCTTGTCCACTAGCCCCTTGCAATACAGCCCTACAAAGTCACCTTTGATTACTTGTCCGCCACTTTTGGAAGCAGCTTCTGTAGGTAAGTACTTTTGGGCAATTTCTAAAATTTCTGCTATATCTTTGCTTTCTAATCCGCCATTTTTTGTAAAGAATTTAAGACCGTTTTTATCATAGGGGTGATGGCTTGCCGTTATCATTATAGACGCATCACAATCCGTCTCGGCATACTTAGTCATCATAAACATACTGGGCGTTGAGCATAGTCCGCAATCATATACTTGTGTATTGCATTGCACCAACATATCAATAACTAGTTTTTTGATACGATCTGCACTTAGACGGCTGTCATGCCCTACTGCAATTTTTAGTTGCTTGTCAGGATTTTGTTTAGCTACCCACAAAGCAAAAGCGTACGATATATCAGCTACCGCTTGGTCAGTCAAATCGGTAGCATTACCTATCGCCGTTCCCCTTATATCGCTACCACTCTTTAGTTTTTTGTAATCTTTTGTCACTATATCTTAGTATATCAATTTTTGCATATAAAAGCAAGTAGTTTTTACTCAATCTTTGATTTCTATAGCATTAAAGTCAACAAGTCCGTACAACTGTGCTTCAAAAGCACCGCCAAGCGTCACACCATACGGATATTTCAAAAGCTGGTTTTGGGTAAGATTTTTGAAGTATAGGTCATCATGCCCCGGATACATCCCTGCAAGTTTTTTGATTTCCTCAAAGGTATCTGAATCCATTTCCGTTTGGGTCAGCTTTACGCACAGCTTACGCCTAGAACCCTCATTTTTTTTGTTGCCTTGTAACGGTGTTACCCGTTCTACCCATATTTTTGCATCTTCGTCATCATTAAGCCGTCCGATAACTGTCACGATTGTATCGGGCTTCCAATAATCTTTGATTCGCTCGTAGCTTGAGGGCGATACCATTAGCTCAACACTTCCGTGCAAATCTTCTAACCTCCCAATCCCCATCTCTGCACCCTTTTTAGTCAAACGCCTTTCCGCCTGGACAAGCATTCCGCCTAAAGTCAACTTTTCGCTCTTTTTGTCCCTATCCAATCCGTCATTTTCGTCCGCACCGATTGTCGCTGTATTAAATTCAAAACCTTTCAAAAAGTCCTCGTATTCTTCCAAGGGATGTCCGCTGATATAAATACCCGTAACCTCTTTTTCCTTACGAAGTCTCTCTGCCAAATCATACTCAGGAATATCCTCAAACTTTATCGGCTCGTCATCGGTATCAATAGCCCCGAACATATCAAACTGCCCTCTCATTCGGCTTTCTCTTGCTCCTGCAATCTTGTCAACCGCAATCGGAATAGCTTTTTCCAGCTGACTGCGCTTGTGTCCCCAACAATCAAAAACCCCTGCCCAAACCATACTCTCTAGCTGCCGCTTGTTGATTTTTACATCTTGCATTCGTTCCAGAAAACTATAAAAATCAACAAAATCGCCTTTTTGCCTTTGAGTTATTATATCCTCTATTATACCCTCACCCACACTCTTAAGAGCCGTAAGCCCTATTCTAACGCTATCACCTTCAACCGAAAAACCGCTTGCTGACTTATTGATGTCAGGAGGCAAAACAACTATTCCCCTTGCTTTGAGGTAGCTTAAATAGTTTTGAATATCTTTGATACTGCCGATACGGTTATTAAGTACCGCCGTAATAAACTCAACAGGATAATACCGCTTGAGATACGCCGTCTGATATGCCAAAAAAGCATATGCGGCGGCATGGGATTTATTAAAAGCGTATTCAGCAAAAGCACTCATCTCACCAAAGACTTTGCGTGCGACTTGTTCTGGCACACCCTTAGCAAGTGCACCGCTTATACTGATGCCCCCTACCTCTGTTCCGTTTAGAAATACTATTTCTTCCTTTTGCATTTCTTTAGGGATTTTTTTGCTCATTATACGACGGACAATATCAGCTCTCCCCAAAGTATATCCGCCCATTTCACGCACGATACGCATAACTTGCTCTTGATAAATAATAACACCATAAGTAACACCCAATATCGGCTCAAGTATCGGATGGTCATACTGCACTGCTCTTGGATTTTTTTTGTTTTTTACATACTTAGGAATACTGTCCATAGGACCGGGTCTATATAACGCTACTCCGGCTATAATATCCTCTATACAGTTAGGCTTGAGGTCACGCATAAAGCGTTTCATTCCTTCACTTTCCAATTGAAAAACAGCGTGAGTATCTCCCTCGCCTATAAGCTCAAAAACTCCTGCATCATTATAATTCATATTATAAAAATCTATAGTGACGCCTTTGTTTTGCTTTATAAACTCAATTGTTTTTTGGACATCGGTTAGCGTTCGGAGTCCCAAAAAGTCCATTTTGAGGAGTCCTAATTCCTCACACTCAATCATATCAAATTGAGTTGTAATAATCCCGTCATTAGAACGCATAAGCGGAATATGGTCGCTTATAGCGTCCCGACATATAACTACACCTGCGGCGTGCATTCCCGGTTGACGGGGCATACCTTCAAGACGCATTGCCATATCAAAAACGCCTCTCATCGTTTCGTCATTTTGGTATATCTCTTTGATATCGGGTATTAAAAGGACTTCTCCTTCCTTTTTTGATTTTTTGAGACCCAAAATTTGAGCGATACTTGCACCGCCCATATTAGGCATAAGTTTTGTCACCCTGTCAACATCAGAATACGGCACACTATAAACTCTTGCCACATCTTTAATCGCCGCCTTTGCCGCCATTGTACCAAAGGTTACAATTTGAGCAACTTTGTCCGCACCGTACTTGTCAACAACATACCGTATAACTTCGTCACGCCTATCGACACAAAAGTCAATATCAAAGTCGGGACTACTGATTCGTTCGCTGTTAAGAAATCGTTCAAAAATAAGGTCAAATTTAAGCGGGTCTACTTTTGTTATGCCTGTAGCATACGCAACAATACTGCCTACACCGCTGCCTCGCCCCGGACCTACAGAAATACCGTTACGCTCGGCAAAATCAATAAAATCCCAAACAATCAAAAAGTAATCGACAAAACCAAGCCGGCTGATTATACCAAGTTCGTATTCGGCACGCTCGGTGACTTCAGTAGATAATTTTTCACCGTATCTCTTTGTTAGTCCGTCAAAAGTTAGTTTGCGCAAATAATCATAGGGCGCAATTGCGTCCGGCGGAGTATATAACGGTAATAATTTTTCTCTGGCAAAAAACAACCCCTCACACTTATTAGCAATTTCAAGCGTATTATCAACGGCATCGGGAGCTGCTGCAAATAACCTTGCCATCTCATCTCCGTTTTTGAGATAGTAGTCGGGAGTAGAAAAAGCACCTTTCTCCTCCTCACCGATTTTTCGCTCCTCGTCAATTGTTGTCCTAAAGTTAATGCATTGCAAAACCTTTTGCATTTCGCCGTCATCTTTTTCGATATAATGCACATCATTAGTAGCAACCAGCTTGATTTGACACTCTCGTCCTAACTTAATCAAAGAGGGCAAAATTTTCTTTTGCTCCATCATACTATGGTCTTGAAGTTCTATATAAAAATCATCTCCAAATAACTTTTTGTATTTGTATGCTATCTCTTTGGCTGATTCATAATCATCATTTAAGAGAGCTTGCGGGATTTCGCCTGCAAGACAAGCCGACAAGCAAATCAATCCCTTGGAATATTTTTTAATAGTTTCAAAGTCAACTCTTGGCTTATAATAAAAACCCTGCGTATACGAAAGTGAAACCAATTTAACAAGATTCCGGTATCCTTCCATATTTTTGGCAAGAAAAACCAAGTGATTGAGTTTTGGCATTTTACCACCGGTGGTACTCTCACGCTTGTCCATATCAGGACAGACATACAATTCGCAACCAAAAATAGGCTTAACACCGTATTTTATACTTGATTTATATATCTCAAAAAGGTCGTACTTAGGATATTGCTCAGGGTCATTTTTTTGGGATGCAAGATTATTAGTAAACTTTATTGCGTGCTTAAAAAATTCGACTACGCCAAACATATTGCCGTGGTCGGTAATAGCTACTGCCGGCATATTATTAGCGTGGCAATGTTCAAAAAGCCTGTCAATGCGTGCCGCACCGTCAAGCAGACTATACTCTGTATGTAGATGTAAATGTACGAATTGTTTCATAATAAATAAATCAATGAAAAGTGAAAACTTAAAACTTAAAAATGTTTGACTTAGTTTTTTTATATTATAATCTTGTCCGACATTTTTAAGTTTTAAGTTTTCATTATCCTTGTCCCTAATTGCACCAACTTATCTAGCTTATACTTAACCGAGCTTTTGCTTATCCTCAAGTTTTCGCTAAGTTCTTGATAAGTCATACTCGGTTGAGCAAGTCTTAGATTTGCGAGAGTTATATAATCCTCTGACAGCTGTGCCAATCGTCCGTCATCACTCAATTTTTGGATAGCTTTGCATTGCATAACAGATGCTGTAACAGTCTTATCAATATTAGCAAGAATGCAATTGGTTTGCCTATTAAGCAAACACCCAAATTCCCTCTCCACAATATTATTGTTAAGTTTTAGGACACCCTTATCTGCACCGACAATTGCAAGCAAATCACTTATGCTTTGAGAATCCTTGATATATACAAGGTATTGGTCAGCGTGAGCAATTACCTTAGACGATATTCCGACAAGTGTAAGCATATCTACTAAGTTATTGCAAAACTCCAAAGAACTGTTAGCAAACTGCAAATGGTAGCCGCCTTTTTTGATGATACTTAACGACCCCGCACCCAAAAAAGCTCCTCGTATATAAAGCGCCTTGCAACAGTCCCCTTGTATAAGATGTTTATCTATACCGTTTGCAAGATTTTTTGTGCCGTCAGCCCCTCTAGTCAATATACCTAAATCACCTAATAACTCCTCTGTCCTAACACCGCTAATTTTTATGATTTTATCGGCTTGCTGTACAGTCAATCCATACAATTCTTCAATATAATCTGTTTTGACCTTAGATGATACTAATTCTATTGAAAGTCTTTTATTCCCTTCTATCACAAGCGACCCCGCAGTCTTGATAAGCGCGGATAAAAAAGCCGCATTACAGCAATCCTCAGCTATCTCTCTTTGTGATATTTCTTTTTTGATGTCTAAAGTTATACTCATTTTTTTCAATGCTAAATGCTCAGTTCTCAATGCTCAATGTGCAGTCAGCCAACAATTGAGCATTGAGCATTGTACACTGAGCATTGAAAATCATATTTCTATTGCTGTATCTTTTTTTATTCTGCTCCTAAAGTTAGGGAGCTTGTCCCAATTAGCAACTCGTTCAAACGGTATTCCTATACGCTTGACTGTTTCTATCGACAAGTCAACATTGCCCAATCTCTCGACATCGTGTGCATCAGAATTAAATATAAAGGTGACATCTGTCTTGCCTGCTATCTCTAGCTCCTCGTCACTCATCTTAATTCGCCTGCCGTTAAGCTCAAAAAATGTCCCGAAATGTGCGCACGCCTTAGCCACCTCACCAATATCAACCTTTATACCATAATTAGGATGAGCCAAAACATCTATGTCATAATTTTCGATACTTTTGATGTATGCGTCGGTATTGCGTGTTATTAGCTTTGGCGAGAATTTATTTCTCATTGACGCCCAAGAATTAGGAATAAAAAACTTAAAAATATCGCTAACATTGGCAGGAAGTACTAGTTTATGGTACGCCGCCAATGTCACATCCAAAACCTTAGAATCATATGGCTTAATATCTAGTCCGCCCCTAAAGGAATTGATATTAGTTTCCAGTCCCAAATATATGTTGATTTGAGGATATTTTTTGCGTAAAAAAGCCACCTCTTTGTTGATTAGAGGCCAGTCTATTCGCCGTACATTATAGGCAAAATGCCTAAATCCATGGTCTGTTATAGCAATCTCTTTTAGTCCTAGCTTGACGGCTCTGATAACCATCTGCTCAATAGTAGCCTTGCCGTGACTAAAAACAGAATGTGTATGATAATCTCCCCAAATCATTGTGTTAATAATTATTAATTGTTAATTATAAATTATAAATTATGGTTATGTTGTTTTTTGATACCTTACTAAGACAACAATTTATATTTTATATTTTATAATTTATAATTACTTCAAATAGACTACTTCTGTTTCAAGCGTAATGCCATAAACCTCTTTTACTCTCTCTATTACCTTGTCTATAAGCATTACGACATCTTTTGCGGTAGCGTTTGCCTCATTGATTATAAAGT
>WQVM01000069.1 GCA_009783985.1 Bacillota bacterium | reverse complement strand
TGATTTGCTCGTCCGAATTTTTTCCACTGTTGCTATGTTTGACATCAACGATAATGGCAGGATTTTGAAGTTTGTTTTTTGAATGCAGTTCAAAAAGCTTCATCACATCTTCGTAGTGATAGTTAGCAATATTATTGCCATGCACATCAACACTCCCTCTAAGCACCGCATGGGCGTACGGATTGCCATCTGTTTTTACCTGCCAATCGTCAAACTTAAACTCATTGCTAAGCTGTGCCGCATATATAGAATTAATCAACACACCTAAACTACCGTTCATAGGATTCTTGACACCTAAAGGGATATTCATACCACTTCCGACAAGACGGTGTTCTTGATTTTCGGTACTGCGTGCGCCAATAGCGACATATGTCAACAAATCGTCTACATATGCATAGTTATTAGGGTACAACATTTCGTCAGCCGCCGACAATCCGCTCTCACGCATTGTGCGGATATGCATTTTGCGGAGCTGCAAAATCCCCTCTTGGATATCCGTACCTTTATTAGGGTCGGGACTATGCAGCATCCCTTTGTAACCCTCACCCTTAGTGCGTGGTTTGTTAGTATAGATACGGGGTATAACAAAAAGCTTGTCCTTAACTTCTTCGCTTAACTTAGCAAGTCTTGACACATAATCACATACAGCATCTTCATTATCTGCCGAACAAGGACCGATAACAACCATTTTTCGCTTATCTTTGCCGGTAATAATATCTATTGCCTGCTTATCACGGCTTTGTTTGATTGCCACCAAATCAGCACTCAACGGAGTCAAACGCTTTATTTCTTCAGGTGACATTATTCTTTTGACTTTTTGGAACATTAGTAATAAGTATCCTTATATTGTACTATATATTTGACAGTATAGCATTTGGCAACAATTATGTCAAGGTTTTTAGTTAGGAATTAGAAATGAGGAATTGTTTTAGTTGACTTTTTATTAACAATACAATATAATATATTTATTATGAGTAACAAATTGACAATGGACAAATTAGTAGCACTATGCAAAGGTCGCGGGTTTATTTTTCCCGGTTCGGAGATTTATGGAGGGCTTGCCAACTCGTGGGACTATGGACCGCTTGGAGTGCTTCTCAAAAACAATGTTAAGGCAGCATGGTGGAAAAAATTCGTTATAGAGCAACCGCTCAATGTAGGCGTTGACTGTGCTATACTTATGAACTCGCTTGTTTGGGAAGCCAGCGGACATATCGGCGGATTTAGCGACCCGTTGATGGACTGCAAAGAGTGCAAAACCCGCCACCGTGCGGATAATCTTATCGAGGATTATATCAAACGAAAAGAGCGGTCGGACAGTATAGTCGGCTGGAACAATCAACAGTTCGAAAATTATATAACAGATAACAAAATCCCTTGCCCTACTTGCGGCAAAAGTAATTTTACGGGTGTTCGCAAGTTTAATTTGATGTTCAAAACTTTTCAAGGGGTTAATGAGGATACGGCAAGTACGGTGTATTTGCGTCCGGAGACTGCTCAAGGGATTTTTGTCAACTTTAATAATATTGCCCGTTCGTCTAGGGTCAAAATGCCTTTTGGTGTAGCTCAAATCGGAAAATCTTTCCGCAATGAGATTACCCCCGGCAACTTTATTTTCCGTACAAGAGAATTTGAACAAATGGAGTTGGAATTCTTTTGCAAGCCGGGTGAAAATCTTAAATGGTTTAATTTTTGGAAAAACTATTGCAAAAATTGGCTACTTGAACTTGGAGTCAAAGAAGAAAACTTACGACTAAGAGACCACGCTAAGGAAGAGCTGTCACATTACAGCAATGCGACAACAGACTTTGAATTTTTATTCCCGTTTGGTTGGGGTGAACTTTGGGGAATCGCTGACCGTACTGATTTTGACCTCAAAACCCATTCGACTAAGAGTGGTAAAAATATGGAATACACTGACCCCGTTACTAATGAAAAATATATACCGCACTGTGTAGAGCCGTCTTTGGGCTGTGACAGGGTTTTGCTTGCTTTCTTATGCAATGCGTATGAGGAGGATATTGCCGATGGAGAACCCCGTGTAGTCCTTAAATTACATCATGCTCTTGCACCATATAAAGTAGCTGTCTTGCCGCTTCAGAAAAAACAACTTGGCGAAGTATCCGACAAATTGTTTAGAAAATTGAGCAAAAGTTTTTCGGCTACTTATGACGAAAGCGGTTCAATCGGAAAACGCTACCGCCGTCAAGATGAAATCGGAACACCCTATTGCATTACAGTTGACTTTGAAACATTAGAGGATAAGTCTGTAACAATCCGCCACAGAGATACTATGAAGCAAGAACGAATCCCACTAAGCAAAGTCGAAAGCTATCTAAATAAAGCACTAAAGTATTAGCATAAAAAACAATGGTCATTAGCACAGAAAAACCTATATCGGTCACCGTCTTTGCGAGCCGTCGCTATAAAAGATAGCAAGGATAAGTATTCTACGGCGAAGCAATCCAGCTAAGGAATAAGTGGATACATTATCTATGTTTCCGTCTGTTCCTTAGCTGGATTGCTTCGCCGCACAGTAATTCCCTATGTCCTACTATTGTGACGGCTCGCAAAGACGATGGTAGGTCGGACTTCATTATTCTGCACCTTTTGAACAATGTCATTAAAAAAAGAGGTGTAAACTTATGTAAGTTTACACCTCTTTTCTTTTACTCCTCAGTTGCGGCAGTTTCTTTGTGTTCGTCTGATTGTTCTAACGGTACAAATGTTATTATATTATCCATTAAGCGGGCTTGGGCTATACTGACTTCGTAAGCTACTTTTACTATTGTTTCTGATTCGCTAATTCGCTTGTTGTATTCTCGCGACTGAATACGACCCGAAATTTGAATACGACCCCCTACTTTGAGGTCTCTTATAAATCTTGCATTGCGTCCCCACGCAATACACGGGATATAGTCCGATTTATTGTACGCACGATTAACCGCAATCAATACATCACATATCTCCCGATTAAAAGGAGTTGTCCTAAAAATAGGAGGCTTGCAAATGTAACCGCCTAAAGTTACATTGTTGGGACTACTAAGAACCGATGTGTCCGTCAAAACATCACGCACAAAAACCGTGAGCATTAGCTTGCTCCGATTATCCTCAATTTTATTATAGCTACGGAATTGTCCCTCTAATGCCAGTGGCACACCCACTTCAATATTAGCGTCCTTAATCAAACGCTCACTAACAGTTACAGGCAATATATCGCTCTGCTCAGAAAGTCTAGGCACTTTGAGACTAAACTCAAAAAAGGCTTCGTTATAGAGTTCGTGACTAAAGATAGGCTTGCTGTCAACTATTCCTGACAAAGTTACTGTGTTAATTGCTGATTGTTTTTCCTTATCCATTTTGATTTGCTCCAAAGAGTTATTCCGTTTGTGAATTATTTAAGTTTAGTAAGTTGCTAACCGTAACAAAACTCATTCCTCTGCTATGTACGCCTGCAATTATAGCAGGAAGAGCCGATACAGAGTTATTGCAGTCACTATTTAGCATTATTATGCTACCGCCTTTGAGGTTAGCCAAAGTTGCTGATGCCATTTGGTACGGCGTTTTGTTGTCGCAAATTAAATTTATATTCCCCATAACAGGAATCAAATTTGTTTCCTTAGCTATATTAAGTAAATTATCATTATATACACCAAACGGCGGACGAAAAAGTGTAACTTGATTATTAGTAATATTGCCAATCGTTCCAACACTTGTCTCTAACTCTGACCTAACAATATTTGAACTCAAACGGGACATATTGACATAAGAGTTGCCCAATGTTCCAATTTCGACACCTGCCTCAGACAATGCCTTAAGCTCGTCCGCATATCTCTCCGCCCAAAATCCGCTTACAAAATATGTAGCATCCACATCAAACTCATCAAGAATCTCTATTATTCTATTTGTATTTTGCCCGCCACTTATCGCATCAAAAGTTAGAGCTACGGATTGCTCCTCTGTTGCAATATTGTATGTCGGTTGCAATCTATTAGGTTGCCCCGATGTCCACAAACCCGCAGACCGAGTTGCCCCCACCAAAATCAAAAGCGTTGCCGCAAGAACAATTGCAAGAATAATAAAAATAATTGTGCGCAGTTTTATAGTTATGAATTTCATATAACCACCTTAATATTTTATATCTTTTGGACTGTCAAACATTTGCATCTTTTGTAACAACTTGTAATTGTTTACCGATTTGACCAAATGCTTTTGTGTAGACCTAATAGAGTTGTTCCGTACCTAGAGTGGTAGGATGTGGAACAACTCTAATATTAAAATGTATGCTATGTATCGGACAAAAATACTGCTTTTGTAATGTAAATACGGATAATTGTTATTCGTGCGGTCAATGCCCGCCCCTACGACTTGGGTTTTCTAGTGCAGTTGCTTTGTGTTGTTTTTTTGTTCCATTGTTGCTCCTTTACTTGATTTTCTTTTTTGTTTGATGTATAATATAAATAATTGGAGGTATATCTTATGTGCGAATTTGAGATTATACAAATTACACGAAAAAGTGAAAAAAAATCTAGGGAAATAGTAAAAAAAGGTAAAACTGTTAATGAGATATATATTGATGTTGAATCTTTAGACTCCTTTTACTCAAGAGTTAAAAATGTTCTTAGTGATTGGGATAAAAAAGGTTGGCAAGTGGTTACTGCAAATTTTTTTTCACCTGTTCAAAGTCAATTGCAATATAATAGTGGCGCACCATTGCTTCCTTTCACTACAAATGACTTAAACTCTATGGAATTTATTGTGGTATTACAACGCAATAAAGAACATGTTTAATGGACAAGGGGGGACGATGTGTCCAAGTGCATATAGTTGATTGACAAGAGATTTGCGATATGAACGAGATTATAAAAAAAAAGCGGTATACTAGCAACTGTAGTATACCGCTCTTTTTTGTCTTTATTATTTTTTTGCTTTCTTTGTTTTTGATTTGGCTTTAGATTTTGAATCTTTTGACGGCATAACAGTTTCGGCTAATAATGCACTGTCAATATCATCGTCATCATAATCTTCGTCATCAAAGTCATCCTCGTCCTCTAAATCCTCGTCATCCTCATCTTCAAAATCCGCATCTATATCAAAATCATCATCGTCAATTACATATTCGAAATCTTCGTCATCCTGACTCTCCTCAACTTCCTCCTCCTCAGCACCCTCAACTACTCCCAAATCATCTTCAGGCAACGGCAATGGCTCGTCTTCTATCACGACTCCTTCGACACTTTCTTCCCAGTCTTTTTCGCCACTATCTTCGCCTGCATCTTTGATACACATAATACATAGCGATGCACCATCTTCACAAAAATTTATATTGCAAACAGGACACAATACTTCGCCCTCTTCAAAAACATCTTCATCCGGCAACAAAAAACTCGGATCAAGTATCCTCATTTCTGCCTTACAAACATTGCAATGACCATCTTTAGCATTAATATAATTAAGGTCACATCGCGGACACTTAACATAAATCGGCTTAGTATCAATTTTATTTTTCATAATATCAATGCTATTATATTCATTTACATTGTGTTTGTAAACTGTTTTTAGGGGGGAAATTAAAAAAAGTATAAAAATATTTTTGGCGGGTTTTTACTTAACCATATTTTACTTATCACGCCAATTTTCTCTCACCTTAACAAACAGGTTCAGATATATTTTTGTGCCTAACATTCGCTCTATTCCGCCTCTTGCTGTTTCGCCTATTTTTTTGAGCATTGAACCTTGTGCCCCGATTATAATTTGCTTATGACTTTTGCGTTCCACTATTATATCCGCATCAATCAATAATATACCTGTTTCGCCCCGTCGTCTTGTAACATCAACTTTAATACCGTGAGGGATTTCGTCACGCAAAAAAAACAAAGTCTTTTCTCTGACAATTTCGGCTACCATATAGTCTTCTGACTTGTCAGTATATTCGTCCTCTGCATAAAGAGGCTCACCCTCTGGCAACGCCTCACTAATCAAGTCAAGTAGCTTATCAAGATTAACCTTGCTGACAACCGAAACGGGAATAATATCCGGCATTTTTATGGCAAGCTCATTTTTTAGAAAATTGTCCAGTTCTGTAATAAGGGGGTAAATTGTCTCAAATCCGCTAATATCAGCTTTTGTAACAACCAAAAATCTTGGTTTATTTCGTTTAATCAATTTTTTGCTGATGTCACAAAGACCTTTTGTGCTATCAATAAGCACGGCACAAATATCCGCACTTTTTGCTGCCTTGTTAGCCGAACTTACCATTGTCTGTCCAAAAGAGTTGCGTGCCTTATGCACACCCGGCGTATCAACAAAAACTATTTGCCTTTTGTCATCAGTAAAAATACCCAAAGCGTTATCCCTTGTTGTCTGGGGCTTTGGGGTTACAATACTGACTTTTTCGCCGACAAGCGTATTAATTAGACTTGACTTGCCTGCATTAGGTCGCCCTACAAAGGCGACATAGCCACACTTAAATTTGCTCAATTATTTTTTCCTCAACTTGACGCATTATTTGCTTTTCTTCTGCTATTTCGTGGTCAAAGCCTAATATATGCAACAACCCATGCAGAAATAAATAATTCATTTCTCTATCTATCGAATGTCCGTATTCAGCTGCCTGCTCTTTGGCGACTTCCTCACAAATCACAATACTGCCTAGCAATACCCCATCCGCACCTTGGTCATATTCGTTCGGATAATTAGTCTTGTCTAATATTTTGCTCTCTAAGTTGCAATATCCAAAACTCAAAACATCAGTGGGCTTATCCTTTGCTCTATGACAAAGATTTAACTCACGCATTTCTTCTTTGCTAAGCAGCTCGTATTCTACCACAGCTTGCCCTTTGTAGCCCAAATGGTCAAGTGTTGTCGCTATAATTTTTTGTTGCTTTTCTGTCACTATTTACCTTCCGGATATTTGACCCTTTGATGAAATACTCCGCCGTAAGCATTAACAATCGCCATTCTGATAACATCTAAATCTTTTAGAGTGATATCA
>WQVM01000068.1 GCA_009783985.1 Bacillota bacterium | reverse complement strand
CCACATCTTTGAGACCTGTGGGCTGACCGTGTATAAACTTAGGCGGACGATTGATAATATGTGACGGACTTGGCTCACTAACCGAAGAACTAGACCCGCCATAAGAAGAGCTAGACCCGCCATAACTAGATGTATGTCCGCCCAAAATTGACTGAGGAGTAATCAACATACTTTTGCCGTCAGTCACTGACTCTTGTGCCTTTTTGAGCGGTGCGATTTGGTCTTTGTACAAGATGTTAAATGCAGCACTCTTGCCGTTACCTATATACTCGCTGTCATCGTTATTGGATTTTCTGCCAAAACCGCTTGAAGTGCTATAATTAGCACCGCCATTGTTGTTATAATTATATAATGCGTTATGGATAGCTTTTTGAGGGTCAGAATGGTCAACATTTGCGTCTTCTTCTCTGTCAAAAAGCCCTTTTTTGCTTACTCCGAACGAAGTAACTGTTTGAGGCTTAGGCCAACTTGTATCGCCTTTTTTTCGCTGTGGTTGTACTTGCTCATTTGATAGCGGTACAATGTTAGCTACATACAAACCACTTTTGTTTTGTGACGCAATCGGTTGAGCATTGTCTCGTGGCATACTGCTATTAAAAAATCCTTGAGCTTGTTTTTCTTTGCTTCGTTTGCCTAAGTATGCCTTAAGCTTGTTGACATCGACAAAAAGTAATGACGAAAAAGCTATTACAACACTTAATATAACAAAACTTATCGGAAGTCCCATAGATGCCGCCATTGCGTACGCAAATACTCCGAATAAAACACCGCCCATAGTATTGCCGCCCCAAACACCGCTCATATATGACGAAAAACTATCGCTGATTGCACGCTCCCCATATGCATTAGTCAAGCCAAAACTGGTTATCAACTGCAAAATAAGCAATGCACTAAAAGAAATTATCGCAATACCGGCAATATATTTGGGGTGTAATGTTATCCGCTTACGCAAAAACATCATTAGTCCAACCATAAACGCACCTGCAAGTGCGGCGATTGAAAACCAACCAAGTAGTCCTACAAAAAAAGAGCGGAGCGAATTACTAATCGCACCAAGCGGTAAAATCAAAAAAAACGCCAATATCCCCGATATTGCCATTATTATTACACCCGCTACTTCTCTTTCTTTATTTTTTCTGTTATTATCGTTAGGAGACCTAATCATAATTATCTAAAATGTCCTCACACCAGCGAGAAATCACAAGTAAGATTATACCATATCTGTCCAAATTTTACAACCTTTTTTAGGTCAAAAATAATATTTTTTATTTTTGGTTTCTGCTTGACTATATTATTGTATTTTGGTATTATATATTAAGATGACAGACTTGCTTAATAACTTATCAACCCTTGTATCCATACCAAGTGTTTTGGATAAGCCGCAAAAAAATGCACCATTTGGCAAGGCTAACAGGCAAGCACTTGAGTTTGTATTGGAGCTTGCCCGTTATATGGGTTTTGACACATATAACGGTGACGGTTATTACGGATATATTGATTGGACGGCGATGTGCAGGATTGGCAGCCCTGCCATTATCGGCATACTCGGACATCTTGATGTTGTCCCTGATACAGAGTACAAGCTGACTCAAAAAGACGGCATATTGTACGGCAGAGGTGTAGTTGACAACAAAGGTCCCGTTTTGTGCGTATTAGAAGCTATGAACAAACTTAAACAAAGCGGATATAAGCCGCGGTCGACAATACGGCTGATTTTGGGTTGTAACGAGGAAAGCGGCAGCAAATGCATTGAACGGTATCGTGCCGAGCAAGCTATTCCAAAAGCGTCTTTTGTCCCCGATGCGGACTTCCCTGTTGTTATAAGCGAAATGGGAATACTTCATCTCAAGGTCACATTAAATATAGTCGGTCTTAAAAAAAGCGGAATAACTATAAACGGCGGAGAACGGGCAAATGTTGTTCCGTCATATTGCGAAGTGACAATTAACAATGCTCAGTTCTCAATGCTCAATGCTCAATTGAAAGGTGAGTTTGATTTTTTTCAGGACGACAAACTAACAAAACTTACTTTCCACGGCAAGTCTGCTCATGCTATGTGTCCGCACAAGGGTGACAACGCTATAGTCAAGGCACTTAATATGCTGACCAAACACTCCCTACTCCCTACTCCCTACCCACTATTCCCTATCCAATACAAAGACGAAAGCGGTGAGCAAACCATCAACCTAGGTATAATCAAAACAAACGGCGATACAATTGAGATGACTTTTGATTTGCGATGTCCCGCCACGCAAGATATAGAAAAACTCAAAGACAAAATAAAAACGGCTTTTGCCTCTGCCTACCCTATGGTCACCTTAACACAATTACATTTTGCCCCGCCTCTTAAAGCCAACCCTAACAGCACACTTGTACGCTCTTTGCTTGATGCATATACTTCGGTGACAGGTCTGCCTGCCGCCCACATCAAGACAGGCGGCGGTACTTACGCAAGAGCTTTACCTAATGCAGTGGCTTTTGGTCCGACATTCCCTGACCAAATAACCAACATTCACGAACCGAACGAATGTATAAGTCTTGACCATCTGTCAAAACTAGTAGAGATATATAAAGGAGCTATTGTTAATCTTGACAAGAATAGAGGAGAATTTTTATGAGTAAAGTAATTACATTAACGACAGACAATTTTGAGAGCGAGGTAATAACCTCTGCTGTTCCCGTTCTTGTTGATTTTTGGGCGCCGTGGTGCGCTCCGTGCCGAATGATTGCTCCTACATTGGACAAGCTTGCGGACGAAACTGACAGGAAAGCAAAAGTATGCAAAATCAATGTTGACGAGCAACCTGACTTAGCTCAACAATATGGAGTTATGAGCATCCCCACTCTAATTGTATTTGTCAAAGGTGCACAAAAAATCAAAGCCGTCGGAGTAAAAACACTTGACGAACTCAAAAAAATGCTCGAAGTATAGTGATGATTAGATATGGATTATTGTTGCTCGGGACGCCGAAGGCGGCGTCCCCTATGGCTAGCAAAACAACGATATTCATTACATCAAGCCGTAGGGGCGGGCGTCCTCGACCGCCCGAATAGTAATAACCCTTATTTTTGCCTGTTTTTTATGTCATTGCGAGGAGCGAAGCGACGAAGCAATCCCATGTAAAGTGTTCTTATCCGTGGGATTGCTTCGTCGCTTCGCTCCTCGCAATGACGATGCCCCTCCCAAAAATGAACAACAACTTCTAACAACTAATACCAAATAATCTACAAGCGTTAGTGTGGGTTTGCTCGGCGACGTCCTCTGTGCTTTTGCCCAAAATTTCGGCGATTTTTGCTGCTACGAAATAGACATATGCAGGGCGGTTTAGCTTACCTCTATACGGCTCCGGCGCAAGATACGGACAATCTGTTTCTATCAATAATCTATCATACGGTACTACTTTGATAGCCTCGGCACAGTTAGAATTTTTGTAAGTGACAACTCCGCTAAAGCTAAAATAAAAATCCGTGCTTTTTATACTCAAATAATGCTTGACCTCGTTAGCGTCACCGCTAAAACAATGTAGCAATGCACCATTTTTTAACTTGCCTAAATTTTGACCAATCAATTTTTGCATATCGCTATAAGCATCTCTAATATGAAAAATTACAGGCAACCCTACTTGCTCCGCAATATCCATTTGGCGGAGCATAGTTTTTTGTTGTGCGGTGACGGGGCTTAGATTGCGATAATAATCTAGTCCTATCTCACCTATCGCCACAATTTTAGGATTATCCTTAGCTAAGCCTATAAGCTCGGCACACATACTCTCGGTAAGTTCCGATGCCGAATGCGGGTGAACCCCAACCGCCCCATAGACCTTGTCAAAACGGCTTGCAAATTCCGACACCTTTTTGCTACTAACTAAGTCATACCCTACAGTAAGACACAAGCTAATGTTATCCTTATCAAAACCGCCTACCTCAGTAGATGCATCAAATTTTGAATCTGTTATATGTGCGTGTGAATCAAATAATTTCATAATTTTTTTGAATGGATTAGTGCATAATTTTTTGCATTACACAAATACTACCGTCAAGGAGAAAAAAAGAGTTGTTCCAAACTCTAACATACACTAATTATGAAAAAAACACTTTCTATAGCAACTTTAGCGGCTATTACAGCGGCTAGTGCAGCGGGAGCTGTAGCGACAAGGGTAGATTTTCGTCCACGCAAAGAAGCGGTTGAGCCTACACCTACCATTATGACTGTGGCGGTAGAAACAAATACGGTTAATGCCGAGATGTTTGCTACCCCTGAGACTAAGACCTTGCCTAATCAGCCAAGTCAAGATGAGCAAAATGCGACTAACACAGTCGCTCAGACTAACGATTTTTTGGACGGTACGAGGAACAACTCTATTACACGACAGTCTGGCGTACAAAATCTGAACAACCAATCGACCAACAGGTCGGGCGATTATACCCGCACACGCAAGAACAAGACCGGCTCATACAACCACGAGAGGAACGCAAGAGGGCTAGACGCGAGTGGAAACAATCTAGACTTGAACGACGCAAACATCGACTACACAGGTAGCAGATACAACCATAACCGTATGTCTGATTACGGCAATTATATGCATAATAATATGCACAGCGGTCGTATGGGCAACATTTTCGAAGGAAGAAACGATTGCCGCACTTATCAACTAAAAGGTGATGTCTATATCGTTATTCCGGAGTTGTCAGCTCTAGATAGCTTTGGAATAAATCATCACGGAGCAAATATGCATTATAATTACGGCACAGGAATGCATCAAACCGCAAAACACTATAATGCTAACCCAAACAACACTAATCAAACCAGAGTAGACGGCACAAGCGGCACAAAAACAACTCCCTCTGCCACTAACCAACACTACCAAGCACCCAACACAGCAAGAACACACAGCTAATAGTGCTTTATCTCAAAAATATTCCTTTCTTTACGAAGGGAATATTTTTTTCTCGTGCTATAGGAATTATCGTCCAACGGAATAGCTGTGCATCAACAAAAAGCATCAGCGATTCGTCTCGCAGAGACGATTTTGTTCTTGCATACCCTCTATCTTATATGCAATAGCCTCACTACTTCTTTTTGCGTTTCGTAAACTCTTTCTTTGATAAAATCTACAAACAGCTTGTCGTTAGTGTGAGCTTTTTCTAATAGTGCAATATATTCGGCTCGCAAAACAGGCGGAATAATTGCTATCGTATAACCATCTTGTATCAGAGCTGTATTCATCAATAATCGTGTGAGTCTGCCGTTGCCGTCAATAAACGGATGAATGAATACAAACTTTTTGTGAAGCAGTGCCGCAAACTCAACCGGGTGATATTTTGCTCTGTCGTTTTTTATCCACTTGACAAGCTCTGTCATCTCACTTTTTAGCTTACTTACTTCTGTCACAGGATATTCTGACCCCGATATAAATACTTGTTGTTTGCGATATACGCCTGCATCTGCACTATCAATCTCGCCATAAAACAACTTATGCATCGTCAAAATATCCTGCTCACTAATGTCTCTTTTTTTGACAAGCGAAAACATAAAGTCATAACTTCGTGCATGCCCAAGTGCCTCATAGGTGTCTTTTAGCGGTTTTCCGCCTACTGTCAAACCATCTTCAAGCAAAACCTTAGTCTCGCTTATGGTAAGGGTATTACCTTCAAGCGCATTAGAACTATAAGTCAGCCCTACCCTAAAATATGCCTGCAACTGTTCAAGCGTCTTACCCTCATAAGGTCGTATAGCATCAATTTGCTTTTTAAGATTGTCTATTTTTTTATAATCCATTAGGCTCTCCCTACAAACAAAGAGCAAGTGCTACACAATGACATACCAACCTATCTGACCACACTACCGTTAGGAACACCGCTTTCGGGCGACACAACAACTACTCCGTCAGCACTATCCGCACACAAAATCATTCCTTGACTCTCTATCCCTCTTAGCTTAGCAGGAGCAAGATTACTGACCACGATTACTCTCTTGCCAATCATTTGTTCGGGTGTATAATTGAGTGCTATTCCGCTAACTACCGTACGGCTATGGTCACCCATATCCACGGTTAGCTTGAGTAGTTTGTCAGCTTTTTCTACTTTTTCGCACGCTGTAACTGTACCTACAAGCAGCTTAACTTTTGCAAAATCATCTATCGTTATCACTCCGTTATTTTCCTTTTCTGTTTTTTCTTGAGTAGCAGGTTTGGCTTCTTTTTCGGCTATCTTATCTAATTCCTCTAATTCTTTTTTGACATCTAATCTGACAAAAAGCGGCGACTGACCCTTTACTTTATAATTCTTAATCTTGCCGTATTTAAGAGCCTTACCAAAATCCAAGTCCGTCCCCTCTCCGAGTCCGGCAAAAATCTTATAGGGAGTTTCTGCCAAAAATGGCTTGAGTGCCGTTGCAACAACTCTAACCGCCTCTAACAGCGTATACATAACACGACTCAATCTCGGCTTGTTGGGTTCATCCTTAGCAAGCACCCACGGAGCCGTCTCGTCAATATATTTGTTAGCCCTGCTAACCACCGCAAAAATATCCTCCAGAGCCTTGTTGATTTTTAGGTTTTTTAGGTTATCCTCAATAACTTTGCTTAACCTATCTATCATCGTTACAATTTCGGTCTCCGCCTCTGTCACATCAGCTTTGGGTGTTACTTGTCCGCCAAAATACTGCTCCGCCATTGCTACGCTACGCTTGACAAGGTTGCCAAGGTCATTACAAAGTTCGCTGTTATATCTTGTCAGCAATGCCTCATTAGTATAAAGCCCGTCACTACCAAAAGGAACTTCTCTAAGCAAGTAATAACGCAAGGTGTCAATTCCGTAACGCTCGGACAAAACAAACGGGTCAACTATATTGCCCTTACTCTTACTCATTTTGTCACCGCCAAAAAGCAGCCACCCGTGTCCGAATACTTTTTTGGGGAGTTTTAGCCCGAGTGCCATAAGAATCGCAGGCCAAATAATCGAGTGGAATCTGACTATCTCCTTGCCTACCATATGGAGGTCTGCCGGCCAAAACTTATCAAATAACGGGGTACCCGTATTACCGTCATATCCGAGTGCCGTGATATAGTTGCTAAGTGCATCAATCCACACATATACAACATGACCCTTATCAAAACTTACAGGCACGCCCCACTTAATACTTGTACGGCTCACGCACAAGTCCTGCAATCCGTCTTTGAGAAAATT
>WQVM01000067.1 GCA_009783985.1 Bacillota bacterium | reverse complement strand
TGGGCGTCTATATAGGCGCCCATACTTCTTTTGTCCCCCAAAATATAATTACCACAGGACTTGGTGAGGGACTTGCAAGCACAGGCACGCTTAGCAATGGTGCTATTGACCGAACTTTTGATGCCGTGCTAAAACTTTATAATGATGCAGTCAATCAACAAGCTGACAAGATAATAATTTTTGCCACCGAAGCTGTGCGTGCCGCCCGCAACGGCAATGTTTTTGTGTCACGGGTCTATGATGCCACAGGTCTTGAGATTGATGTAATTTCTGGCGAACAAGAAGCTCAATTTGGTTTTTTTGGTGCAGGGCAAAACATCAAGGGCGACTACACCGTTATTGATATTGGTGGCGCAAGTGCAGAAATAGCAAGCGGTAGCACAAGCAAGCTAACCTACACAAAAAGCCTACCTCTCGGTGTACTTAGGTTACTTGACCGGTGCGGTATGAATACTGACAAAATCACCGCCTACATAAAAGACAATATCGGTGGTTATGGCGATGTTCCTCCCGTACGCAAGTTGATTTCTATAGGCGGTACAGCTACAATACTTAGTGCTATGCTCCAAAAACAAAAAAAACAATATAATTGCAAAAAAGCCCACGGCTACAAGCTAACCCGCAAAAGACTAACAAAAATAACAAAAGTCATCGTAGCTAACCAAGACACCCTATGCGAAAAATTCCCTTTTCTTCCGCTACGCAGAGCCAAGGTAATGTTACACGGCGCACTTTTGCTTGACGCTATATTAGAGCATCTAGGGTGCAAGTATGTGGTCGCAAGCGAGAATGGATTGTCGGAAGGATATTTAATGGAAGTAAAAAGTAAGAAGTAAAAGGTAAAAAGTGTTGGCGAGAAGTAATATGTTTGGTCTAATTAAAAATATTAAGTCCTCACTTTTTACCTTTTACTTCTTACTTTTTACTTACTTCTCCACTACTCTTCCCACCACAACCGTCATATCGTCCCCCGCCATACCGCCTGATGCTTTGAGCGTGTCGTGCAAGATTTTGTCTGCAAGCACTTGCGGAGCACGGATGTCTAAGTTGTTGATATACTCTGCCATTCTGTCGCCCCACACATCACCTATCCCATCGCTTGTCAGTATTATCATATCACCGCTAACTAACTTTGTCGTACTTAGAGAGGGACGGATTTCGGCAAGAACACCTAACGGTAGCGCATTACCGTCTATGCTCAAAGTTGTCTCCGCACTCTTAATATAACTTGTCGGCGAGGCAACCTTGATAATATCACACTCACCGCTTTCAAGATTGATAGCACAAACATCCAGTGCAGAAAAAGTCTCTCCCTCCGTACTCACAGACAAAAATTTGTTGATTTGACTAAGGGTCAACTCATGCGAAAACCCTGCTTTATAAAAATTCTCAACAAGGCTCACCGCCATATTACTGATTTCTCGTGCCTTATATCCCGTCCCCATTCCGTCACACAATGCCATCAAAAATTTGCCGCTACTCGGCTTTAGGAAAGTAAAGGTATCACCTCCGCTAGGCGCACCGCCGCCGTTAAGACCGCCGCCCTTAGGCACTCCTGCCGCCCCAAACACGGCATCAAACTTAGTCGGCGGTTCGAGCGTAAGCGCACACCATCCCTTGACAAGACCGTCCCCGTGGTTTACCACCGCCATTTTTTGACGCATAATACGGCTCAAAATCTTTTCTATCGCTACACAATTATCAGGAGTATGGCACTCCGCACGCACAATGATAACGGCAGTCGGAGGTTTGGTTGTAATTAGTGCCTCACTACATATTATATCACGGTAGGTCAGCTCCTCCATAATCAGTCTTTCCAAATCAAGGTCAAAGCACACCTGACTGCCAAGCCCCTCCGATAGCTCACTAAGAATAGCCGCAACGCCCTTCATCTGACCGCCCGAAAGCTCCCTCGCCTCTCTATCGGCTGTCGCAACCCGCTTTGCCGCCAAATACCCCTTAGCCAAATCCTCAGACATATTGATAAGGTCAACAATGCGTGTGCAGTTTTGGGTCAAAAAGTCATCAATCTCTAGGACATTAGGGCGACCGCCCCCTACCGCAATTCCGATAAGATTGGTCACCGCAGGCTCTCGTTCTTCCATTTTACATACAGCCGATTTTGCACAACCCCAACAGACTTTTTCCATAACGGTTTTTTTGACCCCTGCTAGTGCCGACTCATCATCAAATGCCACCCCCGAATCCATAAGCCTCGCCAAACTCCCAAAGACATTAGCCGTCTCCCGTAGCGTATGCCCCATAAATAATCGGTTGCGTTCTACCATTTGCCTCATAGCAATTCTGCCGTGCATAGTGACAAACATATCTTTGAGTGCAATAAGACTGCTCTTTGGAATAAGGCAAAATATCACTCCGCCGATTGCCGCCGCAATAAGCGTATCAGCGATTTGGGACTGACCATCAAAAAAGAACGCAAACATTACAAAAGCCGCCATCGCCGAAAGCGAACAAAGAATACGGGGCGCTCGTACAAATAGACACACAACAAAAGCCACAAAAACAAACATAGCTATGTGTATCGCACTGTAATCCGCAAGCCCAACACCCGTCCCTACTGCGGCAGCCGAAACAAGTGCGGCGGCAGGACCTCCTGCATAACCCGCAACCAATATTATAAGTAGTCCTGCTATAATTATAATCGGCACATCAAAAACACTGACAGCACTAAGCCCCAAAGCTACCACACACAGCAAAATCGCTCCGCAAGCAACCTCAACCTCTAATAGCTTATATTTGAGCCGATTTATTATGACTGCCTTAAATACCACAAGACAAATATACGCAAATATAATCGACAACGATGCCGTAATCAAGCTATCAATAAGATGTATATCATTAAAGTAATGATATACCAAAAGACCAGCTTGTCCTATAGCAAAAGCAATTACAAATATTCCTAAATTCTCTCCTGCCGAACTATCCTTGCCTCGCCCCCTCGTACTCAAAAAACCCGCTACACTCATACACAAAACAAGTGCACCACCCCTAACAAGTGCAAACGGATGTAGGCTCGCCACAAATTCGGCTACTATGTACATTATAGACGGAATCCACGCCGCCGTCCATTTGCCTTCTTTTCTGACTAATACAACAACAAGTGCCGCATACACGCCTGCCCCAAACGGTGCAATATTACCCACCACCCTAGCCATACTCGCAAGCATAATAAGTGCACAAATAACCGTCCACTTAGCAATAGTAAGATCAATTCTACTACTTTGCCTAGACCCACCGTACACTACGGCGACATCATCCATATATAAATTGTTCTTCCTTTGCGACCTTTTTTTCATAGTCACAATATTCTACCACACCCACCGCAAAAAACCTTTTCATTTTTGTCGAACATTAGGGAAATCAATTTATGCAAAATTGTTGTTTTTGACTAACAGCGTTTTTGCAAAAGTTGCTTGCTGTCAATAACACCTATTGATTATCTAATAGGTCATGATTAGGGTAATGATAATTGCTATTCGGGACGCCGAGGGCGGCGTCCCCTACACCTTATACCGTTGTATTTCCCAATCGTTAGGTTATGATTGTGCCGTTGTGTTTCTAATCGTAGGGGCGGTCGCCCTCGACCGCCCGAATACTTCTGTCCTTACACACAAAAAAAGGTATTACCTATCATATAGGCAATACCTTTTTATTTCTTTCTCTCTTCTATTCTCTAACCGCTAATATCTCACTACTCATAGGGTCAACCAATACCGCAAAGGTTTGGCTGTCTGAAGTGACAAAAGCTACATACCAAAAGAAAACATCGGACGAAGTTATAGGATTAGTTACAAGACGAATGTAGATTTCGGCATTAAGTCTGTTGCCGCTCATAAAGTCTGTAAGCGATGCGTCTAGCCTCTCTCTTGCTATCAAAAAAGCATCCTCTGCTTTAATCATCTCGTCATTGACGATACTTGTCAGCTCAAAGGTTCGCTCAATATCATCGCCGCCTGTTACTACAACTGTAATAGTCCTATCGCTTGTTGATGCGGCAATATCACACGAAAAAGTATCCAAAAACGGATGCGGCAAAAAGTTGCCCGTAAACTCTGCATCATTCATACTTACTCTGTACGAAAAACTATCCCGTCTTGCCTCAGCTGTCGGTGTAATAGTAATTACAGTAAAAGGAACACTTTCGCCGCTACTGCCGTCTATTACAAATGGCTCTTCTCTGCGTCCGCTGACAACCTCTATACGCATATAATCGTCATACGCTACAAAGACATTGTCCCTAAGCTCACTCAAATTACGCTCGTATCTCCCGAATGGCGAAGATGTACCGCAAGCGGCAAACAATACTCCCAATAAAACAACAGCACCGCTCACCAAAATTGCCTTTTTGATTTTTTTGAACATATATTTTTTTACCTCGCAAAAATTTGTTACTAAAAATATATATTCTATAATTCGACAAAATATGATAGTTTTAATTAAGAATTAGGAGTGCTAAATACAGGTGAAACTTCATTAAGTGTAAGTATATAGAAATGGTGACAGCAAATAGTAGGGGCGAATATTATGAGCCCGAATACTTAAAACATTATATTAGATACAGATTATTGTTATTCGGGCTCATAATATTCGCCCCTACTATTTGCTAGTCAATTACATCTCTATTCACCGATATAATACTTGCTACATAAATCACCTGCTTTTAGCACTCCTAATTCTTAATTATGTTTAATATCCCGCCGTCTGTACATTATCAAGCCAACTGTCGTCATCGCAAGTGAGACAACTGTCAGTCCAACAAGTCTAACGATTGCAACTGCGACATTTGCTCCGCCTACAAAATTAGGCACAAACCCAAACGGCGATAAAAATTGCGTCCAAGAAGGAAAGTTAAGCAGTCCTCCAAAGTAAGATATAAAAAAGCTAAACCCCAAGAATATCCACGCTATAAAGCCTTTTTTAGGTAGTATTCCCGCAAGCAACGCAGCGACACCTATCATAAAGAGTAGTGCCGGCAAATATGCCATTGTTTGACCTAGCAGTATTCCGAAAGACGGCGGCGTATCTAATACCGCCGCACTTGCTCCCCACAATCCCAAAAAGCTGACAAAGAGCATTACGATTGCCGATAACGCTGCGATTACATAAAAGCCCAAGAATAACCGCACTCGGCAGACAGGACAAGCAAGTACCGACTCCATTCGCCCCTCTTTTTCCTCTGCGATAAGTCTTTTTTGGACAATCATTACGGGTATGCAAGCAACTATCCCTGTCATTACTATTATCATCGCAACAAATGCCTCAACATCAGGAAAAGCCGCTTGCAGAAATTCATTGCCCGATATAAAGTCATCCATCATATTCATAATAGAACCATACGACACTCCGAGCAAAAACAGCCCTATAGCAAAAACAATTAACATTGTTCGCACTAACTTAAACGACATTCCGAAAGCGTTGCGGAGCAATAGTCCTGCTCTATCACGCCCTCTTTTTGCAGGGATAAGCCCTTGCTCAATATCTCTTACCGAACTTAGCCATAGTGCGACAACCGATAGCACCAACCCTATCACAAGTAATATGACAATCGGCAATGCCTTATTAGCAACAAAAGCCTGTGTCCTAAGCACCAACCCTAACGGAGAAATCCACGACAACCCTTCGGCGGCAACATCACCTATCGCACGCATTATATAGAATAATATTAGAAGTCCGAAAGCATATGCGGCGGCTGTGCGTGAACTTTGAAAAAACTGCCCTAATACAGCCGAAATGCCTGCAAATACAAAGCCTACCACACCCAACCCTAGCCCGAAAACTAACGCACCGCCTACTCCAAATCCGTCAAAAGGCAAAAACGCAATAGATAAGAACGAAAGTGTCGCAAGGATTAGGTTGACTATTAGCGCCCCAATTAGTGTTGATGTAAGGATACTAAGCCTACCCACGGGCAAACTCCTTAGCACTTCGGTTCGCCCTTTTTCTTCGTCGCTCCTTGTGTGACGGATTACAAAAAAGATGTTCATAACAGCTACCGCAATGGCTACAAAAAGCATCATCTCGGCGGCAAATAACGCACCCGCAGTATATCCGTAGACAGGACCTACCATTGCTATAACTGCAGGAGTCTGTAGCATTTCGATTAGTGCAGGATTATCGGCAAGTGCATTAAAAGTCGGAGCGATTACCGCCGTGGCTAATACGATTGAAAGTATCCAAATCGCACTCATTATCCGCTCACGCCTTATTACAAATTTGAGTAATAGTCCTGTGCGTGCAAAATTTTTGTTTAGGAAAGATTTCATTTTTTGACCTCCCCATAATGACGCATAAATAGCTCTTCTAGCGTAAGCTCACCCCCACTACTATTGGCACGGGCAATATCCATAAGTACGGCAAGCGGACCTGTCTCTACTATTTCGCCTGCACGGATTATGGCGACCTTATCGCACAGTCTCTCAACCTCCTGCAAAATATGGCTGGATAACAAAACCGTCTTGCCCTCTGCCTTGACTTCGGCTACACAGTTTTGAAAAACTTGCTCCATAAGCGGGTCAAGACCGCTGGTCGGCTCATCTAATATATACAAATCCGCATCAGATGCAAAAGCTGACACAAGTGCAACTTTTTGACGGTTACCCTTGCTGTAAGTGCGACATTTTTTGCGAGTATCAAGGTCAAAATCTGCAACTAACTTTTTGCGTTTGTCCTCATTGATACCACCTCTAAGGTTACCAAAAAAATCAATCACCTCGCCACCTGTGAGGTTTTGCCATAGATTGACATCACCGGGCACATAAGCAATACGCTTGTGAATCTCAACCGAATTACTCCACGCATCAAGTCCGAATACGCTTGCACTACCCTCATTGGCTTTGAGTATGCCGAGTAGCACCCTTATAGTAGTTGACTTGCCCGCCCCGTTAGGACCGATAAATCCAAACACCTCTCCCTTGCCTACGCTCAAATCAATTCCTTTAAGTGCCGTAACATCACCAAATTTTTTGACCAAACCTTTTGTTTCTATTATCATAGCAACCTCCTATTTTTGTGAACTATATCAGCCGATAGTTCATATTTATGGGCTTAGTATAACATATTAAAAATACTGTGTCAACTATTTTTATGAACTATTTTCAAAAAAAGTTCATTTTTTGCCATTTTTTTGTTGACAAGTATTTGTGTTATGGACTATACTTATAGCTACTTAGGATTAGGATATTAATAAGGATAATTATTATTCGGGCGAACAATACTCGGACATATTGTTCAAGCAATACGGAATATGAAACCTGCCCCTACTACCGTCATTGCGAGCCGTCACAATAGTTGGATATAAGGAATTGCTGTGCGGCGAAGCAATCCCATGTAAAGTATTCTATTCGTGGGATTGCTTCGTCGCTAACGCTTCTCGCAATGACATCATGCCCGAGAGATGTTTGCCCTGCAAAGACGGTGACCTAAATAGGCTGTCTGTATTAATCAAACACCACCACCACACACACAACTATGACTAATCAAGAACGACAACAAAGCATCAAAGCCAAAATAACTTTATCCGCTCAAAAATTATTTTTTGAACGGGGTTATACCGATGTTA
>WQVM01000066.1 GCA_009783985.1 Bacillota bacterium | reverse complement strand
TCCACTCGATAAACGCACCGAGCTAATTGAGATTCTAAAAGAAACCGCTAATACTCAAAAAATTCGATTTATAAAAATTCGCCGAAAATTTATTCAAAAAACAAGCGGTCTACCTACCCCTCGAGGGGTAGGTAGACCGCTGACCCTGCCAAACATTCACTCCATCTACCACAACATCCTAAAAATTCTCAATTACGACTACAATATATCCCCACAAAAATAATTAAAAAATATACCCAAACAATGTTACAAACGATTGACAAAACAGCAAATACAACGGAATAATAGCTTGACAAATTGATGTTGATGTGTTATGATTTAACAATCAAATAATGTGTATAATAATACGCATGAAATAAAAAGGAGAAATTATGAAAAAAAACCTAAAACTGATAATGGCGGTGTTGCTTGTTGTTGTCATGGCTTTTGGTGTCTTTGCTTGTAGTGGCAACAATAATGGTGGTGGCACTATAGAAGTAACAGGTGTTACTCTTAATCACTCAGAATACACCCTACTTGTTGGTAGGCAAGTGTTGTTGACTCCTACGATTGCACCACATAATGCCACAAATCCTGCCGTTGATTGGGAATCAAGCGATCCTACAAGAGCAGCGGTAGATGATAATGGGCAAGTGACAGCAGTCAGTATGACAGATGGAACGCCAGTTATTATCACAGCGAGATCGGCAGCAAATTCTGCACATTTTGCAACAGCTTCAATTACAGTTAATCCAGCACCACCTGATGTGATGATGACTGGTCTTAGAATTACGGTTGGTCTTGAGGCATCTGAAAGTGGTGCATTTGAGGCGGGAGCACAGGGTGATTCAATTAATTTAAAAGTTGAGCCAATTCCGTATAATGCAGGTGATTTTGATGCTTCAACAATATTATGGCGTCTAGAGACTCCAAATCACAATGTGGCTCTCCCTCTAGCTGGAAATCAAGAAGGGTATCTCGCAGCTTTTCGTGCAACGACTGCTACGGTAATAGTTTCTGCAATCGGGTTTTCTGGATTAGTGGAGGAAGAAGTCACTTTTGAGTTTGAGAATGCACCCATTGAGCCTATAGCAGGTTTATCTTTTAACCATGCGGAGATAGCTGGATTTGTTGGTCAAGTGCATAACTATGACGGAGAGCCAGTAGAGATAGAAGATAATGGTGTGACATTAGAGGCTTTTTGGGACGGTGAGCCAGTTTCAGTAATATGGCAGAGTCAAGATGTGACCATTGCCGCTATTGATGCGGATGGTGAAATTACTTTTGGTGATACTGCAGGTTATACTACTATAACAGCGACTTTTGACAACAATGGCGAAATTGAAACTAATCAAGTAAGAGTAGCAGTTGTTGACATTACAGGGTGGAGGCATATAGATGCCGTACCGAGTGATATTATTGATGTTAATATGGCTGCTCCTAATGCCGGCAGACGGAGATATTTTGAGCATATAAGAGTATTGCGTACCCCTTATGATGTTCAGAATATACCAGTTGTAGGAAAAAGAGACAGAGCACCAGATGATTCTCCGCATACTTATAATTGGCAAAGTAGTTCGCTTACTCGAAATGCATCTATAGCAGGACTTATGCTTTTGGGTAATGACATTGATATGTCTGTTACTAGAGAATGGAATGATGGTGCAGGCTTTGAGCCGATTAATCGTTCTCTACATGATTGGTATTTTGACGGACCGAGCATGGTTGGAACATTAGATGGTCAAGGCTTTGCTCTTCGTAATTTGTATATCAATCGCCCTAATGAGACAGATGTAGGTCTCTTTGCTCGAGCAAATCTCCAAAAAAATGTTTTGATTCAGGATTATATACGCAATCTTTCTATTGAGGGTGGTCAAATTATTGGCGGTGCAGGTACGGGTGCTTTTGTAGGGCGTGTAGGGCGTGAGACTGCTAGTTCTCCAGATAATTTTCGGGCTAATCAAGCTGGTGGACTGCATAATGTTTGGGCTGATATCGAGGTGATAGGTACAGGCGGTAGGGTAGGCGGCTTTGTAGGCAATCTTTCTGGGGCTATCCGTAATAGCTTTATTACTTCTAGGATTGAAACTGTTGGTAATCGAACAGGTGTTTTTAGCGGAAGTGCGGAGGCTGCTGGAATTAATTTGCCGCCAGTTCCAGAGTATCTTTGGTCAGGTGTCTTTAATTCTTTTGCGATGCCTGCAGAGGACAGCACTTTCCTTCCAGCTTTAGGAGAAAGACCTAGTGGTAATTTTGTAGTTAATAATAGCGGAATGAGGGATTTTGGATGGTTAAGAATAGCATCTAATTTTGCTGATTGGAATACAAGTATATTTCAAAGTTGGGAAGAGTGGGAGGCAAATATTTGGTATATAGTTGATGGTGCATTGCCAAGACTAACAACTCCGTGGGAAAGAGCTCAATTATAATATCCAAAAAACTGACAAATATAAATAACAAGCAAAAAAGCGGTATGCCTTATAGCACACCGCTTTTTTTGTATAATTATAGGTCTGTGTATCTGTCTACTGCCCATCTTCTGCTACTGTATAGTAGGTGAAATACTACAGCTGAGAGTGGGAGGTTGAGGACAAGTATCATAGGGATAAAGAAACTTATTAATCTGCGTACACCGTAGTCGCCGCCCCAAATATTATTTTGTCCTGTTCCGAATACTCTGATTGGCATACCAATCATAATATTTGCCAAATAAATTGCGATTGCGAGTTGTACGGCTACAATTGTTTTCCATAATAGATTAGCTCTAAAGGACGATTTGTAGCGTTTTGTCCTGTTGTAATCCCGTGCGGCTAAAATAAAGGCGAATATAGGGACTGCCGCAGCTACTAGTACTGCTCCGATATAGTATATCCAATCCGGCTCTGGGTACTGGGGTCTGTATACCATCATAAACACACCGATAGCCACAACTATTTGTACAAGCATAAAAGCAAAGAGGATAATATTTTGTACCAGCATTAGCTTATTGCTGTAGTAATAATTAGAGGAGTCGTATTCGTCTACAAGTATGGTATCAAAGTTTCGGACTTTTAGACTGGTATCGCCGACTTCGACTATGCTTTTGGAAACTTCGGTAAGGGTAGTTTCTCGGCGGTTGTTATGCAAATCTTGGTAGGGAGTATAGGCAGTTTCGTAAGCTAATTGCGGTTCGGGTGCATATTCCTCTTGTACCGTCTCTTCGGTTGCCTGTCTTTCTTGGAATGCCGGACGGGCTAGCTTAGACAACAAATTTTTGTAGTCAGGCTCCATTTCGGTAGCATATACAGGCGCTTTGTTGTAAGGATAAGCCTCGTAAGCTGTATATGTTGTTTGTTTTGCAGGTTCTTCGGGTTCGGCTTCGCTGGTACCGCTGAAGAAAGCAGGTTCGGGCAGTTCATCCTCGGCATCGTCCTCAAAATCCACAAAGTAATTGGCTGACGCAGGTTCGCTATCTTCTATAGTCACATTCTTGAGGCTGTCCGCATAACTTTCGTAATCGGTATTATCATCTATAGCAGATTCCGCTACAGTTTCTTCTTGTGCGGGGGCTTGATTGTTATTGTTAATTACAATAAAAACAGGAGCAGAGGAGTTGGTTGTGTTTTCGGTTTCGTCTGCGACCTCAACAACTTCTTCCTCTATAAGCTCGTCCGCCACAGTTTGCGTATCGCCGTCCTTGTTATCTCCAAAATGATAGTTGTTGACGGTAATATTGGTTGAGTTAAATGTAGTGCCGCCATTGCCGTCACCACCCATAGCATCGTCTTCAATAACAGTAATTTCTTGAACTTGTGCCGTCTCGTCAAACATTTCTATTTGCTCTTGCGGCTGCGTATCGGTTGTTGTGTTTTGTGACTCGTCAACAAAATTAAACCTATACGACGCCGGCGACTCGACTTGTTCGGTGACAATAACCGTAGCCTTAGGCTCTCTTTTTTTGCGTGGCTTTTTGGGTATTTCAACAGGAGGCAGGGAAGATAAGTCAAAATCCTTGTCGCTAATCAAGCTGTCGCCGATAGTTCTAAAATACTCCCATTCGGCTTGTTGTTTAGCAAAAAACTCACGCCCGTCATTAGTGATTGCGTAATATTTGCGTTGACCGCCCCTTGCTTTGTCACCCCAATAACTGCGTATTATGCCTTGAGCCTCAAGTCGCCTAAACGCACTATAGATAGTAACCGTTCTAATCGGAAATTGTCCGCTACTTTTTGCTTCGACTTCTTTTACGATATCGGCACCGTATCTATCTCCGTCATACAGAGAGCGTAAGATAATGGTGTCGATATGCCGTTTCATTAAGTCGCTTTGAATAGTATTAAGCATACAGATATATTATACAATATTTCGTGTATGCTTGTCAATCAAATTATATATCAAAAACTATTCACTTTTTGTTGCATTATGTAAGCTATTGACGATTAAAAAATGGAAAAAATCTATAACTAACCACTAACCTACTGCACAAAAGGGCGGGTAAGTCTGTCATCGTCACCACCGCCACAACGGCAGGATTCGCCACAACCGCATTTGTCACGCCTGTCGCCGCCAAAAATATTGCCTGAACTAAGCAGAAGCACCATAATAATCATACTGTTGAGCGAACCGCAAATACCGCCCTCGGCTTGGTCATCGTTTTCGCTACTCATAAGCAATATTACGAGCAGCAACATAAAGATTTCGTTTTGTTGCATAGGCAAAACTCCCTTGTTTCGTACAAATTCGACATAAAGATACTACAAATGTATATATGCACCAAAAGCTCGTGTGGTGTCAAATTGACAAGTGTGCATATATGCGGTATAATTTAGGCAATGGAGGACAAAAAATATATAGTTATTTTTTTAACTTATATAGACTGTAGCAATAAACAGAAGTAACATTAATAAATAACGGGTCTAGAAGAATATGATGGACTCGGCCGTTCTTATGAGGAGTACTGCGAGAAAGGGTAAGAAGGTTGCACTGCACAATCGGCGTACCGGTCGGAACCGGAACTACTTTTTTTCGGGTCAATGCTTTTTGTCTTGTTACACCATCAAGATGTTTTGGAGTTAGGATAATCTCTTTTGTGTTCGTTTTCGGGAAGCTCTAGTTTGGATACAGATAATCAAGTCAGATAGGTCTTTGATAAGACTTTGGGTGGTGCTGCTGCAGGATTGCTCAAGTCATATCAAAATCCCCTGACTAGACCTGTGTTTGGGTAGAGATATTCCCATGTCTTCTATATTCTGAGCGCTCTAGAGACCCCTAACAAAAATTCGGGCGGGTGGTGTAACAAGACTTATGGAAATCAGATAAAAATGCTGCCAGTGATTTGACGGACGATTAGGGGAATTTTCTTGAATTTTTTGGGATTTGCTATTATCCGGAGAGTAGTAAATTCTGACAAAGACAAGTCAAAATCTCTTAGGTGACCAACGGATTGTCGGTAACATTTAATCGAAATTTCCTTTGAGCATACCGTTATGTGAGCGATTTAGTACGCTGCATTACTTGCATATCGGTACTCCTCTGTAGAATGGGAATTAGCAAAAAAAGACTATCAAAAAAACTTACCCCAAGTTGCCACAGGCAATGTACATAAGAAAAACGCATATAAAGTAAATTAAGAAAGTCACCCTTTGGGTGTTCGGGCTGATGCCCCTTTCTTGTGTCACAGCTTTAGCGTTAAACGATTTTTCCTTAGACATAAAAAAATAGACGAGTAACGATAAATTAAGACTTACAAAGCAATCGTTATTCGTTGTTAGCTATTTATTTAGCTAATAGCTATGTACTTTTAAGAGGATAATATTATGGCAAAAAGACACTATAATTATAGCAATTTAGCCGAAGCTTTTGGACGGGCGACAGAGAGAAATATGACATCAACAGCCGCCGCAGTAGAAATCGCCGCAACGGCTTTGATGGGAGTGGACGAGCCTCCGACTAGGTTTGAGCCTATGCGTCAAAACATGCAGTCAATTTTTACTCCTCCGCCGTCATCTGCAACAAAACGCCGTATGCTCCTGCTTGACAAAAAGATGGAAGAGACGGTGCTTGCGTATATGCCCGACCGTGATATGACGGGCAATATGGCACATTTTTTCGCACAACTCAGCGACCCTACACGCCTGCGTATAATATCAGCGCTATCCATATCAGGTATGTGCGTGGGGGATTTGTCCGCAGTCTTAGAGATGAATCAAACAACCCTGTCACATCAACTTCACAACCTAAAGCGAGGCGGAATAGTAGAATCATCCCGCCAAGGCAAAGTGGTCTTCTATAAAATCAAAAACAAAGTCTTACAAGACATTCTCTTGTTGTGTCTAGAGTTTGTTTAGAGAGTAGCTATGTTTACAAAAAGGGATATGCTTTGCGAAGAGTATATTTATAATAATATATTGCAGGCGCAACAAAATTTATAACAAAGAAATGGTTGCAAATGTTCACCATAACGATGGTTGTGGCACTATTTACTAAGATATCGCTCAAGAGAATTTGTTTGACAAAGCAAGTAATCAATTGAACAATCAAAGAAGTCAGCTAGCTTGGTTAAGTTTTTGTGAGTAGGGACACTTGTGTGCTGGTCGCTCTCATAATATTCATAACCGCTTGTTAATACTCACTATTTTGCAAAGAGATGCTTGTGACAAATTTTTAGACGCTCGCAAGTCCTTAAAGCCTTGTAACAAAGTGAATTTTTGTCACTCTATAACTATGTTCAAAGATAACTTAGTTTATACATAACATAATAAAAGGTCAAAGTCATACCGTAATTCTGTGGCTAATAGCCAAAATATGCTTGACATTGGCATTTATATTGTATATAATAGCCTATACCGTAAAACATTACGGTATAGGCTATTATTACAAAGAGATGGATAATAGTCAAAATAGTTGAAGTATGAATATAATGTAATAAGTGGCTATTAAAATATAGAAAGATTTAGTTTTGATATGCATTGATGGTGTCGATACTTATTACAGATATTTAGGAGTTGTTTTAGTTTATGGCAAAAAAGTTAATTAGATTAGGAATAGCATTTATTATGCTATTTTCTGTAGTTGCGTTTAGTGGGTGTGGTGAAATCACTACTGTATTTGCGTGGTATGAAGGTGATGGTGAGTATGGAACATTTCAGCTAGTTTTGAATGCTGGCGAGACTTATACAGTTCGTCCTGAGCGTTTTAGTTTTTTGGATTTTAATGTTAGAGTTGTTGAGCTAGTGGTTACTTACGAAACGCATGAAAATGTAGTTGCAGTAAACGGCAACACTATAACGGCTTTGAATAATGGGAGATCTGAAATAGTGGCTAATGTTCGAGAACGGAATGTGCGCATCAACGGGCGAAGATACAACAGAACTTGACAGTTTAGAATTGGAGAAGTTAGGGTTTTGAATGAGGCTTACATGACCGAAATATGGACAGCACAAGACCTTGCGGATATGAATAATGATTTGGATGGCAGTTTTGTGCTTAGAGCGGATATAGGTTTGGCTGATTTTGGCAATTGGACACCGATTGGGGGGCAATTTTTTGGAGAAGGGTTTAGTGGCGCTTTTATTAATCCTAATAACTATGTAATTTCTAATTTATACATCAATATTATTGGTGAGTATTGCGATGAAAATTTTGTCTTACGCAAAGGTCTTTTTACTAGACTTGAGTATGCTTTTATAGGTGACATTATCCTAGAAAATGTTAATATAGTGGCGTTGGGAGAGGAGGGAGCAAATTTCCCCCGATCTTTTGTGGGTGGAATAGCCGCAATCGCCTCAAGAAGTACAATTACGGGAGTTTCAGTTTGTGGCAACATTGTAGGAAATCATAGAGTGGGCGGAATAGCAGGTTCAAAAGCAGACTCGCAAATTATAAATAGTAGTTTTAACGGGTATATAGAAGGTATTTGGCATACGGGCGATATAAGCGTAGGCGGCATTGCAGGGGCAATGCATGGTCTTTATAGGCCGCCTTGGAGATGGCACCGAGGATTAGTT
>WQVM01000065.1 GCA_009783985.1 Bacillota bacterium | reverse complement strand
TGGTCTGTCATCCTGAGCGAAGCGAAGGATCTAGCGTTAGCGGATAAAAAGCTGTAAAAAGAGGTGTTTTTAGTGTTTTTCGCTTCGCTAGATCCTTCGCTTTGCTCAGGATGACAGACCCCATTTTGGGGTTTCGTTACAACTCTAATGACTTTAGACCATCAAAACACTAAGACAATCACTTTTCAATTTTAAGTTTTAAGTTTTCATTGACCCGTGTTATGAAAAAATTTGCTGACTTTTTAATCAATCGGCGTAAAATTATTTTTATCGCTACTCTCGTACTTATGCTAATTAGTGCGGTGCTTATCAATTTTGTCACACTCAATGAGGATTTGACACAGTATTTGCCGCGCAATTCTAATATGCGCCGTGGGCTTGAGGCTATGGATAGGGAGTTTGTTGACTTGCAAGAAGGTCAGCAATTTTTGCTAATGTTTGAAGGGCTTGATGACGGACAGCGACTTATCGTTTTTAATCAGCTTAGGGCTACAGACGGTGTAGCATCGGTAGAGTATCAGCCTAATAGCAGACATTTTAATACAGATAACTACACCTTATATATAGTCACAAGCCGTTTTGATACCGAGCGAGAAACCGAAAGGCTTATAAACTCCATTGCGAGTAGTTCGCCCCATACCGTGCATACATATCTGCCGGGGGTGCCAGGGGCGGATTATATAAGGATTATGCTCCCGATAGCCATATTTATTATGCTTATCGTGCTACTCATAATGTGCAAATCATTGTTTGAGCCTATTTTGCTTTTTGTGTGTTTGGGTATAGCTATAGTCATCAATATGGGGACTAACATTATAATGCCCAGCGTATCGGATATAACTTTTCAGGTGGCTACGGTCTTGCAGTTAGTTCTTGCCATAGACTATGCGCTTATTCTTATCAATCGGTTTAGGCAAGAAAAAATAGCTAACGGTGGCAAGGATAATATAGAGGCGATGAAAAAAGCTCTGGCGGGTTGCTCCAAGACAATTCTTAGCGTAGGGGCGATGACGCTTATATGTTTGCTTGCACTTAGCTTTTTGTCTTTCCGTATCGGATTAGATATGGGATTGGTTTTTGCTAAAGGAGTTTTCTTTAATACGCTTATTACCTTTACAGTGTTGCCGTCGCTACTCTTATGGTGCGATAAGATTATAGCCAAGCTAGATAAGGCAAATCTATTTAGGCGAAAAAAGATACAATCAGTTGACAATGCAGATAATGAGGGGTTAGCAAGTCCGAAGTTAGCGCCTGCCACATTTGCAGATAATTCGGACGATAGTTATAGGGGGGCAGGTAGCTCTGTAGGTGTAATAGCTTTGCCCAAACCGCACAAATTCTTTTCGGGAATGGGTAACTTTATAACCAAATTCCGTATTCCGATTTTGATTGTTTTTGTCTTGTTTGTAATAGGTGTGTCCATCGGGCAAGCCTTTGCTGTTGTTAATTTTTCGTATGTAGAGGACAATCATATTACACGGGTTTTTCCTACAGGGGATACGATTGTTATTGTTTATGATAATCGGGATGAGGGTGCTATCGGCGGATTAGTAGGGCATCTTATGCTTGATGACGAGGTGCGTAGTGTCAACGGTTATGCGACAACTATCGGTATGCCTATACCTGCGGTGCAAATGGCGACGGCATTAGAAATAGACATTGCTCTTGTGGGTCAAGTGTACGCTATGAACGGACAAGCAGTTATGACTATGTATGAGTTCTCTATAGCGGTGACTAATCCAATAGTTTTGGGAATATTGCCTGATGAAGCCTCTATACATGGTATGTACGCTTTGAGACAACAGATGATTGCTACCCGTTCAAGTTTTGTAGGCGAAAATCTTTCCCGTATAATTGTAAGCATTGCGTATGAGTTAGAGGGTGACGAGGTTAGGGCATTCTTACATGGGATTGATGATATTATCTATAGCAACTTTGAACACCCTGTCTATATTGTAGGCAATTCGGTATTTAGCTATGAGTTGTCGCAAACATTTTACACAGAGTATATCTTTATTACGCTGTTTATTATTGTTGTGCTGTTTGGTATACTTATTGCGACACTCCGCAAAATATTAGCGCCTGTCTTTTTGGTTATACTTATACAAAGTGCGATTTTTGCTCTTATGACCCTTATGGCGATTATAGGCACGCCTGTTATGTTCTTGGCAATTTTGTTAGTGCAAGCGGTAGTCAAAGCATCGAGTCTTGACCGTAGTGTCCTTCTTGTACATCTATATCAGGAGCTTAGACAGACGCACAGTATAAGAGAATCCATAGCTTTAGCACTAAGCAAGTCATTTGCGGTTGTGTTGACAGCGTCACTACTTATGGTGTCGGTGACGGTATTATTAAGTTTTGTTATGGCAGGAATGGTGTCGAGTATTCTTTTGGCTCTAGGGTTAGGGACAGCACTTGCGACATTTATTATCATTACAGTGCTACCGGCATTCTTGGTGACATTTGATAAGCGGATAACAAAAAAACAAAGTAGCAAAACAAAAGAGAATAAGGCTGATATAAAGCAAGAGTTATTAGTAGAGGCAAGCGTATGATTAGGATAACAATCAATGGTATCAATATAGAGGCTAATGAGGGTGAGAGTATCCTTAGCGTAGCGACTAGAGCAGGGGTAGACATACCTACCTTTTGTCATGACGATAGGGTAGCGACTTATGGTTCGTGCGGGATTTGTATTGTTGAGGTGTCAACAAGTCCTAGGCTTTTGCGTGCTTGCTCAACCTTGGCGGCGGACGGAATGGTTATTACGACCGATACGGAGCGTGTGCGTAATAACCGCAAGATTGCGTTAGAGTTATTGTTGTCTGACCATAAGGGTGACTGCCTTGCACCGTGTATGTTAGCTTGCCCTGGTGAGACTGATTGTAAGGGTTATGTGGGTCTTATCGCAGGCAAGAAGTATCAAGAGGCAACAGCACTAATGCGTGACAAGTTGCCCTTGCCGTCGTCAATAGGGCGAGTCTGTCCACATCCGTGTGAGGATAAGTGCAGACGAAATAATGTCGAAGAGCCTATCAATATTGCCTCGCTCAAGTTTTTTGCGTCCGATAAATGTATAGGTGCAGATGCTCCGCTACCTGAGATTTTGCCTAGCACAGGCAAGAGGGTTGCTGTTGTGGGTGGCGGACCGGGTGGGCTTACAGCGGCGTATTTTTTGAGAAGACAGGGGCATAAGGTGACGATTTTTGACGCTATGCCTAAGATGGGCGGTATGCTTAGATATGGTATACCCGAATACCGCTTGCCTAAGAGGATTCTTAATAGGGAAATCGCCTTTATTAAGCGGATGGGAGTTATGCTCAAGAATAATGTTAAGCTAGGACAAGATATGACACTAGAGGAACTGCGCAAAAAATATCATGCGGTAGTGCTTGCGATTGGAGCATGGAATAATGTCAAGCTAAAGTGTGCGGGCGAAGATTTGGGCGGTGTTATCGGCGGAATAGAATTTTTGAGAGCGGTAGCTAAGGGCGAGCCTATTGATATAGGCAAGTCAGTGGCGATAGTTGGTGGCGGCAATACAGCGATGGACGCTTGCCGTACGGCGGTAAGACTGGGTGCGGATAATGTGTATAATATCTACAGGCGTACCCGCAACGAAATGCCGGCACAAAAAATCGAAATAGATGAGGCAGAGGAAGAGGGAGTGATTTTTAAGAACCTGACCAACCCGATTGAGATTGTAGGTAACGGCGGAAAGGTACAAAAAATCAGACTGCAAAAAATGAAACTAGGTGAGCCTGACGCTAGCGGTAGGCGAAGTCCTGTTCCGTTAGTCGGTGAGGAAGAAGTCCTAGAGGTTGACACGGTTATTATTGCAATCGGACAAGTAGCCGACACAAAGGGTCTTGACGGAATAGAGCTAACTAAGTGGGGAACTATCAATGCCGACAAGTCAACCTATATGACTAATATGGACAAGGTTTTTGCGATAGGTGATGCGACTAATAAGGGAGCGGATATTGCCATTGCGGCAATAGGCGAAGGTCGCCGTGTTGCTGAGGTCATAGACTGCTACCTAAAGAGCGGAAAGGTTGTGGGCATTAGAGAGCCGTATTTGGCTAAGACAGAGCCTGACAAAGAGGACTTTGCTGACCAAAAGAAAAAGTCCCGTGTCAAGATGAAACATTTGCCGCCCGAAAATCGCAGGACAAACTTTAAGCAAGTAAGCAAAGGCTATACGGAGGCACAGGCGGTCAAAGAGGCTAGGCGGTGTCTAGAGTGCGGTTGCAAAGACTTCTTGGAGTGCAAGTTAGTAGACTACGCTAACCGTTACGATGTCAAGCCTCAAAAGTATGGCAATGATATGGCTGATAAAAACACAGGTGGCGAAATTGCTAATGTAGAAAAAACTCCCGACAAGTGTATTCTTTGCGGATTGTGTGTAAGGATTTGTGACGAGGTAGTAGGAGCAGGAATCCTAGGACTAGAAGGACGAGGATTTGACACAACAGTAAGCGTACGCTTTGGCTCTGACTGCCCGCCCGAGACTTGTGTCGACTGTGGTAAGTGTGCAGAGGTGTGTCCGACAGGAGCATTGATAAAAGAATAACGCATAATGCATAACGAAAAACGCATAATGATTGCTAAAAATTATTTAATTAAAATAAGTCAATCATTATGCGTTATGCGTTTTGCAGTATGCATTACTAAAAAAGATTTATGTTTGTAGATAAAGTAAAAATATTTATAAAAGCCGGCGAGGGCGGTAACGGGTGCGTTTCGTTTTATACCGAAAAGCATAGACCCTTAGGCGGACCTGACGGCGGTGACGGCGGCAAGGGCGGCGATATTGTTTTTGCGGTGACACCGCATACGGATACGCTGGCTTCTTTTGACTATGCCCGAAGATATATTGCGGAAAGTGGCTTTAGGGGTGACAGTAGTTTTTGCAACGGTAAGAGCGGCAAGGACTTGGTTATACAAGTGCCTCGTGGTACGATTGTGCGTGACGAGGAGACAGGCGGTATTATTGCCGATATGTTTGACGCTAACGATAGGATTGTCGTACTCAAGGGCGGTTCGGGCGGTAAGGGTAACGCAAGGTTTAAGACAAGCAGACGCAAGACCCCGAGATTTAGTCAAACAGGTCAAAAGACTACCGAGCGTGCGGTGATATTGGAACTTAAAACTATCGCAGAGGCAGGACTTGTGGGTTATCCCAATGCGGGCAAATCAACATTGCTTAGTGTAATCAGTGCGGCTCGTCCAAAGATAGCAGGGTATCACTTTACGACAATTACTCCTAACTTAGGTGTGGTTAAGTATTATGACAAGAGTTTTGTGGTGGCGGATATTCCAGGGCTGATTGAGGGGGCGAGCGACGGCGCAGGACTGGGGATTGACTTTTTGCGGCATATTGAGAGGGTTAGGCTGATTGTCCATATTATAGATGTATCGGGACAGGAAGGTCGTGACCCGTATGACGATTACTTGACTATCAATAAGGAGCTAAAGGTATACAGCAAGCAGTTGGGTAAACTCAAGCAAATCATTGTCCTTAATAAAGCCGATTTGCTTGGCGGAGATGATACGGCGATACAAGAGTTCAAGTCTAAGTTAGGCAAGGGCAAAAAGGTAATGATTATCAGCGGAATAACGGGGCAGGGAGTAGATAAGCTAAAGGCTGAAATCGCCGGACGGCTTGCAAAAATGCCTCCTGTGCAAAAAATGGAATACGAGCCGTTTGAGTATGCACCGCCTGATACGACATCTTTTGAGATTGCCAGAGAGGATGACGGCGCATGGGTTGTCTACGGCGGAATGATTGACGAACTTGCCCGCAATGTTGTGCTTGATGACTTCCAGAGTTTTAGCTATATGCAAAAATTTCTTAAAGACGGCGGCGTATTCAAAGAACTGACAAAGCAAGGACTTAAAGAGGGCGACACCGTGCGGATATTAGACACTGAATTTGAGTATGTAGAGTAGAGGTCGTGGAATTGCTAAAGCGAAAAGTTAATAGATTGCAAGATTATGATTACAGCCAAAACGGAGCATATTTTGTAACAATATGTACCAAGGATAAACAATGTATTTTTGGTGAAGTTGTTCCCGTAGGGGCGGGCGTCCCCGACCGCCCGAAAGTCGTTTTGAGCCAATTAGGACGGCAAGTTGAAGAGGCTATTCAATTTCAAAAAACAAAAACAGGTTTAGAGATTGGTGGCTATGTGATAATGCCGAATCATATTCATATTATCATGATTATAAGCAATGATGATTTTGGGCGGTCGGGGACGCCCGCCCCTACAATTAGCAAAGTTGTCGGTAGTATGAAATCATATGTCGCAAAAATATATGGTAATGTTTGGCAAAAAGGATTTTATGACCATATTATCAGAAACCAAAACGATTATGACAGCATTTTGAATTACATTGACACCAATCCTGACAAGCGGTTAGAGGACGAGTATTATAATAATGAGGTATTGCAAGTCCTCAAGTCGTAGGGGCGGGCGTCCCCGACCGCCCGAATATTAAACCATTATATTTAATTAAGGATAATTGCTTAGGCGGTCAAGGGTGACCGCCCCTACGACTTGACGACCATAGTGCAAGCTGTTTTCAGCCTTGGCTGCCACCTATATATGTTCAAACACCACCCAATCAAAGATTACCAACCGTAAGGAGATATACAATTATGAGCAAAATCGGAACTATAACCAGAGGAATAAGAACGCCTATTATTGAAGAGGGCGATGACTTAGCACAAATTGTCGTTGACAGCCTTGAGGCGGCGGCAAAAGAGAATGATTTTAAGCTAAAAAATGACGATGTTGTTTGCGTGACGGAGGCTGTTTTGGCGATAAGTCAAGGCAATTTTGCCACGCTTGATAATATCGCAAAAGATGTCAAAGCAAAATTTGGTTCGGCTCATATCGGAATTGCTCACCCCACGCCTCTTTCTCGCAACCGATTTTTGAACATATTAAAGGGAATCGCTAAAGGTGCGTCGAAAGTAACGGTTTTACTTAGCCCGATTGACGAGGTCGGAAATTCCTTAATAAAAGAATATAATCCATACATCAAAGATAATCAGCTTTATACAAAAACCGAATTCACCAAAAAATACGGTAAGCCCAGTCACATTTTTACAGGTATTGATTATATAGAGATTTATGAGCAGGCTAACAAAAACATTGAAGTTTTTATTTCTAATGACCCTGCGGATATTCTTAAATTCACCAAAAATGTTATTGCAGGTACTATCCACTCTCGCTTTATGCTTAAGGATTATCTCCTCAAAAAAGGTGCAAAAAAAGTCATTACGCTTTGCGATATATTAAAAAAATCTACCGACAGTTCGGGTTATAATTCTGATTACGGAGTGCTTGGTTCTAATATGAGCGGAGCTGAAAAACTTAAACTTTTTCCTAGGGACGCAAAGAAATTTGTTATAGATATTCAAACGAAAATTATGGAAAGGTTTGGGGTGTATGCCCACGCTATGGTTTACGGCGACGGCGCTTTCAAAGACCCTGTCGGCGGTATTTGGGAGCTTGCTGACCCTGTAGTTTCTCCCGGTTTTACTGACGGACTAAACGGAGCATCAAGACCCGAAGTCAAGCTAAAAAATCTTGCCGCTCAATTTGCACATCTCGACAAAAAAGAAATGGAAGCAAAAATCAAAGAAATAGTAGCAACCCAAAGTTCTATGGCAATAGACGACCCCAACCGACTAGGCACAACTCCCCGTCAGCTTCCCGACCTTTTAGGAAGTCTTGCTGACCTCACTTCGGGTAGCGGTTCAAAGGGTACGCCTGTAGTTCTTATTCAAGACTATTTTAGCTCAATGAAGTAGGGTTGCGGTAGTGGCTAGCGGTTAGTTGATGGATAATTAGTGTTTGATTGGGTTGTCAAATGTAGTTGGACTGCTAGTCGTAGGGGCGGGCGGCCCCCCCCGCCCCCACAAAAAAAAACTTTATTTTTATTAAGGGATTATTTATCTGGGGGGCGGGGGCGCCCGCCC
>WQVM01000064.1 GCA_009783985.1 Bacillota bacterium | reverse complement strand
TTATAATGGACAGGCACAAAAAATATTCCAAGGAGTACAAAAAAGAAATGTCTAAAAAGTATGTTTATCTCTTTAGCGAGGCGGACGGCGGTAATAAGGAGCTGTTCGGGGGCAAAGGTGCTAACCTTGCCGAGATGACCAAAATGAATTTGCCTATTCCTCAAGGCTTTATCGTCACGACTGAGGCGTGTACTAAGTACTATGCTGACGGTCAAAAAATTGTCAAAGATATCGAGACTCAAATTTTTGATGGAATCGCAAAAGTCGAAAAAATCGAAAACAAAAAATTCGGTGACCCAGCCAATCCGCTATTAGTGTCAGTTCGTTCCGGTTCAAGAGCGTCTATGCCCGGAATGATGGACACAATACTTAACTTGGGTCTTAATGATATTGCAGTAGAAGGGCTTGCTAAGCTATCAGGCAATCCTCGTTTTGCTTACGACTCATATCGCCGTTTTATCCAAATGTACAGCGATGTTGTTATGGAGCAAAAGAAAGAAGTATACGAGCATCTATTGGATGAGTTCAAGGCTAAAAAAGGTGTGACACTTGACACTGACCTTACTGCCGATGACCTCAAAGAAATCGTTTCTCAATTTAAGGCTAACTATAAGAAAAATCAAGGCAAAGAATTCCCTCAAGATGCCAAAGAGCAGCTTATGGGTGCTATTCGTGCTGTTTTCCGTAGCTGGAATAACCACCGTGCAGTTGTATATCGCAGACTTAATGATATTCCAAGTAGCTGGGGTACAGCTGTCAACATCCAAGCTATGGTTTTTGGTAATATGGGTGACGACAGCGGTACAGGTGTTGCTTTTACACGCAATCCTTCAACCGGCGAAAACTTACTATACGGTGAGTATCTTATGAATGCTCAAGGTGAGGATGTGGTTGCCGGTATCCGTACGCCAAATCCTATCAGCCAACTAAAAGACCAAAATGCAAAGTTGTATCAAGAATTTGTAGATATTACAAAAATCTTGGAAGCAAAATACAAAGATATGCAGGATATGGAGTTTACTATCGAAAGAGGCAAACTTTATATGCTCCAAACAAGAAGCGGCAAGCGTACTGCTAAGGCGGCTCTAAAAATTGCCGTTGACCTTGTTGCCGAAGGTATGATTGACGAGAAAAAAGCTGTTTCTATGATTGACCCGAAACAGCTGGACGCTCTTCTTCATCCGCAATTTGAAGTTAAGGCTCTTAAAGAAGCCAACGATATTTCAAAAGGACTTCCGGCATCTCCGGGTGCTGCGTGCGGTCAAATTTGCTTTACCGCAGAGCGTGCTGTAGAAATGCATAAAGAAGGTAAGCAAATTATTCTTGTGCGTTTGGAAACAAGTCCTGAAGACATCGAAGGTATGCATGTGGCTCAAGGTATTCTTACAGCCAGAGGCGGTATGACTTCTCACGCAGCTGTTGTTGCAAGAGGAATGGGTACTTGCTGTGTAGCAGGTTGTGGCGAGCTTAAAGTTGACGAAAAAGGTAAAAAATGCGTTGTCGCCGGTAAGACTTATAACGAAGGTGACTTTATGTCGCTTGACGGTTCTACAGGTAACATCTACGACGGCAAAATTGCGACTGTTCCTGCCGAGCTTACAGGTGACTTTGGTACTATCATGACATGGGCGGACAAATTCCGTGCGCTAAAAATCCGTACTAACGCAGACAATCCTGCGGACTCTGAGCAAGCGATTAAATTCGGTGCCGAAGGTATCGGTCTTACGCGTACAGAACATATGTTCTTTGAACCTGACCGTATCCCCGCAATCCGCAAAATGATTTTGTCAAAAACAGAGAAAGAAAGACGCAAAGCTCTTGATGTGTTGCTACCTATGCAAAAGAAAGATTTTGTCGGTATCTTTGAGGCAATGAAAGGTCGTCCTGTTACTATCCGTTTCCTTGACCCGCCATTACACGAATTTGTACCGCATAACGACGCAGATGTCGAAGCGCTTGCAAAAGACATGAAATTGACTTTTGAAGATGTCAAAGCGACTATCGAGAGTCTACACGAGTTTAACCCGATGATGGGTCATCGTGGTTGCCGCTTGGCGGTAAGTTATCCGGAAATTGCCGAGATGCAAACCCGTGCGGTTATTGAGGCTGCTATCGATGTTAACAACCGTCTTGGTTATAATGTTGTACCGGAAATTATGATTCCGCTAGTAGGCGATGTCAAAGAGTTAAAATATATTAAGGAAATAGTAGTAAAAACCGCTAAGTCAATTATCAGAAAAGCCGGTGTCAAATTGACCTACATGGTAGGTACAATGATTGAAGTTCCGAGAGCTGCTCTTACCGCTGACAAAATCGCTAAAGAAGCCGAGTTCTTCAGTTTTGGTACTAACGACCTTACTCAAATGACTTACGGATTCAGCCGTGATGACGCCGCTAAATTCTTAGAAGACTACTATACAAAAAAGATTTTTGAGAGCGACCCGTTTGCTAAAGTTGATTTCGAAGGCGTAGGCGAGCTTATTAAGATGGCTGTCAAAAAAGGCAGAAAAGCCCGTCGCAATATCAAACTTGGTATTTGCGGAGAGCATGGCGGTGACCCTGCATCTGTAGAGTTCTGCCACGGTGCAGGTCTTGATTATGTATCTTGCTCACCGTTCCGTGTTCCGATTGCAAGACTAGCTGCAGCACAAGCCAACATCAAAAACCCAAGAGTTCAGAAATAAGTAAGGAAATAAGATAATTGGTGCTGCAAAAATTGGATTAACAAACAAAAATCCCCTCTTTCTTAAGAAGGGATTTTTGTTTTATATAAAAACTCTAAAAAAATGAACCTTGAAACGCAAAAACATTTCACAAATGAGAGACTAGTTGTATATTTGAACAATCAACTGTACTAGATAAACACAGTCATATGCTTTTTTGCTTGCAAACGGGACATAAAATGTTGTATAATTATAATAACTTATGAATTTAGAAAAACTTAAAAAAATCAAAAACCGCTACGAAGCGCTTGCGGTAGAAGTAGTAAACCCTGCGGTAATCGCCAAAGGTTCGGAATGGACTAAACTTGTCAAAGAGCACGCCGAACTTGAACCTGTTGTTGTCAGCTATGACGCGCTTGCTAAGACGGACGCTGAGATAGAGGACGCTAAGGAGCTTCTCAAAGACCCATCTATGCGTGAACTTGCCGAAATTGAGTTAGAGGAACTCAAAGAACGCCGTCAAAAGATTTTTGATGAGCTTAGAGTTTTGTTACTCCCAAAAGACCCTAGGGACGGCAAGGATGTTCTTATGGAAATCCGTGCGGGAGCGGGCGGGGACGAGGCGGCATTATTCGGCAACCGCCTTATGCGTATGTACAAAATGTACGCCGCCGCTAACCGTTGGAAAGTTGAGGATATAGATGTCAACTACACCGAACTTGACGGTGTTAAAGAAGCTGTTTTTAGTATTAGCGGCAGTAATGTTTTTAGCAAGCTAAAATTTGAGAGCGGTGTTCACAGAGTTCAGCGAGTGCCTGCAACCGAAACGCAAGGGCGGGTGCATACAAGTACTGTCACTGTAGCTGTGCTTGCTGAAGCAGAGGAAGTCGCCGTAGAAATCAACGAAAAAGATTTAAAAATTGATACTTACAGAGCAGGCGGAGCGGGCGGTCAGCATGTCAACCGTACCGACAGCGCCGTGCGTATTACCCATATCCCTACGGGCATTATTGTGCAATGTCAAGACGAACGCAGTCAGCTAAAAAACCGTGACAAAGCTATGCGTGCCCTTCGTGCCAAAATGTACGATATGCTCCAAAGCAAAGCCGATGCTGAGTATGCCAAAGACCGCAAAAACCAAGTTGGAACAGGCGACCGCAGTGAGCGTATCCGCACCTATAACTTTCCGCAAGGCAGAGTAACCGACCACCGCATAGGTATGACAATCTATAGCCTTGACAATTTTATGGAAGGCGATATCGGCGAAATGCTAGAAGCCCTAAGAATCGCCGACCAACAAGCCAAGCTAGAGGGGTGATTGTAGGTGAGAGAGGAAAGGGGATAGGTTATAAGGAAAAGATTATATATGAAAAGTATAAAGCAAATAAAAGCAAAAGGTTTTGCTGTAAAAATAATAAACTTGTGCAGATTTTTACGAGAGCAGAAAAAGGAATTTCTTATTTCAAAGCAAATTATGCGTTCGGGGACAAGTATAGGGGCAAATTTATATGAGGCTGAACAAGCACAGAGCAAAGAAGATTTTGTACACAAAAATAGCATATCACTAAAAGAGGCTAATGAAAAAATGTACTGGCTTGAATTGCTCTATGAAACAGACTATATTTCAGCTGAGAAGTTTGATGAGTGTCGTATTGATTGTGAAGAGTTAATAAAAATGCTAGTATCCTCAATAAAAACTACAAAAAATAGATTAGGCAAATAATGGTTGCACTAATTCTCACCTTTCACTTTTCACCTATCACCTAAAATTATGAATGTAATTAAGCAAGGATATAAATATACCAAGGGTTATCGTTGGGCACTAATTTTGGTAGGTATTATTGGATTGGCGCAGGTTGCAATGGCATTGTTTTTGCCATTTGTGCCGCAACTTTTGATTGATAGGATTATTTCGCCGATGTTAGGTGATGACCCTGTTATCAACCCCAACAATCCTTTTGGCGGTTTTTTGAACAATGCTGACGGTTATTGGGGAATGTTTTTTATATTGCTTGCTATATTTTCCACTCTTTTGGTGGTGCGGTATTTGTGCCATTATATACGCTGGAATGTGGCACATACTGTCGGACCGCTCCATGAGGGCAAGATGAGATATGCCGCTTTTGACAAGCTACTTAGCCAAAACTCCTCGGTCATGCGTAACTATACAAGTGGTGACCTTATGAGTATAGTTAATGTTGACCCTATCGCCGTCAAAAATCTCTTTTTTATTCATATTCCTGTTGTCGTTGACCAAATCCTTGTGGTTAGTTTGGCTTTTTTCTTTTTGTGGATAATCAACCCTGTGCTTGTAATTTTGCCTGTTATTATCGGAGTTGCTACGGCTATTGTTATGGTGCGGTATGTTAGGGTAATGCGTCAGCGTTTTAATGAGATACGGGAGCGGAGCATTGAGCTTAATTCGGTCGTCACCGAAAATATCAACGGTGTGCGTATTGTGCGTAGTTATGCGTCGGAGGGTATTGAAGAGCAAAAATTCGGCAAGCTTAATGCCGAATACCGCAAGGCTTTTTGTAAACGAGCGGACACCGATGCTAAGTATCATGCTATTTTTGGTGCGATGGGGCATTCGCTTACTTTGGGTAGCGTTATTTTGGGTGTTATACTGGCGACACAAGGGAGAATAAGTCTTGGCGAATACGCAACCTTTGTGGCATATGTTTGGATGATTAGTGCACCGATTGGTCTTGTAGCAAATATTTTTGGACAAATGCAAAATGCCATGGTGGCAGGCAACAGAATGTTCGGGTTTATCGGTACGGGTGACTATATTGCTAGTCCCAAAGATGCTGTGCCTATTACTAAGTCACCGCATATTAGGTTAGAGGGAATTAGTATCAGCTTAGAAGAAAATGAACAGCTTGTTGATATAGATTTGGATATTCCGTACGGCAAGACATTAGGCGTAATGGGGCGTACGGGTGCAGGCAAGACGGTACTTGTTAAAGCTCTTACTCGGTTACATGATGCGGCTAAAGGGGCGGTGTATATCAATGATGTTAATGTCAAGGATTGTGTGCTAGAGGATGTTTACCGTCAGTACGGAATTGTCTTTCAAGAGGTGTTTTTGTTTAGTAATACTGTGGATGCCAATATAGCTTTTTATTCGCCCGAAATAGACAGGCAGAAAGTTGTAGAAGCGGCAAAAAATGCAGAGGCACATGGTTTTATAGAGAGACTTATGGACGGGTATGATACGGTAGTCGGTGAGCGTGGTATAGGACTGTCCGGCGGACAAAAACAGCGAGTGAGTATCGCAAGAGCATTGCTCAAAGATGCCCCCGTCATTGTGCTTGACGATAGCACATCGGCACTAGACTTAGCTACCGAGAGGCGAGTGTTTGACAATATTAAAACCGCATATCCTAACAAAACAGTTATAATAACCTCTCACCGTGCCGCCAGCGTAGAGCATTGCGATGAGATTGTTTATCTGGAAAACGGTCACATCACTGAGAGAGGGACACACGAGGAACTTATGAGTCTAGACGGTAAGTATAGCAAGGTGTACAGTCAACAAAAAGCAAGCTAGAAAATTTTTGAAAACAATTCAATTTGAGGAACCCCGTGCAAATCGGGGACAGCCCCCGCTAAGGTTAGGCTAGGGTGTATTACTTATTTCTCCTGCTTTGCGATATTAAGCGGATAAGTAATATTACCCGATGGGACAAGTCATCGAAAGAGAAGACCCCCAGATATACACCGTAAGGTATATCGCCAAGTCCTGATATTCAAATTGATGTTTAGACTTCTTATCAAGAGGTCGATTCAAGGCAAAAAAATAATTGCTAAGAATTTATATTACGGAGGGTAATAAAATAATAATGAAAAAAACACTAAAGATTTTGGCAATGGTGTTAGCTTTTGTTATAACTTTTGCGGTTGCGGTTGCATGTAGCGGCGAAAGTTGCGAATGCGAGCCGATTATACCGCCTGATGTTGACCAGTCAATAACAATAATTGCAGGTAGTTGGCGGTTTGAGAACTTTACGACCGATAGCGAGACTATCGGAGAAGTTTTGGATGAACTTAACGGTTGGTTTGATGACGAATTTAATCCGTTTGTATTTGAATATGAGCTAGGTCAATTCGGGAGATTTATAAATAGAATTGGTAGCTTAGATGCTACTGATGGTGGATGGATAGCTTTTTATTTGACACATACCAATATAAGATACTCCAATCCGCTCCAAACAAGAGTGGTGGATGATGTAACCTTTAGATTTGCTAATATGGGTATTGACGATATGCCTGTGCTTGCGGGTACTACTTACATTTTTGTAATGGGGTAGATTAAGTTGAAAAATATAGAGCGAGTTAGCACTCCGATAAGTGCTACAAAAACTATATGCCTAATTGCTGTGCTTGTCGCTACACTTACGGGCGGCAAGACAGTAATTGCTTTTATACCTAATGTTGAGATTATGACAACACTATTTATTGTCTACACTCTTGTCTTTGGGTGGCGCAAAACTATGGTTGCGGCGATAGTTTTTGTAATGATAGAAATTATAATCTGGCCTGCTATGCCGAGTTGGATTATTTTGTATTTTATTTATTGGCCACTAATGGTAACAGTGGTCGCTATTTTGCCACGCAAATGCCATAGACTTAGAGTAGTTTTGTCCATAATAGTTGGTATAATATTTACGATAAGTTTTGGAGTTCTGTCAAGTTTTATTGATGTGATAATTTTTGGTGGTATCGGGACACCATATTTTTGGCCTTTGTTTGGAGCTATTTATGTGGCAGGTGCGGGTTTTTTTGCAACGCATATTATAAGTAATTTGCTCCTATTGCCTGTACTATTGCCGGTGTTATACACAGCACTTAAGCCAATGAAAGTTAGGTATTTTGCCGAGCCTAAAAAGAGGGTGATAGTTGACCTTGTACAGCCTGCTCATACTCCTCAAAAACCCCTTATATAGGATTGACAATATTGTCAAAATACTTTATAATTATTGTATGAAAAACAAGCAAGCATACGATAATTACAATCTTTGGGTAACAAATGTCAAAGATAAAGCAATTAAGACACAGCTAGAAGCAATAAGAGGCGATGAGGCAAGTATCCTCAACGCCTTTTACAAGGAATTAGAGTTTGGTACGGGCGGTCTTAGGGGCGAAATAGGTGCGGGTACGGCTTGTCTTAATATTTATACGGTTGGTAAGGCTACCGAGGGTGTGGCAAGATTTATGACCAAGCGCGGGCTTAAATCGGTTGCTATAAGTTATGACAGCAGAATTAATTCGGAATTATTCGCTAAATACTCCGCGTGTGTTCTCGCTGCTCACGGTATCAAGTCTCATATAGTTTCGGATATTTCCCCAACTCCCTTTTTGTCGTATGCTGTTCGTGAGCTAAAATGCGGTATGGGTATTATGATTACTGCTAGTCACAATCCTGCTAAGTACAACGGTTATAAGTTGTTCGGAAGTGACAGCTGTCAACTTAATGATGACGATAGCAATTGTGTCAAAAATGACTATATTGATAAGGTTGATATATTTGAGGTCAACCCAAAGAAATATGGTTATTATGTATCAAATGGACTGATTGTTAATATAAGTGACAGTCTTATAGAGAGCTATCTC
>WQVM01000063.1 GCA_009783985.1 Bacillota bacterium | reverse complement strand
ATCGTAAGTGTGGTTACCGATTTCAAAAACACCGCTTTTTGAGAGTTCTCTCATCTGCTCCCACGACAAATGGCTATAGTTAGGATTGTTGTCCCCCTCTTCAACAGCCTTATCCGCATAATGCCCTACAATATTGATGACACCTTTGAGTCCTAGCTCATTAAAAATCGGTAGTGCATAAACCATATTATTATAAAACCCGTCATCAAAAGTTACGATGATTGGTTTTTCGGGTAACTCCCCCAAACCTTTTACATAATCAATAACATCTTGTGTAAATACTGTCGTATAACCTTGCTTGATAAGATACAGCATATCCGCCTCTAAGACGGCAGGACTTACGACAAATTTTCCGCTACGGGATTTGAGAATGCTGTGATACATAATAACAGGAACTCTTACGCCCTCGTCCGGAGTCTTATCCTCACGCACAAAAAAAGAGGCAGCGCTCACAAGGCTGCCCCCCATTATTTGAGTAATGCCGTTACCGCCTTGATTTGGTCTAACGGCGTCTTCGGCTGTTTTGTCCTCTATTACTTCGTCCTCTGTCACCCTAGCTGATGCTCTATTAAAAGCTTTTCCTATTCTTTCGAAATTGTGCTTGGTATCCTCTCCAAAGTTATGCAGGTTTTGCTTAGTATCTTCACCGAAGTTATGGAGATTATGTTTGGCGTCTTCACCGAAGTTGTGCAAGTTGTGTCTTATTCCATCGTTATTATTATGACCATTCTTATAGAAGTATTTATCACAACATTCGTTAGCGTATATGTCCTTACGGTGAAACGGATTAGGGATTCGTCTTGCCGCTTGAGGAGTCAAAGTTTTGTGTCTGTATTGAGGTCCTGCCGCATCGTACTTGCTATGGTGTAGTCCGTCATTATTATGGTGCGGCTGATGGTATGCCCTATCCACATTATGACGGGCATATCTTGTTGCACCTGTCCCGCTACGGCGGCAACCCCTGCCTTCCTCATAGTGATGAGCACCCCTTGTCGCAACATTATTAGCACGACGGCAACCTCTATTATTCTCATATGTTGCACGGTGTACTATATTCCCATTCTCATCCCTATACTCAACCATTTGATTATGATTAGGATAATTTCTGGCAAAATAATTATTACCATGATGATTGTGACGGTTATCTCTTACATGGCGGTTAGCACTACACGCACCAAAAATTAACACCGCTAAGACCAAAAAGGTCAAACTTAAAAATACTTTCTTTTTCATACCCATAGTTTGCGACACAAAAAAGAAAATTATGCAGGGTCAATGAAAACTACTACTTTCTATATAATGAACTTTTGATGTCTGCTACTATTGTTGTTGCCCGCGTATTATTCCTAACAGCCTCGACAACCTTGTTGCGGGAGTGCATAATTGTTGTGTGGTCACGACCGCCAAAGTAGTTGCCGATAGTGCCGAGCGGAATGGCTAGCAATTCGGATATAAGATAAATACAATATTGACGAGGCTCTACGACATCTTTGGTTTTCTTTTTGCCGGTCATCTCGGCTATAGTTATTCCAAAGTATTTTGCCGTAGCCGCTATTATGTCTTGTGCGGTTACGCTGTCCTCACTCGTCTCGTCCTGATAATCCTTGAGGGCGGCGTGTACCGTCTCCTCTATAATATCAGTACCGCTAAGTTTAGCCAAAAATATAACCTTATTAAGCAAGCCCTCCATATCCCTAATATTAGTAAAAGGATTTTTTGCCATAAGTGCGAGTATATCCGGCTTAATATTTTGTTTAAGTCCTTGTGCCTTTTTTTGGAGTATGGCTACCCGTGTCTCCTCGTCAGGTGGTTGAATATCGGCAATCATTCCCCACGCAAAACGACTTACAAGCCGCTCTTCCATATTAAAAAGCTCTTTGGGCGGACGGTCACTACTTATAATAATCTGCTTATTAAGCTGATACAAATCATTAAAGGTATGAAAAAATTCTTCTTGCGTCCTGTCCTTGCCTGCAAAAAACTGTATGTCATCTATCATCAAGACATCAACTAAACGGTACTTATCCCTAAAAGCCTGATTAGCCTTATTGCCTAACCTAAAGCTGTCAATCATCTCGTTAGCAAACTTCTCGCTTGATGCATACAAGACCTTGAGCTTGGGATTGCTAAATCTAACCGCATTGCCCACAGCGTGCATAATATGCGTTTTGCCAAGTCCCACACCGCCGTATATAAATAACGGGTTATGTGCTTCTCCGGGATTTTCGGCAACCGCCTGCGCCACCGCATGAACAAGCTGATTAGACTTACCCACAACAAAGGAATCAAAATTATATTTGGGATTGAGATAAATCGCAGGAGCTTGTGACACTTCGGATGCAGCTTCTTTTTCTATTCCGATAACCCTTACGCTTTCTTGCTCAGAAATATCTTCGACAGCTTTTTTTTCGCTCGGTTCGATAATTTCAACTTCCGTAATAGCGTTGTTGACATCTCGTGCAACCGTCCTGATAAGCGTGCGGAATCTATTAAGCACAAAATCCCTCGCCTCGCTTGACGGTGCAGAAAGAATCAGCGCCCCGTCCTTAATGTCCACAGGCTCTAATGTCTTAATCCAAACATCATATGTTATGGCTGTTGTTTCTTTTTCGAGCCCGCCAAGCACGGAAGCCCATATCTCGTGTATGTTCATAATCCTCTCATTATTATACGACAACCACACTTTTTTGTCAACGCAATTAGGTCACCATAGTATTACTTATCCAAACAAAAAGCAGACGGATTTTTACCCGCCTGCTTTGGTTGTTTATAATAGAGTTGTCCCATAACCTAGAGCGGTAGGATATGGTGTGGATTATTAGTCACAAGACAGCATCTTGACAAAGGCAATACTAGCAGTATTGTCAAGGAAAGAGGTTGACTTGTGGCTGATAAGACATACCTTAGCCTGCCACTCTAGGTTACAGAACAACTCTATTAGTCTCTTTATCAAGACACAAGTACTCTGCTCCACATAAGTGCCAAGGCGTGCTCTACGCTTGCACCCCAGTCACGCATATATTGCGTACGGGCTAGAATATCCTCTCCCTCATATAGATGAGGGAATAGCACTACATTTGTATACATATCCCGTCTTAGCATATCAGTAGGTCTATCTCCTACTCTATAATCTTCGAACAGGTCTTCCATAGTGTATCCAAATATATTAGCAACACCGTCATCAAGATTAAGGCTTGTACGGAAATCTATCATTGATTGCTCCACTCCGCTTGGTGCGCCTGTTGCGGTCATATTACGGAAAGCCGCACTTGTCGCAGGACTTTGGGCATTATATTTGTTAATATAGTATATGAAATATCTTGCAGCTCTTTCATTGCGAGCAAATCTAGGTATTACCATAGCATCAACATACATATTGCTACCCTCAATTGGAATGTGGTATACGATGTTTGGGTTTTCGGTAATTACATAACCGTCACAAGACCAGAATATCCCTAAAAAGCCTCTGGACTCATATCTGTGCATTAGGTTAGTTTTACCTACATCTACCTCATGTTGTTTGAAGCTACGCAAATTGCGTTGACGGATAAGTTCTGCCTCATATTCTGCAATACGAGCTGGTGTAGGTGCATTAGCATAAATATCTCTTAGGAGATTATACGCAGGTGTGCCTACTCCCCAGCCAGACTCCGCCGCATAAGCTCTCAACCTAGTACGATTAAGATGTCCTTGTACAGCCACTAGACTATCACGGAAGCTGTCTTTCATATAAATACGATTGGCAACAAAAGCTTCTAGGTTGCTATTGTTATCGATTGCCTCTTGAGTAAGAGCAACAGGTCCGTAATCAGCGGCACCATAGCTTGCGTTAGGATTAAATACTGTATGTGTAGGAATATCACGGAAAAGTGCTGTCCAACCCCAAAACTCTACATATTCATATCTGATTACGCTAGAGTCAAACATTATACCCATTGTGCCCCATAGATAAGGCGTTGCATAGATACGACCACCATCATTAGGTGTCATAGCATTAGTGACATTCATTAGTCTATCATAAATACTATCCAAATTTGTGACGATATTGTCATCGCCCCAAGCTGGGTCATAAATAGGAAGCAAGTAGTTAGTCGAACCGCCATTGCCAAACATTTTGCTCACCATATACTCACTAGGTACTGCTATATCAAAGTCAAGCATAGAGCTTGATATGTCTGCAAACATTTCCTCATTAGATGTAAATGTTGTCTCTATAACCCTTATGCGTCTGCCGGTTGTCTCGTGATACCACTCTTCAAAGCTCTCAAGAACACTCGGGCACATATAGTAACCCCAGTTATAAATGCGGAGTTCTCTGCTTCGTCCGCCACACGCAGTAAGTGATAGCGATACCATCATAAGCATCATAGCCGCTAATATGATTGTGATTGTGCTTTTTATTTTTTTCATTATTTTCTCCTATTTTTTTATTTATTATATATCTAAACCCGTTATTTAATATATTTCTGTTTAATAACGAGACCATTGTTTTAACCTCTAAATGCTTTTTGTGATTTTTTGTTCTTTATATACAGCACCACAAGTGCAATAAATGCTAATGCAAATATAAGTGCCGATAATGCTCTGCTCTCCGGAGGAATTCCCTGCCTGCTGTTATATAACCAAGTTGATATTGTATTGAGGTGTCCAGTATTAAAGCTACTTACAACAAAGTCATCTAAACTTATGGTAAAAGCAAGTGCAAAACCGCTAATCATCCCTGGGATAAGCTGAGGCATAACAACAGTGAACATTGTTTTCATCGGACCTGCACCCAAATCCAAACCTGCCTCATATAGATTTGGATTGAGCCTATACAGCCGAGGCATAACCGCTAAGATTACAAACGGAGTAATAAACATCACATGAGCTATAACAAGTGTTACATATCCAAATCTTATAGGAATATTGATATTCATCATAGCCACAAAAAGTGTTGCAAACGCTATCCCCGTAACTATTTCGGCATTGATTACTGTAATTTGTGTACCAGCAAGTGACAATTCTTGTTTGTTTTTTTTCATATTAAATATGCCTATTGCCGTAAATGTGCCTAATATTACCGCAATAGCACTACTGATAGCGGCTACCAAAAAGGTCGTGCGTACAGCTTCCATTGCCCTACTATTATTAAATAAATCTCTATAAAGCGAAAAGGAAAAGCCGCTCCACGACCCCATAGCTACACTCGGCGTAAACGAAAACACAATAAGCAGCATCAAAGGAAAATAAAGCAATATAAGCATACCTATTACTATGCTTCGTGCAATAATTTTTTTTGTTGTTTCTGTTCTTTTTGTCATTTTTATCCACCTCCTCATCTGGTATAACAGCCAATTATTATAGCCGTCCTCCGCCCTGTGTGCCGCCGCCCTTTTTGCGTGTTAGTCTGCTTGTTGCCAGCATACTGGCTACTATAATGACAAGTAATATTGTTGCAAAAGCACTTCCGACATTTCCTGTCAATCGTCTATTGCGGAACAACAAATTGACCACATTTCCAAACATAATAATATCACTACCAAGCAGGTCAGCTATCGCAAAATTACTAACTGTCGCCATAAATATTAGGATTGAACCCGACACAATACCTGGGACAGACAATGGCAAAGTTATCTTGCTAAAATTACGCACTGCACCTGCCCCCAAGTCACTCCCCGCCTCAACATAACTTCTGTCTATGCTAGACAAACTGGTATAAAGTGGCAAAAGCATAAACGGAAAAAAGTCATAAATAAGTCCTATAACAACTGTCGGATATCCTAAGTCAATGCCCATCAAAAAGAACAAGTTGCGCAAAGCTATCGTCCTTAGCATAATATTAACCCACATAGGCAATGCAAATGCAAATATAATAGTTGTAGAACGGTTGAATTTTGGATTACTTAATATAAACGCAACGGGATATGCCAGTATCAGGCAAGCAACTGTAACTATAGCGGCAGTATAGAGTGACCGCCACATAGCCTGCCAGTTTCCTGCTGTCCTAAAGAATTGTCTATAATTGAACAGCGTAAAATGCCCGTAAATGTCATGCCTAAAGCTATTGAAAATCATCATACCGAGTGGCAACATAACCAATACTGCCAGCATAATCAAATACGGCAATGCATAATGCGAACGGCTAAAGTGAAAACTTTTTAGTCGCTTAAAGAATCTGATTGTTGGATTTGTCTTTTTTGTTTTTTCCATGTTTATTTAATCTGCTGTTTCTGTACTATCCGTCCTTTTTTCTAGCTGAATATCCTCTGCCTTAACTAATATACCTACTTGGTCACCGTTATCCCACTCAACATTGGTATTGAGCAAAAAGAATTCGTCCGCATCCTCTACATATACTTGCACTTGATAATATTTACCTTTGTATAAAGTATCAGTTACTCTGCCGCTAAGAGGAGCATCTTCTGGGTGGTCGGTAAGTTCTACATTATCAAACTCTATCTTAACTGTCACCTCATCTCCCGCTTCAAAATCCGCCTGCTCAGCTATCTCGTATGTCGCCCCCAAAAACTGCACACTGTCCGCACCCTTAATCACTCCGTCAAAGCTGTTAATCGTCTTAGCTTTTTTCATAACATGAATATCGTGCGGACGAATATACATAGTCACCTTGTCCCCGACATCCCAACTCGCCGTATCCTGTACCGTAAACTGATACCCCTCGTTTTTGACCTCTATCTCATAATATGTTCCCTTAAAAATTACGCTCACAACCTCGCCTTTGAGCATTCCCTTAGGGTTGTCGGCGTCCATAATATAAATATCCTCAGGGCGGATAACTATGTCAACATTTTCGCCCTTGCCAAACCCCTTATCCTCACAAGTAAACTTTGCCCCCGCAAACTCTAAGACAAAATCCTTAATCATCGTTCCGCTAAGAATATTACTCTCACCGATAAAGTCGGCTACAAAAGCGTTTTGAGGCTCGTCATAAATCTGCTTAGGTGTACCTAACTGCTGTATAACACCATCACGCATAACGGCAATCTTGTCGCTCATTGTCAGGGCTTCTTCTTGGTCGTGCGTCACATATACAAAAGTTATCCCTAAATTACGGTGCATATTCATCAGCTCAACTTGCATCTCTTTTCGCATTTTGAGGTCAAGTGCACCGAGAGGCTCGTCAAGGAGCAAAACCTTAGGCTCGCACACAATCGCCCGTGCAATCGCCACACGCTGTTGCTGTCCGCCACTAAGACTATTGGTATCCCTGTGTCCATACCCCTCAAGCCCCACAAGCGTGAGGGCTTTTTCTACTTTTTCTTTAATTTCGGCTTTCTTCCACTTACGGGTCGGGATTTTGCCGTTTTTGCCCGCAGGCTTAGAGGTGTCAGGGATTTTTGCAAGTTTAAGCCCAAAAGCTATATTTCCAAAAACATTAAGATGCGGAAAAAGTGCATATTTTTGAAAAACTGTATTGACAGGTCTTTTGTGCGGAGGTAACATAGTAACATTGTTTCCGCCAATAAAAATAGCCCCGTCTGTAGGCGTATCAAAACCAGCTATAAGCCTAAGCAAAGTAGTCTTTCCACAGCCGCTGGGTCCCAAAAGCGTGACAAAATCGCCCCTCTTAATGCTAAGATTGACATCATCCAAGATTGTAACATCACCAAATTTCTTAATGATGTTCTTAATCTCTATTATCGTCTCTTTTTTTTCTTGTGTCACATTCTTTTTTGCCATTAACTTACTCCAATCTTATAGGGGCGAGCGTCCTCGACCGTCCGAACAATAATTATTCTTAGTAGTTCCAATAAAGTTAGCAACTGTATGTCATTGCGAGAAGCAAAGCGACGAAGCAATGACACACCTATCACCTACTGCGTTTTCAGCATTCCATTACAACCCAACTACCAACTTCCCACCCAATACATCAAAAAAAGGTATATAACAACCATATGCTACATACCTTTTGCTTTTTCAAAAGTGTTTGCGTAGCGGCCGCCAATAGATCCCTCACAAAAATGAGGTTCAATTGGGGTTCCCGCTTTCTAACTAGTCGACAATCGACTATTGGAGGGGTACCCTCTACCGCTCCGATTTATTTGCAACTTAATCTAAATAACTAATGCTAAATAATTATAAAAAAAATCATCTTTTTTGTCAATCATTTTTAAGCCCAAAATCCAAAATCTTTTTTGTTTTTTTACCGATAAAATTACGCACCCTTTCCGTTATTCATTTTACAACAAAATGGTACAACCATTTCGACTCTTACCTTTTGAACTCCGTCCCACAGAAAGGGCAACTTTTATTGTTTCTATCCTTAAAATTTAGTTGTCCTTTGCAGTTTGGGCAAAGACTTGATACAAATTCACCCTCATCCTCTTCTAGCATATCCATATTCAAAACACTAGAGGCAACAGAGCTTGTCAAAAGTCCCTGCGATATTCTTGTCATCTCGGTGCTTAGCCTT
>WQVM01000062.1 GCA_009783985.1 Bacillota bacterium | reverse complement strand
TTGGTGCGGATGACTGGACTTGAACCAGCACATCAAGGATACCAGATTCTAAGTCTGGCGCGTCTGCCATTCCGCCACATCCGCATGATGATTATATTATTATACTTTATCAAAAATATTTAGTCAACTATTTTGATAGTGTTTTAGCAAATCATCTAAGGCACGGCGACGATGACTTACTTTATTTTTGTCTTTTGCGGTCGCTAATGCAAAACTTTGCTCCAAATCATCAGACCAAAAAATCGGGTCGTAGCCAAAACCGCCTGCCCCCACCCTCTCGGACAAGATTTTACCGTGCGTCTCCCCATACCCTGATATAATCCGAGTGCCATCAAACAAAACCATCACGCACACAAATTTTGCACTTCTATCTTTGATATTTTTTAGATTGCTAAGAAGTAAGTCGATATTTTGGTCACTTGTTAATTGGCTATAGTGAGCATCTTTAGACTGCGCATAAACTGCACTATCAACACCCGGAGCGCCGTCAAGCCCGTCAACACACAATCCGCTATCGTCCGCAAGACTTGGCAGTCCCGTCCGCTCAAAACACGCCTTTGCCTTGATAATCGCATTCTGCTCAAAGGTCGTACCCGTTTCCTCTATATCAACTTCTAGCCCCGCCTCTTTCATAGAGACAACCTCAAAATGCCCTCCAAGAATCTCGGCAATCTCAGCAATTTTGCCCTTATTATTACTAGCTATAACAAGTTTTTTCATATTGTTACCGCCCAACCTCTCTTGAGATTTCTGACAGAATCGCATCTACGACATTTTGCGTGTTGGCAATGTCTACAAAATTTTTGATTTGACCGTTTTTTAGAGTAACCTCTACTACATCATGCTTAAAGCCGCCGTATTTCTTAAATCGGTACCTTTTTTTTGGTCGTACATCTTTGATGTCACTTAGAGCAATTGCTTTTTGGACATTGCCAAAAACTAAACTTGTCCCGTCAATCACAAAAATAAAAACCCTTCGCCTAATTTTTGTGACACCGTACGCAATAAAAGACACTCCAAACAACCCCAAAATTACAAGATTAACATAAAAAATTATCGGGTTGATATTAAGAATTGTCCTACTGGAAACTCGCTCAATTACCCCAAACATTACAGATGCAACGATAATTACTATACCGACAATTATCGCAACAACCGCACCAGAAATCACACTAGCCCCAACAACTTTCTTATTAGAAGAATCCATCGAAACAATTATACTCAAACAACCACCCACCTGTCAAGTTATCAGGCTAGTATTTGACTAATTTTCTTGCACGACGGATAATTAGTATTCGGGCTGTTGGGGATATTCACCCCGACAACTTGGCTATCTACTACAATATTCCCTACCCAACAAAGCTCAAACGAAGCATTCAAGCGTCCTATTTTGTTGGTTTTATTTGAATAGCTTGTTTATTTTGCTTGCAAAGTTTGGAGAATTTTGATATAATATAGATTGATATTTTTAGGAGGCATAGTATATGCGAATTTTTAATTTTTCGGCGGGTCCGGGGATGTTACCGGAAGAGGTGTTGGCAGAGGCTCAAAAAAAACTGCTTGATTATGAGGGCAGTGGCATGAGCGTTATGGAAATGAGTCACCGTGGCAAACACTATGAGGCGATAAATGCCGAAGCTGAGGCACTACTCAGAGAAATAATGAATATTCCTGATAACTACGAGGTTATCTTTGTGCAAGGCGGTGCGACAACTCAATTTGAGGCTATTCCGCTTAATCTTGCTAAATATGGTGCTGCGGATTATGTAGTTACGGGTAATTTTGCTGAGAGAGCTTTCAAAGAAGCACAAAAGTTCGGTGATTACAAAGAGGTTGCCAGCAGTGCTGACTGCAACCACACATATATCCCTAAGCTAAGTCCTTCTAACTTCCGCAAAAATATTGACTATGTGCATATTTGCTATAACAATACTATTTTTGGAACTAAGTTTGACAAAGTGCCTGATACAGGTGGTATTCCGATAGTTGCCGATATGTCCAGTTGTATTCTATCAGAAGAGTTTGATGTAAGCAAATTTGGCGTGATTTATGCAGGTGCCCAAAAGAATGCAGGACCTGCAGGTGCGACCATTGTAATAGTACACCGTGACTTATTGGGTAACGAAAGCAAGAATTGCCCTACTATGCTAAAATGGTCTACACAAGTCAAAGAAAAATCATTATATAATACCCCACCCTGTTTCTCGACTTATGTAAGTATGCTTGTGTTTAGATGGATTAAAAAACTAGGCGGCGTCAAAGCTATCAATGCGATTAATAAGAAAAAAGCCAAAGTGCTGTATGATGCAATTGATAAGTCAAAATTCTATAGTAACAAAGTCGAAAAGGAATACCGTTCTATAATGAATGTCCCCTTTGTTACACCTAATGCAGAATTAGACGATAAATTTGTCAAAGAGGCTGCTACAGTCGGATTAACTACACTCAAAGGTCATCGTCTTGTTGGCGGTATGCGTGCAAGTATATACAACGCTATGCCTAGTGCCGGTGTAGATGCATTAGTAGACTTTATGAAAAAATTCGAAAAGGAAAATAAAAAATAAACCAACGCTTAATACTTAGGAGTTACAGATGAGTAAATCAAATAAAAACATTCTAATACTTAATGAAATCAGCCCTGCCGCTAATGACGCTTTGGGTTCTTACAAATTGACTAAAGATTGCACTAACCCCGAGGCTATAATGCTACGGAGTTTTGATATGCACTCTTACAAAATTCCTCCCTCTACGCTATGTGTCGGTCGTGCAGGTGCAGGTGTCAACAATATTCCGATTGCTGATTATAGCTCTAAAGGTATTGTTGTCTTTAATACTCCAGGAGCTAACGCTAACGCTGTTAAAGAACTTGCAATATGTGCATTACTACTCGCCTCTCGCAAGATTGTGGACGGTATAGCTTGGGCACAAGGACTCAAAGGCAAGGGTGCAGAGGTTGCTAAGCTTGTAGAGAGCGGCAAGGGGCAGTTTGTAGGTCCTGAGCTTACAGGCAAAAAACTTGGTGTTATCGGACTTGGTGCTATCGGTGCACTTGTTGCTAATGCAGCTGTTGAGCTAGATATGAAAGTCATCGGTTATGACCCGCACATCACTATCGATGGTGCGTGGCATCTTTCTAACAGCATTGAGCATGAGACTGACCTTAATCGCCTACTTAGCGAGTGCGACTTTGTCTCTTTACACGCACCTCTTGTTCCTGCTACAAAAGAAATGCTTAACGCCAAAACTATTGCTAGTATGAAGTCAGGCGCAGCTGTTATCAACTGCTCAAGAGGCGAACTCGTCAACAATAAAGACATTGTCGCCGCTATTAAGAGCGGCAAAATTAGCCGCTATGTAACAGACTTCCCTGTTGAGGACCTTTTGGGTGTCCCAGGTGTTATACCTATCCCTCATCTTGGTGCATCAACACCCGAAGCGGAAGACAACTGTGCTTATATGGCGGCAAAGCAAATTGTTGATTATCTTGACAACGGTAATATCAAAAACTCTGTCAACTTCCCTTCTTGCAATGTTAGACGCACAGGCAAACAACGCCTCACAGTCATACACAAAAATGTCAAGAATGTGCTTAACCCGATAACAGAGGCTATTAGTGCGTCAAAAATCAATATAGCTAACTTTTTGTCTCAAGCACAAGGTGATTACGCTTACGCTATCCTTGACCTTGACGAACGCCTTCCTGAAACTGCCCTTAAACAAATTCAGTCTATTAAAGATGTCGTCAAAGTGAGAGTCATTGAATAATGAAAACAAATATTGCTATTATTGGAGCTAACGGTTATATTGGTTATCAGCTCCTTAAATTACTTGCTAATCATAGCGAGGTTGAAGTCAAATACGCTGTTGACATTCGTAAAGATATTGCCGGTACAGCAGTAGGCTTGTCATACCATTCTCTTGCGGCAGCTTATCCTACGCTCAAATACGAAGATGTTCCGCTTGACAAGATAGCCAAAGATTGCAAAATTGTGTTTTTGGCGCTCCCTCACGCTACGGCGGCGGATATCGGCGGCAAGCTATATGATATGGGGGTCAATGTTGTTGACTTGTCTGCAGACTTTAGATACGATAATATTCCGCTCTATGAACAAACTTATAATATCAAACACCCTCGCAAGGATATCAACCCAAAAGCTGTCTATGGACTTGTAGAAATTTATAGAGACAAAATCAAAGCACTCGCAAAGGACAAAAAGAATCCTGCCCTTATAGGCAACCCCGGTTGTTATACAACCTCTTGTATTTTGCCCCTCTATCCTTTGCTCAAAAACAAGCTTATCAAAGCCGATACAATAACGATAGATGCCAAAAGCGGTGTCAGCGGAGCAGGACGACGGAGTGAAGTTGACTTTGGCTTTTGCGAATTGGATAACAATTTTAAGGCTTATAGCGTAGCTGTGCATAGACATTCCAGTGAAATGGAAGAAAAATTATCTTTCGGTGATAAGAACTTCAGGCTATGCTTTGTTCCTCATCTCCTGCCTATCAAACGAGGAATTTTGTCTACAATTTATGCTGATGTTTCACCCGAAATTACTTCGGCACAAATCGCCGATTGTTTCAAAAAAGCATATGGCAATGAGCGTTTCGTTAAAGTTTTGTCAGAAGGGACTTATCCGTCCATAACTCATGTCGCTAACAGTAACACTTGTTATATCGGCTATAAACTGGACACACGCACCCGCAAACTTATTATTATAAGCTGTCTTGATAACCTTATCAAGGGTGCAGCAGGTCAAGCTATACAAAATATGAACATTATTCTCGGTATAGACGAAGCAACAGGACTACCTGTCGCCGGAGAACACTTATAAGTGGCTAGTGGTTAGTGACTAGTGATTAGAAATTACTTCTGTCACTAATCACTAATCACTAATCACTAATCACTAATCACTAACTATGCAAGATTTAATTAACAAAGCTAACATAATAGTAGAAGCTCTGCCGTATATTAGTAAGCTGGCAGGCAAATTTGTTGTCATCAAGTATGGTGGCAACGCTATGAATGACCCCGTGGTTGTCAATTCTATAATGCAAGATGTCGCCACGCTCAAAATGGTAGGCGTCAATCCTATACTTGTACACGGCGGCGGTCCTGAAATCAATGCATTACTTGACAAGCTGAACATCAAGGTTAAGTTTAAGGACGGACTGAGAGTTACTGATGCCGCAACTATGGAAGCTGTACAAATGGCATTGTGTGGCAAACTCAACAAAAACATTGCATCCTCTCTTTGTGCACTTGGTGTCAAGGCAATTGGTTTGTCAGGCAAAGATGCAGGACTTATACAAGCTGTCAAAAAATCCAACGACCTTGGGTATGTAGGCAAAATCACCGGTGTCAATATAAGTGTCCTAACAGACCTTTGTACAGCAGGATATGTCCCTGTTATTGCAGGCATAGGTGCTGATAGTCAAGGTAATAGTTATAATATAAATGCAGATACTGCCGCCGGCGATATAGCTGCTGCGTTGAGAGCCGAAAAATTGATTTTTCTTACTGATATTGACGGCATTAGAAAAAAACCTAGTGACCCAAAAACACTTATACCAGAAATCACCGTAGCCGAAATCAAAAAACTCATCAAAGACGGCACTATAGAGGGTGGTATGATTCCTAAGGCTGAGGGTTGCATTAGAGGTGTAGAGCAAGGAATCAACCGAGTCCACATAATCAACGGAACAGTAAGACATTCGATACTCCTAGAAATTTTTACAGATACAGGTATCGGAACAGTCGTAACAAAATAATTTTTACACATAAAAACTATGTTTAACAAAATCAAAAATTTAGATAACAAGTACTATATGCCCTGCTTTAATCGGCAAAATTTGTGTATCGAACGGGGCGAAGGTGCTGTATTGTATGACACAAGCGACAAGTCCTACATAGATTTTGTCGCAGGTATTGCCGTCAATTGCTTAGGTTACAATCACCCAAAACTTGTAGAGGCTATCAGTACGCAAGCGGCAAAACTTATACACATTAGCAATGTATATTACAACGAACCGCAAGCCCGCTTAATCGAGGCTCTTGTCAAAAAATCTATTTTTGACAGGGTATTTTTGAGTAACAGCGGTGCGGAAGCTAACGAATGTGCTGTCAAACTTATACGCAAATATTTTTATTGGCGCGGCGAAAAACGCTTTAAGATTGTAACAGCTACAGGGTCTTTTCACGGACGCACAATGGCAACCCTAACTTTGACAGGTCAACCAAAATATGCTGACCCTTATGTCCCCCTACTTCCCGAAGTTGAGTATGTACCTTTTAACGATATTGCCGCACTCAAAGCTGCCGTTGACGGAGATACAGCCGCCGTTATTATGGAAACAATTCAAGGCGAAAACGGCGTAATAGTAGCAGACGGGGCTTATTTGATTGATGCTTACGCTTTGTGCAAAGCAAAAGGTGCTCTCTTTGTGCTTGATGAGGTGCAGACGGGTGTCGGTCGCACAGGCAAGATGTTTAGCTTTGAGCATTTCGGGATTCAACCTGATATTGTGACACTAGCTAAGGGTCTAGGCGGTGGTGTACCTATCGGAGCAACACTAGCCAGAGGCGAGGTAGCTAAGGCTTTTAAGGCGGGTGACCACGGCAGTACTTTTGGAGGTAATCCCCTAGCCTCATCAGCGGCAGGAGTTGTCATTGACCTCCTAACTAATACTGACCTACTCAAAGAAATCGAACGCAAAGGCGAATACTTCCGCAACAAATTAAGGGCTTTCAAAAAATACAAGTGGGTCAAAGAAGTTCGTGGTATGGGCTTGATGTTAGGTATAGAGTTAGAGCCGGAACTAAACGGACCGGAAATTGTCGGCAAACTTATGACAAAAGGATTTTTGGTCAATTGTGCCGGCAACAATACTCTACGATTTGTTCCCCCATATATTATATCCGAAGCACAAATAGACCAGCTATACGACGCTTTAGAAGACATTTTTAGCAAAACAAATCTGTAGTATAGATAATGGATAATTATTATTACTGGCTAAACAGCTACACTAGAAAATCCAATCGTAGGGACTGGCGTCGAAGACCAAGCAAAGCGTCTTGCCTGCCCGAACAATAATTATCTGCTTAACTCCGTAGGAATACCTTACGAGTTAGTAGCACTTTTTCAGATTATACACGCTCTTACCAATCCCTAATCTTTTCATTTTAGGAGATACTATGCCATTTAATCATAAGCACTTGCTTAATCTGCTTGATTATAGCAAAGACGATATATACGAGATTCTTAACCTTGCCGTTACGCTCAAAAAAAAGCAATTTACAGGCAAAAAACACGAACTACTTGCAGGCAAAACCCTCGCAATGATTTTTGCCAAATCCTCTACCCGTACAAGGGTAAGTTTTGAGCAAGGTATCAAGCAACTTGGTGGCTCTGCCCTATTTTTGTCATCTAATGATATTCAATTAGGACGAGGCGAAACAATACACGACACAGCTAAGACTCTTGCCCGTTACGGCATTGACGGCATTATGATACGCACTTTTAAGCAGTCCGATATAGAAGAACTTGCCGAATATGGCGGAATGCCCGTAATCAACGGACTTACAGATGACTATCACCCATGCCAAGCACTTGCCGATATGCTGACTATCTATGAGAATTTTGGCAAACTTGACGGAATTAAACTCGCCTATTTTGGTGACGGCAACAATGTGACCCACAGCCTAATGATTGCAGGTGCAAAATTAGGGCTTGAAGTAGTTGTCTGCTCTCCAAATGGTTATGAGCCAAATCCTGAAATTACCAAAAAAGCACAAAAGTTCGGCAATGTTACTGTTACGACAGATATTGATACCGCTATAAAAAATTGTGATGTATTGTATACCGATGTATTCTTTTCTATGGGTCAAGAGCAAAGTGCCGCTAAAGTAAAAGCCCTTATGCCCTATCAAGTAAATTCGGCAATAATGGCAAAAGCTAGCAAAAAAGCAATATTCCTACATTGCCTACCTGCACATAGAGGCGAAGAAGTCACCGCTGAAGTAATTGACGGCACACAATCAAGAGTATTTGACCAAGCCGAAAATCGCTTGCACGCACAAAAAGCCGTAATGGCATTATTGATGAAATAGTCAAAACTTGCATACTATTAAGACTACTAAAGAACTTTGCAATTGGAATTCTATCTGTAGGGGCGGATGTCCTCAGCCGCCTAATAGTAATTATCCTATTAAAAAATATACGGTTAGAGGTATTCAGGCGGCTGAGGACATCCGCCCCTACGACTAACAAATCTTTCTCAGCATATTACACTCTATTACAAACAACAATATGAGTAACATAATCCGCACAGCAAAAAAATCCGATGCCAAAGCGATACTTGATGTGTCAAAACGAGCCTTTGAGGTTTATCATCAAAGTCTTCCGCCATCTACTCCGCTTGCCGCATTATCAGAGACATTACAAAATGTCTCTTTTGAAATTAGCAAAAAACGGATTTTTGTAATAGAAAGCAACTCAAAAATTATTGGTAGTATAAGATATGAACTACTATCACCCGA
>WQVM01000061.1 GCA_009783985.1 Bacillota bacterium | reverse complement strand
TCTGTCATCCTGAGCGAAGCGAAGGATCTAGCGTTAGCGGATAAAAAGCTGTAAAAAGAGGTGTTTTTAGTGTTTTTCGCTTCGCTAGATCCTTCGCTTCGCTAGATCCTTCGCTTCGCTCAGGATGACAGACCCCACTTTAGGGTTTCGTTACAACTCTATTGCGAGGAAACGCAAAGAGATTAGCTGTAAAGGATAGCAAGTTGATTTGCGGTAACGAAGCAATCTAGATTTGGTATTTTGGTCTAACTATAAGGTATCTACGCCTTAACTAGATTGCTTCGCCGTAGATACTTATCCTCATTATCTTTTGTAGCGACGGCTCACAAAGACGATGTGGGAGTTTTTGCTATACCCATATATCTTTATTTGTAGTTTGTATACTGACGCAGTCTAAGCGAAGCGGCTAATTTGTAATTAGACTTACATTTGTCCTCGTACACGCAAAGGCATTCCTAGTTTGTCACACACAATATAGCATTCGGCTATATCTTCTTTAGGGATACAGGCAACTATGCTCATTTGGGTGTCAAATCCTGCGTCTTTTGATTTTTTGGCAAAGTCAAGCACCTCGTCAAAGGCTGACTCTCCATAAACTGATTTTGACACCTCTTCATATTTGCTTGCGTTATACTGATTGAGTGATACGCTTATACTATCGACCGCTCCCTTTAGTTCGGGCAAAATATCCCGTCCATTGATGAGGTTGCCTAAACCATTAGTATTGAGCCGTACTGTTTTGCCTAAATTATCCTTAATCCACTTGCCTACCTCTACCATACAATCCATTCGGTATGTACTTTCGCCATAACCACAAAAGACAATTTGGTTATATGAGTCGGGGTCAAAAGTTTTGATAGCCTCAATAACTTGAGCAGTCGTAGGCTCAGTCTTTAGCCAAAGTGACTGTCCGCCAAAGCTACCGCCTTGTCTAACACAAAAAGTGCAATCATTACTGCAACGATTAGTTATATTAAGATAAAGATTATCCTCAAATTTATATGCGTATGTGTCGCTCATAATATTTTCTTCGTTGATTTTTGGCGGAAAAACCACTGCATTGATAACAATGGCGATTATCGCACCGACTATTGTACCTAATACACGCCAAATAGCGTCTACAAGTGGGGTATTGCTATTAACCGCATACATTACGCTGATAAAAACAACCACACAAAGACTTGACACTATAGCAAACTTGATAACTTTACACAAGTATATTACAAGCAATGTTCCTATCGTCAAAAGAGCATAAAACACTAATACAGCAACAGTTTCAGGCGTGGTGTCAAACATAAGTACAGCTAGTGCCAAAAATGCAAGTCCTATAACTACTCCGATTAGTGTTCCGATTATTCTTTCTCGAGCGGCTTTGACGGTTTCCTTAACACTGCTTTGCATAGTAATGACTGTACTGATAATCGCAAAGATAGTGATGTTAAGCGAACCTGCCCAATCCCGACCAAGTATAAGGCGTCCCAACAAAAAGTCAATAATAAGTAATGTTACCAACACCGCAAGTGCGGTTTTTATGATACGCATTCCTACCTTAGGCGGATGATAAGACTTTTTATGAGATTGTTGTTTCATATAATTGTAGTATATGCACCGTTATATCACTCTAATCAAACTCTCAACCGACGATACGCAATCTAGCTTAGTAATCTCACCTATTGCTTTTTGCATTGATTGCTCATATGTGCAATGAGTCAAAAAGCTGATATATGCCTGACCGTTTGTGACTTCTTTTTGGACAAGTGACGCTAGACTTACTCCGCATTTACCTAGTAGTGCCGTTACTTTGGCAAGCGAACCTGCCTTGTCTTCAGCGGTTATAGAAAAATAGTATTTGCTAGAATAGTTGTAATTAAACTTAGGCTCACCCTTAGATACCTTTTTCTTAGCTTTTTTGCCACGCATTCCGATGGCAACAATTACATCGCTGACAATTGCACTACCCGTAGGATGAGCGCCTGCTCCGCTACCGTACAGCATTATGTCGCCTACATAGTCACCTTTGAGATAAACAGCGTTAAAAGCCCCTCTCACGCCTGCTAGAGGGTGCTTGTCAGGTACAAAAGCAGGATTGACCCTTGCTTCGATTTTACCATCGCTGTTTTGTGCTATCCCCAAAAGTTTGAGCGTGTACCCCATAGCCTTACCTTCGGCAATATCCCTTGCACTAATCTTGTCGATACCTTCACGGCATATCCCCGTATAAGGAATATGCTTACCAAAAGCAAGACTGCTAAGGATAGACAACTTATACATAGCGTCATACCCTTCGACATCGGCGGCAGGATTAGCTTCGGCATATCCCAAATCTTGTGCTATCTTGAGAGCATCAGAGTAACTAAGTCCCTCTTCACTCATTTTATCCAAAATAAAATTAGTTGTGCCATTGATTATACCCATTATTTGAGTAATGTTGTTGGCTTGCATTCCTTGCTCTAGCGTGCGTATAATCGGAATACCGCCTGCACAGCTTGCTTCAAAAAATATTCTGGCACTATCTGTCTCTGCTGACTTGAGCTCTGCCCAATGCTTAGCCAAAAGCTCCTTATTAGCCGTCACCACAGACTTGCCTGCCTCTAAGCACCTGAGTATAAAGCCCCTTGCAGGCTCTACACCGCCCATTGTCTCTACAACGACACTAATATCAGGGTCATTAACAATGTCCTCAAAATTTTTGGTAGCGACTTCCTTAGCGATACCCTTGTCAATAATTTTTTGTGTATCCAAATCAAGTACACGCTTTACATTGATACCAAAACCCGTGCTATCCGCAATCATCTTATAATTACCTGTTAAGATATCGTATGTACCGCCACCCACGATTCCAAAACCCATTATTGCTATATTCACTTTTTTCATATAGTTTACTTCCTTTAGTTTGCAATTAGGAATTAGGGATTAGGAGTTAGGAATTGTTGCTAAATTATTTAATTAACTTGCCAATAATTCCTAACTCCTAACTCCTAATTCCTAATTCCTAATTCTTTTTTATTTCTTATTTAATTTGTATATCAGATTTAATCCTCTTAGAGTAAGTGCTCTATCAACGACATCAATCAAATCACTTTTGCCACTTGCAATAAGTCCGCTCAATCCCCCCGTCGCAACAACTTTGGCGTCACTTCCGATTTCTTTTTTTATTTCGCTTACCATATGCGATGTTAGTCCAATATAACCGTTTATTATTCCGCTTTGCATATTAGTAATAGTCGTGCGTCCGACAATATCTTTGGGGCGTGTAAGCTCTATTCTTGGGAGTTTTGCCGCACTCTGCACAAGACTCTCCGCTCCTGTCTTGATTCCGGGACAAATCGCACCGCCCAAAAATTCTTTTTTAGCCGATACGACATTAAATGTTGTTGCCGTACCGTAATCAATGACAATACACGGCGCACCATACAAGCTAGCTCCGGCAACTGATGCCACAAGCCTGTCTGCACCAAGCTCGTGCGGATTGTCGTATTTGATATTAAGTCCGCATTTAAGACCCGGACCTACAAGCATAGGTGTCTGCTTAAAATAAAAATTGCACAAGTGGTTAAAAGTATAATTAAGGTCAGGATTAACACTGCACATAATTATTCCGTTTATCATTTGGGGCGAAACACCTTTGGATACCAAAAGGTCAACCAAGCTACGCCCGTACTCGTCACCCGTCTTACGACTCTCACTCGATAAGCGTAATGCGTCAACCATTGTGTCGCCGTCAAAAACCCCTACCTTAATATTGGTATTACCTATATCAATCGCTAATATCATTTGTATCCTCACTTTGGCTTATTACTCTACGATTAGCGACCATAACCGCCACTCCGTTAAGCGGAATTATCTCTGACTCAATAGCAGTACCTTTTAATCCTCTCCTAAGCGCAAGGCTAAGTGGCGGAGTGACAATGTTGTTGACAATTAGTTCGGCTATCGCAAAAGGTAATATACCAATAATAAAAACAGTACCCGAAGTATTAAGGACACTTGATGCAAATAAAATAAGCGCACTTACAACAAGTATCGAATTAAGCAAACTTGCAGTTGTCGCCGTAACACAAACAGGCAAAATTTTGGACACAAAGCGGTTTTGGCGATTACCTAATAACTTTCTTGCACAGTGTCCTGCACCCCATGCACCTGCACCTGCTATAAGACGCATAACTACAGGAATCCACGGCATTAGCTGAAATCCTGCCGCAACAACAGTGCCACCGCCAAACGAAAAAGCATAAATCAAGCTAACCACTCCCGCACAAGCTGCGGCAAACATTCCTGTCCGGAATTTGAAAGTCGCACAAACCGCAATCATCGGGATTAGAAACGCAATTACAAAAAACGGCAAAAACGCAATAAAAGTCAGTGCTAATATTATAGCATACAAAGCTAAAAGACGAGTTTTCATTAAGTACCTCGATAGACTTCCGCAAATTTAAGCATCTCTACTCTCGGATAGCCTTCTACATTAGAATTATAGCATACCGCTTATCAAAAGGTCAAACAAATAGGGGGTAAATTACAAATTAGACGCTACGCTTGGACTGCATCAGTGTACAAATTACAAATAAGGGCTAGAGCATTTATTACTAAGTCAATATTTGTAATCTCTATTCCCTAACTTACAATATATTTCCCGGAACAGGATTAAGCTCTTTTATTAGGTCTTCAAGATATGTTGTTGTAACAGCAAGTTGCACCTTAGCAAAATCATACATATTTTGCTCTAGATGACCGTGCAATCTAGTCAAATGCTCATCAACAATTCTTATTATGTTGCTGTTAGACACCGAAGTTAGGATAGTTTTTCGGCGATTCCAAAATGCCATCGTATTGTTCATAGTTTGCATTGCAGTACTGTCAGACAAGTTGCCTTCCGCCTCATCCATTTGCATATTTACAATAAGTAAATCATTATGAATCCTAGTGTATATATGCCTATGTATGATAAGCTCGCCTACGCTAAAACCTATCATCAGCAAAAATAACGAAATTATAATAATAGTTCTTTTCATATTACCAATTCCCTCCTCCGCTTATAGCTAATTTTGTCTGAATATATCTTTTGTTCTTAGGTTGCACATACATACTGCCGTCCTGTCTTATATCACATAACAAAACATCTTTGAGGCGGTGTAACCCCATTTGATTAAATTTCTTTGTCAATTGCGGTTTGGTTACTTCTGCCTTAGCTATATTTTCGTCTATATATTTGCCGTCAAGTATAAGCGGTATAGGCAAAAAATCCGTTGCGTTTTCCTCGGCATCTTTTTTGGGAATAATGCTAACCGAGCCATTTGTCTCAAAAATCACATACTGGAGTTGATTAAAGTCTGCATAGTCTTTGCTCCTCACCGCCTCAATCAAATCAGCAACTGTCATATTGAGTGCTTTAAGATTTTTGTAATTGATACCGTCCTTGTCTAGGACAATCATCGAACTCCCGCTAAAAAACTTACGCATTTTGTGACTCTTGCGTGACAAAAACGATATGATAAAATGCAATACAACAAGCGTAATAATAGGTATAAGCCCAAAATAAATCGGTATACCGGGGTCATTCATAGGGATGCAAGCAACTTCGGCAATTATAATTGTAATAACAAGCTCAAAGGGTTGCATTTCGCCAAGCTCCCTCTTGCCCATTAGTCGCATTACAAACAATACGAAAATGAATATAATTACGCCCTTAAAAAAAACTACCAACATATAGTCGGTAGTATTTGTCAATTAGTTATAAATTATAAATGCAAAACTATAAATTATTGAGTTGGTGTTAAAAAATAGGTCGTGGTGCTATGTTTCCAAGCCGTAGGGGCGGGCGTCCTCGACCGCCTAATTTTCTCTATCTTTATATTAAAATATGGTTAATTACTATTTAGGCGGTCGAGGACGCCCGCCCCTACGACTTGATACGATTAAAAAACTCTTGTCCTTCATTTTTCAATTTTCATTTTTAAGTTTTCATTTTACTAGATATCCTGCGATTACTTCAAAGCTCCTTTCCGCTGCCTCTTGCAAAAAGCGGTCATAATCGGTCAAAGCAGTATCGTCACCCTCGTCAGATATAGCACGCATAATTGCAAATGGCACTCCTAATAGCTGACAGACATGACCTATTGCGCCGCTCTCCATATCGCAAGCTATCGCCCCGAAATTTGTGTTGAGGTTATTGGCAAATTTGGTATCGTTGATAAATTGGTCACCGCTGACAATAGGACCTACGAAATATTTGTAACCGCTCTTTTTTGCTGTCGCGGTAAGTTTGTCCACAATACTTTTACCGCACTCAAAAAAGACATCGCTAAATCCGTCTATTTGCCCCGGTTTAGCCCCGAATACTGTCAAGTCGTAATCGTGCTGTCCAACTTTGTCGGCTATAACAATATCACCTTGCTTAATGCCTTTTGCCACACCGCCTGCCACACCGATATTGATAATCGCCGCAACCTTAAAAGTCGAGTGCATTACAGCAGCCATAAGTGCAGAATTTACCTTACCTATTCCACACTGACATACGACAACTGACTTGTCATGCAAAGTCCCTTGCACAAAATCTGCCCCTGCAAGTTTTGTAGTCTTTTTGTTTTGTAATGCGCTTATTAGTTTGTCTGTTTCAACTTTCATTGCGCCGATTATACCTAACATAATTTTTGAATCTCCATCTCTTTAATGCGTGTGTAAAAACATTCATATCAACCACCCTTACAGGGTTAATGTCATTGCGAGGAGCGAAAGCGACGAAGCAATCCCACGAATAGAACTCTTTACATGGGATTGCGGAGCCTGCCCTGAGCTTGCCGAATGGGTCGCTTTCGCTCCTCGCAATGACGGTGACCAAATATGTCTTTTAGTACATTCTAATTACTTGTCAACAATTCCTAAGTCCTAACTCCTACTTCTCTATTTTACTTATTCTCCTTATATGTCTTTCTTCGTTACTAAATTCTGTATTCAAAAAAATGTCTACAATCTCTAATGCCAATTTTTGTGAAATTACTCGTTCGCCTAAGCACAAAATATTAGAATTGTTATGCTCTCTTGTAGCTTTTGCACTAAAAGTATCACCGCAAAGTGCGGCTCTTATTCCTTTGACCTTATTGGCGGCTATACTCATACCTATGCCTGTCCCACAAATAAGTATACCATAATTATGGTCACCCTTTGCTACAGCTTTAGCCACAGGCAAAGCAAAATCAGGGTAATCCGATACCGTCACCCCTTTTGCCGCTCCAAAATCCTTGCACTTGACACCCTTAGCCGTCAAATGTTCAATTATCATTGTCTTAAAACCATACGCCGCATGGTCACTTGCTATTGCTATTGTTTTCATAATCACTCCTAACAAAAACAAAAGCGGAGTATTTCTACCCCGCTCAAATTTATTTTGCTTCTTTAATCTTAGCAGCCTTACCAGTAAGGTTACGCAAGTAATATAGTTTTGCACGTCTAACTCTACCACGCTTAACAACTTCTACTCTGTCGATACGAGGGCTATGCACAGGAAAAACACGCTCTACCCCTACACCAAAGGAAATACGGCGCACAGTAAAAGTCTCTCTTACTCCGCCATTTTTGCGTGCAATAACAGTACCCTCAAAAGCTTGTAGACGCTCTCTTGTGCCTTCTACAACTTTGACAAAAACTTTGACAGTATCACCGACATTAAATTCGGCGACTTGTTCTTTCATATATTCTTTTTCGATTGAATTGATTAACGCATTCATTGTATAAATAACCTATCTTTTAATTTCTAACCTATCTATTATAGCACATCAAAAAAGCAAAAGCAAGCAAAATAATTGAGTAATTATAAATTATAAGTTATAATTTATAAATTAAGGTCAAGATTTTAATTAACAAATCCGCAACTTATAATTTATCATTTATAACTTATAATTACTATCACGCTTTTTTGACTGTGATGCTAGGCAATATGTCGTTGATTACTTTTGTATCTAATCTGCCGTTGCGTCCGATAACTGCGTTAGCCGTAGCACAAGCCACAGCATACCCTACTATCTCGTGCATATCACGGAGTCCGTGATTGTACATACACGCCGCAACAAAACTATCTCCACAACCTATGGTGCTTTCTATCTTAAGGGGGTCACCTTGATAAAAAGCCTTATACACCTCGCCACGACTTACATACATCGCACCTTGATGACCCATAGTAGCCGTCACCCGTGTGACACCGCCGTTGTTGCTGATATTGAGTAGCGCCTCCTCGACACTACCAAAACCAAGCGACAAAACCTCATCTCCGCTTGGCTTAATAAAGAACGGACTGCACTCAAGACCTGCCGACAAAAACTCGCCGTTAAGGTCAAAATAAAACTTTTGGGGACAGTGCTTGATAAGATTTTTTACAAAAAGAGTGTCAACTCCTTGTGGCATACTTCCGCTAAGAGCAATAATATCATACTTGTCAATAATGGCAACTATCTCGTCATACACTTCTGCGATTTCGGCAAATTCCAAATAAGGAGACGGCTCAAACATATCGGTTACCGAACCACTCGTTTTGATTTTGTGATTGGTGCGTGTCATCCCCTCTATATCATAATAAATAGGATTAAGCAACGGATGCATAAATGTCTTATAGTTACTACCTGCAACACCACCGGTTACGACAAAAGTATCCACAGTCGCACCAAGCGAAACAAGTGCATTGCTAACGGTAACACCACTACCGCCTGCCACAGTCGAAATACTCTTAATATAGTTTGTCCCACCACGCATTAGATTAAGACTATCCAACTGATAAGTCTTATCAAGCGACGGATTAAGTGTAATTGTTAGTGCTTTCATAAATATATTTTACACCTTTTTGTCAAAAATGTAAAGCAAATACACACAATAATAACGCAAATCCATATTTAATTTCGACAAGGGTTAGAAAAAGACAGACGATAAGGAATATTTTAACACAATAAAGTTATGTCTTTAGGATGAGTATGCAACCTCCACAGGTTTTGTCATTGCAAAGAGCGAAGCAATCCAGCTTAAGACCTCCATTTTTTGCATATCTAAGCTACCATACGACAATATCGTTGTCGCAATCTAGGTGATTGACTAGTTTTGCCCTGCACAACTTCTGTAATCTTAACAGCAGGCAACTCACATTTTGTCGCTATTGGCAAGTCATTTGAAGTTGTCGGCAATAGCTCTTGATTAGCCACATAATCATAATCCTCTGACTCAACAATTTCT
>WQVM01000060.1 GCA_009783985.1 Bacillota bacterium | reverse complement strand
ATTTTAAGATGTGATGCTAATTCCTCAGCCTGACGCATACCATTCGGACCCCACATCATACTGTTTAATAACTGTAAGTTTTTGGGGTCACTAATAAATTTGTCTGTAAATTTGTTGCTCATAATTACTTATTTTACCAATCTATTAGTTTCTCTGGCGATAACAAGCTCTTCGTTAGTCGGGATTATAAATGCCTTAACTTTAGAGTTAGGTTTTGTAAGTTCGGCGACAACCCTGCGTACTTTGTAATTTTTTTCTCTATCAAAATCAACACCCAAAAAGCTAAGTCCGCTAAGAACAAAATCCCGTACTCTATAAGTATTTTCGCCTATACCTGCTGTAAAAGCTATACAATCAATCCCATTCATTGCCGCCGCATATGCACCAATATATTTGATGACTCTATAACAGAACATATCTATAGCAAGTTTGGCTCTCTCGTCACCCTTATCCATCGCATCACAAACATCTCTAAAATCATTAAGTCCGCTTATGCCAAGCATTCCGCTTTTTTTATTAAGGTAGTTAGTAACTTCCGAAACATTCATATTGAGTTTGTTCCCCAAATATTCTACAACAGCTGGGTCTACATCACCTGAGCGTGTACCCATCATTAAACCCTGCAAAGGAGTAAGCCCCATAGTAGTATCTATACATTTGCCGGCATTAACCGCACTAATACTAGCACCGTTGCCGAGATGACAAATAACAAGTTTTAAGTCCTCACGACCCATAAGTTTGGCAGCTTCGCTTGCCACAAACATATGACTTGTTCCGTGAAAACCGTACTTGCGTACTTTGTGCTGAGTATAGACTTCATAAGGGAGTGCATACATATATGCTTTTTGGGGCATTGTCGAATGGAAAGCCGTATCAAAAACTGCAACCATCGGGGTTTTTGGCATAACAGCAAGACACGCTTTGATACCCAAAATATTAGCCGGATTATGCAACGGAGCCATATCATTATTCTCAGCAATTTGATCTATTACTTTAGGAGTGATTTTGACACTTTCAGTAAAAGTTTCACCGCTATGAACAACTCTATGCCCTACCGCACAGATTTCTTTAAGCGACTTAATTACGCCGATTTTTTTGTCCAAAAGCGTATCAAGGACAACCTTGACTGCCTCTGTATGTGTAGGCATAGGCGCAAATATATCATCTCCGCCACTATGCTCAAGTAATGAGCCGGATTCTCCGATACGCTCGCAATTGCCCTTTGCAATCATTTTTTCGCTAGTCATATCAATTAGCTGATATTTGAGTGACGAACTCCCTGCGTTGACTACTAGAATTTTCATTTATAATACTCCTTAATAGGTTTTTTTTGTTTTAGAATCTGTTCTTACTTGCATTGCAGGGCAGTCATAGCAACAACATTGACGATATCCTCTACACTGCAACCTCTCGACAAATCATTGACAGGCTTATTAAGACCTTGACAAATAGGACCGACAGCTTCTGCTCCTGCCAGTCTTTGCACAAGTTTGTAACCGATATTGCCCGATGCCAAATCCGGAAAAATCAAAACATTAGCCTTACCTGCAACAGCACTATCGGGAGATTTTAGCTTTCCAACGCTCTCTACAAGTGCGGCATCAGCCTGAAGTTCGCCGTCTATATCCAAATCGGGCGCATATTTTTTGGCTAAGGCAGTTGCCTCAACAACCTTATCAACCAACTCATGCTTTGCTGACCCCTTAGTCGAAAAAGACAACATAGCAACCTTAGGGTCTATTCCGCAAATTGACTTAGCACTCGCTGCGCTTGCAATCGCAATATCGGCAAGTTGCTCGGCATTAGGATTAGGCATAACTGCACAATCACCAAAAACCATTACTCCGTCTTGACCATACTTACTACCTTTAGGCATAATCATAATAAAACAACTTGATACCGTGCTAATCCCCGGCGCTGTCTTAATAATCTGAAGTGCAGGTCTTAGGACATCGCCTGTAGAATTGATTGCACCTGCAACCATTCCGTCAGCATCTCCGCATTCTAACATCAAAGTGCCAAGGTATAAAGGATTAGCGACTAGCTTAACCGCATCTTCTCTCGTTAATCCCTTTTTTTTGCGCAATTCAAAAAGTCGGTCAATATATTTATCAACACTGTTTTTCTTAGGGTCAAATATATTAACATCTTTGAGATTAGTGCCAGGATATTTTTTCTTTATCACATCTTCACTTGCTATCAATGTAACTTTAGCGATTTTTGATTGAGAAATTTTGACAGCTGCTTCTACACTTCGTGGCTCTTCACCCTCGGGCAAAACTATCCTTTTGTTAGCTAAAGAAGCTTTTTTGCATATGTTTTGTAGCAAATCCATTAAGGCATTATCTCCGTTTGACTTTTGTATTTTTGTGTGTTATTATATTAACAATTACATTATATCATATCCCAAAATACTTGTCCACTATTTTAAGGTAAAAAAGATAAGGAAAAAAGATTAAAATTTTTACGATGAAAATTTGTGCTATAATTTGCGAATATAATCCCCTCCATAACGGACACATATACCAAATGCGGTTAGCTCGTGAACTTAGCGGTTGTGATGTGATAATGTGCATTATGAGCGGCAATTTTGTACAGCGTGCCGAAGCCGCAATTGTCGATAAATATACAAGGGCGGCGTGGGCAGTCAAGCACGGAGCAGATATAGTTATTGAACTGCCGACAATTTTTGCCGTAAGTACAGCGGATAATTTTGCTCGGGGTGCGATTAAAATGCTATCACAAATCAAAGAGGTTACTCATTTGAGTTTTGGATGTGAGTCTGATAAACCAAGCGACCTTTTTGCGGTAGCTGAAATTTTAGCACACAATGATTTTGAGCCTTATTTTAGGCGACATATAAAAAAAGGTGTCTCTTATGCAACCGCTGTATCACAAGCTATGACGGAATACGATAGCAAATTGGCAAAAATTTTGGATTTGCCTAATAATATGCTAGGACTACATTATATTTCGGCTCTCAAAGAATATAATTCAACAATAATTCCCTTGCCTGTCAAGCGTACAGGGTGCGACCATAATGATACAACACTAAGCGGCAAGGAATTTTCGTCAGCCACAGCAATACGCAATGCTGTTTTTTCTAATATGCAATTAGATTGTTTGCATTCTTCTGCTCCGCCTGACATAATGGATGCCTTGTTAAGTAACACTCACCGATTTCCCGATAAGTCAAAATATGATGCAATAGCAACTCACATATTGCGGACTATTAATCCAGAAAAAGCGACAACGCTACAAAGCGTATCCGAAGGACTGCACAATAAGTTGCTCAAAAATGCCACCACCTACAATACAGTCGAGCAAATCATTACAGCGACAAAATCAAAAAGGTATACTTATGCCCGTATCTCTCGTATAATTTTGGAAGCAGTTTTGGGCATTACTAAAGACTATGTGATTTCTGCACTAAACGCTCCGCCTTACTACCGAATACTTGCGTTTAGCAATAAAAAAACACTTGGACTTATCCCTCAACCGCTGATAGTACAAAACTCTGATTTTGGCAACCTTAGCCACCCTGCACTTAACACTGACAAAACAGCTTGCGCCTTGTACACCAATCTAACAGGCTGTAATAAGGGTGCGTTTTTTTCTAATTCTAATTTATCCCGATAATAATCAAAAAAATTGCACAAACTAGACATTATGAAAAAAGTCAAAAAATTTTTTGTAGTGTCAATTTTGTTTTTATTAGTACTTAGTGCGTTAGGTATGACTTCGGACAAGACTATTTCTTGGGGGCTTGTCCACAATGAAAATGAGCGCACACCGGGAGTTCCTGCAGGCAGTGCCGAACTGCTTGCCGAGTTTGACGGCTTGTATGTGGGCAACACGGGGCAAAAGAGCATTTACCTAACTTTTGACCTTGGATATGAGGCAGGATATACAGCCGAAGTATTAGACATACTCAAAGCCAATAATATCAAAGGTGTTTTCTTTTTGTGCGGTCATTATCTTACCGAAACAGAGCTTGTAAACCGAATGATTGATGAGGGTCATACAATCGGAAATCATACTGACAGACACAAAGATTTGCCCACAATATCCGCTGAAAATATAAAAAAGGATATAGTAGATTTTGACCAAAAATTTGTCGCAGCATTTGGAGACAAACACCCGACTATGACTTTTTTTCGTCCGCCTAAAGGTAAATTTGATCGCAATACAATTAGTATCGCCAAAGACCAAGGACTAAGAACAATGATGTGGACCATTGCTATCAAAGACTGGGGCAAAGAACCAATCCCTGCGACCTCTAATGCAGAGCTAATAGTTAGGAGAATTCATCCAGGGGCAATCATATTACTTCATATTACTAATGCAGGCACTCCAAAAATGCTTGAGCAACTTGTTCCTATGGCACTAGAAAAAGGTTATATTTTTGGTGTGCCATCAGAGCTGTAACTATACACTACACTAAAAACATTGCGATAAATGCCTCAATAACTAATTGTCATTGCGAGGAGCCTAAGCGACGAAGCAATGACACCTGTGACACCTGTACATAGACCTTATAATAGTGCTTATCACCGTAACCATTTTACATATGATTTGCATAGATATTTGACTACAAAACTTTTGAACTCAAAACAAATCGCTTGCGTTATTTATTTTGATATGATATACTTGTATCAAATGTATAATAATGTACATATATTAAGGAGTAACTAATTATGAAAATTCATTGTTGGGAGTGTGGCGAACAAATTTCAGACGCCGCTCCAATGTGCCCAAAATGTGGCGCAACACAAACCCGAACAGTCGGCGGAGTCAGAAGACAGCCTGTTGCCATACCTGTAGCAACACCTGTCGTAGCCGAGTCCGAACAAACCTGCAAAAAACCACGACAAAAGTTTTTCACATTCATTTTTGTATCGCTTCTTGTTATGTTGTGTGTCGCAGGAATGCAACTTGCTAATGCAATTGCACTCATTCCTATACTTATCGAAGAAGCCGAATTTTTGTCAAACTATGCTGGCGATATCCCTTCCGAAGTTTCTGTTGATCTCGCACTTAACTTTGTGTCGGTGATTTTCGTATTTGTTTTAGCTATAATTTGCTTGCTTAATTTTATATTTTTGCTTATATCAAAAAAAGCCGGTTTTATTCTTACTCGCCGTGTGTTAGCTATGACTTCAGCTGTACTGACCATTGTTTCAGCAGTAGTAACAGCTATTTTGCTTACACTCGCAATGTCAATATATTTTAATTTGTTTTCATTTGAGGATATCTCAGGTTATGCCCACTATTTTATTGGCGACTTTGTTAGTTCTATGATAATTTATGGTGCAATGACTGGTGTACTAATCGCAACTTTTATCAAATCATTATTCTATTTCTTTAGTATCAAATCAAATAATGTGGAGTTACAATAATGCCAAAGAAACTTAAAATTGCAGTAGTCGGTGCGACAGGAATGGTTGGTCGCAAAATGCTTGAGATTTTAGCCGAGCGTCAAATCCCTATTGGTGAACTTATCCCCTATGCGAGTGCAAGAAGCGCAGGCTCAAAAATTAATTATTTAGGTAAAGACTATACAGTTGTAGAACTAACCGAAAAGAATATTATTGACCGCAAAATTGATTATGCGCTTTTTTCAGCAGGCGGTAGTACAAGTCGTGACTTTGCTCCTGTTTTTGCTAAGCACGGTGTGGTTGTTATTGACAACTCATCGCATTGGCGTATGGATTCTACTGTGCCGCTTATTGTTCCTGAGGTCAATTCACGGGACATCAAAAAACACAACAACATCATAGCCAATCCTAACTGTTCTACAATTCAGGCAGTTGTAGCTATTGCACCACTCCACAAAAAGTTTGGAATCAAGCGTATAGTTTATAGCACCTATCAAGCAGTAAGCGGTGCAGGTGTTGCGGGACATACCGACCTTCAAAACGGCATTAACGGACTTCCTCCGCAAAAATTCAGCCGTCCGATTTTTGACAACCTTATCCCCCAAATTGATACTTTCTTAGATAGCGGGTACACCAAAGAAGAACAAAAAATGATTGACGAGACTCGCAAGATTCTTAACAATTACAAAATCCGCATTACCGCTACAACTGTGCGTGTACCTGTATCAAACGGTCATAGCGAGAGTATCAATGTGGAATTTAACAAACCTGCAACTCTTGATGAAGTCCTTGCGTGTTTAGAAAATGCTGAAGGTATTATCCTTAAAGCTGACCAAAATGATTTCCCTACTCCGCTTGAAGTATCCGGCAAGGACGGTGTTTTTGTCGGGCGTGTAAGAATGGATGACAGTGTAAAAAGCGGTATCAATCTTTGGGTCGTGGCGGACAATATCCGCAAAGGTGCAGCAACTAACGCTGTACAAATTCTAGAAACAATGACTAAACGAGGAAAAAGAAATAGCTAGACTTTCTGACTGTGTCAAGTATTATATTTTTTAAATGATTTGCACTATGTTGTCTAATCGTAGGGGCGGATGTCCTCAGCCGCCTAATAGTAATTATCCTTATTATAAAAAAATATGGATTTGAAAGTATTTAGGCGGCTGAGGACATCCGCCCCTACGATTGATTGACATATTGCATAACATTTAAGCCTTTGCATTTTTTAATTTATCCATTACATTTCGGAGGTTTTGACCTATGCCAATTTTTACAGGTAGTGGCGTTGCTATTGTTACCCCTTTTAATGACAAAGGGGTTGATTACGGTGCTTTTGGCAAGCTGATTGATTACCAAATCAAAAACGGCACGGACGCAATTGTAGCGTGCGGCACAACAGGCGAATCAGCAACAATGACTCCCAAAGAACACGAGGAAGTCATTACTTTTGCTGTTAAGTATGTCAACAAACGAATACCTGTTATTTGTGGCGCAGGCAGCAACAGTACAGCCGAGGCAATTAGTTATAGCAAACACGCAGACCGCTTGGGTGCTGATGCTATTTTGTCAATTACCCCCTACTATAACAAATGCTCGCAAAAAGGACTTATCGCCCACTATACAGCCATTGCCGATGCGGTCAAATGTCCGCTTGTTATCTACAATGTTCCGTCACGTACTGGTGTAAACATAACCCCCTATGCCGCAGGTGAGCTTGCTAAGCATACACGCATTGCAGCAATCAAAGAAGCTAGCGGAAATATTGACCAAATCACCGAGACCGCTATTGCTATTAAGGGCAAGATGGATTTGTATAGCGGTGACGACGGCACGCTTGTTCCGCTTATGAGTGTAGGCGGAATTGGTGTTATCAGCGCATCGGCTAATGTTATCCCTCGTCAAATGCATGACATAGCGATGCTTTGCCTTAAAGGCGATTACATTGCCGCTAACAACCTTCAACAAGAGGTCTATCCCCTTGTCAAGGCTCTCTTTAGCGATGTCAACCCTATTCCAGTCAAAACTGCTTGCAATCTTATGGGTCTTAATGCAGGCAAATTAAGATTGCCATTAACCGAAATGGATACAAGTGCAAAAGAAAAACTTATTAGCGAGCTAAAAAAACTTAAACTTATTAAGTAGAGATTTTACTTATGACAAAAGTTCTTATTTGGGGTATCAACGGAAAAATGGGTCTGACTATTGCAGAAACGGCAATCAGACTTAAAGATATAAAAATTGTCGGGGGCTTTGACTCTCTATCCGCCGACAATTTTTGTCATACATACAAGGTATTTGATGACCCTAACAATATCAATGTTGATTACGATGTTATTATTGATTTTTCACACGCTTCTGCAATCAACAATATTGTTATCGCAACAGAAAAAAAACCTCGCCCTGTCGTAATCGCATCAACAGGACACGACGCACAAGAACAAAAAAAGATTGCCGCTTTAGCAAAAAAAGTTCCTGTCTTTTTGAGCGGCAATATGTCTGTAGGCGTAAATGTATTATGTAGATTGGTAAAGCAAGCCGCCAATATCTTATACGGATGGGATGTCGAAGTAATTGAAAAACACCATAATCAAAAATCTGATGCTCCTAGCGGTACTGCAAAAATGCTTGTGGACAGTGTTAATGAAGGCTTATCAACTCCCCGTCTTACTACTCACGGGCGTTGCGGACAAGCTAAACGCTCTCCTCACGAAATCGGAGTCCACGCAGTTAGAGGCGGCACTATTATTGGCGAACACGATGTAATATTCGCCGGAGCCGAAGAGTTAATTACTCTAAGTCACTCGGCACAAAGCCGCAAGATATTTGCATTAGGTGCTTTTCGTGCCGCCAAATTTTTGGTCGATAAAAAACCTAAAATTTATAATATGGACGATATGTTTGGCATATAGCGTTTACAACTTAAACAATTCCAGCATTGAGGTCAAGTCCTGCTATGTCTTGACCTTTTTTGATGGCGAAGTATGCACGAGAGGCTATCATTGCGGCATTGTCGGTGCAATATTTATGCGGTGGGATTACTACGCTAATGTTTTGTTTAGATGCGACTATAGGGAGATTTGTACGCAAGTATGTGTTAGCAGCAACTCCGCCGGCTAATGCGATTGTTTTTAATTTGTGTTTTTTGGCGGCAGCAACCACTGTATCTATTAGCAAATCACACGCAGTCGCTGTAAATGATGCACAAAGGTCGGGCAAATTAATATCCTCACCTCTTTGACGCATACCGTGGATATAGTTTATTACAGCCGTTTTTAGTCCGCTATAACTAAGTTTGAATTCTGAGCTTATAGATTTTTGATTTTTGAAAAAATTAATATTGGCTTGTCCAGATTGAGCTAGTTTGTCAATTTGAGGACCACCGGGGTACGGCAAATTAAGAAACCTCGCAACTTTGTCAAAAGCCTCGCCTATTGCATCGTCAGTTGTTCCGCCAAGATATTCGTAAGTCACATAGTCTTTGACATTATAAATTGCCGTATGTCCGCCGCTAACAACAACCGCACAAAATGGCGGTACAAGATTGCTATTTGCACCCAAAAAATTGGCACAAATATGACCTTCAATATGATTGACTTTGATAAGCGGAATATTATATGCAAAACTTAACGATTTTGCCACGGAAACTCCGACAAGTAATGCTCCTACTAACCCAGGAGCATATGTCACAGCAATCGCATCAATATCATTAAATGTAAGTTTAGCGTCTTTAAGTGCGCTGTCTATTAACGGCAATATTTTTTCGGCATGAGCTCTTGAGGCAATTTCCGGCACAACACCGCCAAAAATGCTATGAGTGTCGATTTGACTAAATAAAATGTCCGACAGTACAGTTGTTCCGTTACGAACAATGCTTACCGCCGTCTCATCACAAGAAGTCTCAATACCCAGGATAGTAATATTATCCCTACCTATGAGCTTGTCAAATTTTTCTTTTGTATTACTAGTATACAAACAAATATTCACCAATTATCCTTATTATTTTTGCTTTTTACAGCAAATCGTGATCTTCTTTTGTGACACTCTTTATAACCACCCCGTCACTTCGTGCCACCCCTCCGTTGAGGGGAATTTTTTTAATGATAGGGTGTTTTTCTGATTTAGCACTAAAGCAAACAATTACTGTTTAAGCCCTAAATTTTAAGTTTCTTTTTTCTTTTCTCTTTCTTT
>WQVM01000059.1 GCA_009783985.1 Bacillota bacterium | reverse complement strand
TTATCACGGCGAGCATTCGGAACTTGTTACAGGGCAAGCGTTAAAAAACGGCTATCGTGATAAGACAAAAATAGCCGATAAGCTACCTATGTGGGAATGCAAAACGACCGCCGATATGGAGCGGATATTTGATACCCAGCGCAAAAGACTTGATACCGACCGTATTGATTATTATCTTATCCACGCACTTGACACAGGCAACTTAGCATCGGCAAAAAAGTTCGGGGCGATTGACTTTTTGGAGAAACTCAAAGCACAAGGTAAAATCGGTCATATAGGATTTAGTTTTCACGATGAGCTACCTTTATTCAAAGAAATCATTGATATGTACAAATGGGAAATGTGTATGATTCAGTACAATCTGATTGATGTGAATTTTCAAGCAGGTGTAGAAGGACTGCGTTACGCACACAGCAAGGGTATACCTGTAATGATTATGGAACCGCTCAAAGGCAGTGCGCTCGTCAATCCCCCATTACCTATCATAGATGCGTATCCTGTTTCAAAACTCGGATATGGCTATCCCGACATTGCTCTCAAATTTTTGGCTGACCAACCAGAAGTCGCAAGCATATTAAGCGGTATGACCACCCGTGAGCATATTGACCAAAATCTAAAAGCCATCAACAGCACAAAGCCAAATAGCCTTACCGTCGCTGAGCACAAAATAATCAAAGGTATGCAAGATATTTATAAGGGTATATCCAATATCCCTTGTTCCGACTGCAAATACTGCCTCCCCTGTCCTCAAAAAGTAGCGATTAACAAGGTTTTCGAAATCTACAACAGCGCATACGGCTTTGGAGGCTACGGCAACCACCGTGCCGCATACCGCAATGAACTAATCAACAAAGGCACAGATGCATCCAAATGCAACGCCTGCAAAAAATGTCTCAAACTCTGCCCGCAAGGAATTGACATCATAACCAAACTATCCGAAGCCCATAAAGTCCTGTTGGGTTGAATGGGAGTTGAGTTTTTATTATACTTGATTAAGCTTCGCAGTAATTATTGTATAACTTTTTCTATTTATAGTAATGACAACTCTATCTTTGTAGACATACCAATTTTTGCCCTTGTGGATTATCTTTTCAGCATCGGCTATAATGCCATTACAAAAATCCATAACGCCTTCAATGCCAATATCAGCAAAAAAATCAAGATTCTTTTTTATTCGCTCAGCACCACCTACTGTCGTATGCAATTTTTCAAGGTTATTTAACAGTTCAAGTCCTGTCTCTAGTTCAAATTTTTTCTTCATACTATTTGCTATATCATTTACAGCCTTACCTACGCTGACCATTCTATCATAAATTTCGATCAACTCTTTTTCCTGTTCTGCAATATACTCAGAGTCATCTTTTTTACCCAACTTGTTAAAATATCTAAAAAAATCATGTGCTATGTAATTGCGATTACCAATTACTATATCCACCCACTCAAGACTTTCTTCGTTAAAAAAGTTTATCTTTCTAATCCTCTTGAGGATTTGACCGCTAGTTTCCCTTTGCAACTCCTCTTGAAAATATTTCGCACTGTGTTCTATCTTATAGCCCTTGCGTACAAAAACAGTTTCTTGTGTCCCTACTTCCTTCAGTATTTTATCATAACTCAAAATCAATGCTAGGTTGCAGTCTAGGCATTGATTTTGCTCAATTATTTTTCCAACCATTTCATATATGATATCTGAAACTTCGGGGATTTTATTGCGCTCCATACCAATACATAATACCACACATTCTACAAGAAAGCAACTGTTATTGTGGGTGAAGCAGACTATCCCGCTACTCTATATCTGCAGTCCAATACACCAGTACCGAGATACATATTCCATGTCAATCCACGACTTGCAGTTGTGCGGCGGATTAGGTTTTGGAGGTCGGCAGGAGTATATGACGAATTGTCTAGTAGATACATACTTGCAACAGCTGACACAAACGGAGCTGACATTGATGTTCCGTTATCATAGGTATAGCCGCCGCCCGGATTTGCACTAAGAATATCTACTCCGGGAGCGGCTATGTCAACCGAATTGCCGTAATTGCTAAATTCAGCCATTTGGTCACGCTTATTTGATGCCGATACTGTTATACCCTCTGATAGCCCTGCCGGCAACACATAACGAGTGTCGAGGCTGTCATTACCTGCGGCAAAAACACTTACCGCCCCAAGCGTGCGAGCATAGTCAATTGCCTCTTGCCAAATATACGCCGTGCGACCACTCACATCTATTGAGCCTAAACTAATATTAATAACTTTTGCTCCGCTGTCGGCGGCGGCTTTGATAGCCAAAGTCGATTGCAAGTCAGTCCCCGCTCCGAATAGATTAAGAGATTTATACGGAATGATTTTGACATTACGGGGAGTGCATTCGGCAAGAATCCCCGCCACATGCGTTCCGTGTCCGTTATCATCAAAAGTATTGGTGTTATTTGCGATAAAATTATATCCTAAGTCTGTCCTAAGCCGTCCGGCAAATTGCGGGTGGTTGCTGTCAATGCCTGTGTCAATTACAGCGGTAAGAAGCTCTGTGTCCGTCTTATTATTGGCGGCAAGATATAATATAAAACTATCGGCGGCAACACGCTCTGCCCCCCACCTGTCTGAGAGTTCGGTAAATACAGTCGTATTAATATTATCCGCGGGATGAGTAGTTGTTACAATCCTGTTAGGATGAACAAAAATAACGGTATCGCATTTTGTTATTTCATTATTTGCGGTTTCCGTACTTTTTTGACATCTATATTTGAGGAATAACAAGCCGCTTCCGTTACATACCGCCCTATATGCTCCGTGAGAGTTACTAAGCCGCTGTCCGTCTTTTGTACGGACAATTAATGTCCTTGTCTGCAAAGTATTAGTAATAAAAACCGTTTCGCCTTGTAACAATACATCAAAATTTAGAGTCTGCTCACAAACGGCTAACGGAGAACGGCGCAAGCAATTACCTATAGTAAACTCATTTTCGCCAAAACCAAAAACTAAATGCTGTTCGTCATAAAATATGGTGATCCTCTCACCGTCATAAACTACCCTGCTGCCTATCGCCGCCGCGATTTCTACAATCGGGAGATACAAAGTTCCGTCAACCGTTTGAGCCGGATATGATAACGGAAAAGCCTTGCCGTCCATTTCCATTTGATACTCGCCCAGCCGCATTTGTATCAGTCCGAAAAATTTCTCATCGGTACTGTTAAGAATCTCCGTTGTGATAGAGACAAAGCTATCATGACACCCACCCTCAAAAGTCGGCAACATTGCACTAGCAATATACTTCCTTGCCTGCAGTGATGGCATTATCGCCGAACAAACCCACGAAAAAAGTAGTCCTACCATCAAAAGAACTGCAACAGAAATTTTGATAACCTTAAATTTAGTCTTTCGCTTCATGCACTAAGTTTCTGCATTGTGCTTATTAAATATGTAATGGAGATTTAGACTTGTTATGCGAATGGATAATTATTATTGGTTTTGATACTAAATGATGTTTAATAGTCGGTCTTACGCCTTATCAAACCCTAGTCCGCACTTTTACTTGCCGTCACCCAATATATCCCCTAACTTTGCTTCTTCTCTAAGTACATTATCCAGTCTTGGTTTGATTATCGGGTGCTTAGGCAAAAAGACCGTACAACAATCTTCGTAAGGTCTTATTGATATGTCGTATGTTCCGATTTGGCGGGCGATGTCTATTATTTCGCTCTTGTTTGTCGCTATTAGGGGGCGAAGTATGGGGAGCTTGTCCGCTACGGCATTGGTCATTGTTATGCTCTCTACCGTTTGGCTAGCCACTTGCCCTAGACTCTCGCCTGTTATTAGACATTGGCAACCTCTCTCTATCGCAACTTTTTCGGCTATTCGTATCATATAGCGTCTAAGCAGGCAAATCATATAGTCAGGCAAACAAAACTTGTGTATCGCCTCTTGAATATGAGTGACACTAACACTTGTCAAATTAACCCCGCCACAAAATCCGCCCAAGGTTGTTGCTAGTTCTTCCACCTTTTTTTGAGCTTCTTCACCTGTATAGGGATACGAATGAAAATGAATAGCATCAAGGCTCATTCCGCGTTTGGTCATTAAATAACCCGCCACAGGACTGTCAAGACCGCCGCTAAGAAGTAGTAACCCCCTGCCTGCACTACCAACGGGCATACCGCCTGCACACCCGATTACCTCGCAAAAAACATACGCCGAGCCGTCCTCTCTTATATCCACTTTGATATCTGTATCTGCATTATGAAGGTCAACCCTAAGCTTTGCTCTCTTACTAAGAATATACGCTCCAAGTTCGGAGGCAATGTAATTGGAGTTGTATTTGTAGGTCTTGTCCGCACGGTTGACAGTTATTCTAAAAGTAGCTTGCTTATTTTTTGGAGCGTGGTCTAGGGCTGTTTTTTTAAGAACATCAAAATCAGACGGGATTTTGATAGCTTTGCTCACCGAAGTAATTCCACTAATAATCTTGAGCCTATCAATTATCTTATCTCCGACCGCCTCATCAAAATCCACAATCTCATAACGAGTGCCGTTAATCTCCAAACGACACCCAAAATCCTGCGTCGCACTCCTAATATTACGACTAAGTAGCTTGAGAAAAAAACCCCTATTATTACCCTTGAGGTGTATCTCTCCGTATCTGATTAGTATTATAGATTTGCTCATTGAGATATGGAATATTGAATAATTAGTGACGGGAATTACTTGGCAACCAAATTATAAAACCCTATCCTTAGTTATTCACTTTTTTGCACAAAGTGCAACTATTTAATATTATTTTTTTACTCTTTAACCCAGCTACAGTTCTTATCGCCACATTTGATAGTTTCTCCGGCTTTGGTTTTGCGTATTACTAAGAAACTCTCACAATCGGGACACTTGCCTTCGGTAGGACGGGCATTAGAGGTAAACTTACATTCGGGATAACCTGTGCAACCAAAAAACTCGCCTCTAAACGACTTAATAACTTTTAGGTCCTTAGAGCATAGTGGACACGGAGGTAGCGGAGGAGCGTTAGCATCATCACTAGTAGCATCAGGTTTGCCCCCCTCTCCCTCGATATTTTTAATGTTTTTGCATTTTGGATAACCTGTGCAACCTAAAAATTTGCCGTACTTACCCATCTTAACTGCCATAACACTCCCACACTTTTCACATTTTTCTTCGCTTAGTTCGGGTGGTGCTTTTTTGACAGGCTCACCTGTTTCGGGGTCAAAATTAAGCAGGTTGCGACATTTTGGAAAGCCGGTACAGCTAAGGAATTTGCCATATCGCCCTTCCCGTATAACCATAGGACTACTACACTCTTCACAAACATGGTCGGTAGGCACAGGTGGTGCTTTGAGAGAATATTCATCTCCAAGCGCAGCTTTTATTTTGTCCTCTAGTCCGCCATAAAACTCACCGACTACATTTTGCCAAACGACTCCCCCGTCCTCGATTGTATCCAGCTTAGTCTCCATATTAGCCGTAAACTCAATCTCCATAATTTCGGGGAAATATTTGACAAGCATATCTGTTACAGATTCGCCAAGTTCCGTCGGGACGATATATTTTTTTTCTTTGACGGTGTACTCTCTCGAAAAAAGCACGGTAATAGTCGGAGTATAAGTAGCCGGACGACCGATACCTTTTTCTTCCATTAGTTTAACAAGGCTTGCTTCTGTATAACGGGACGGCGGACGAGTGAATTTTTGCTCGTATTTATACTCAATCCATTTGAGAACTTCGCCCTCTTTGAGATCAGGCAACTTAATATTACTGTCATCCTCATCATCGTCTTTCTTTTCTTGATATGCACTGTATAGTACTGTATATCCGTCAAAAAGTGGGGTGCGTCCATTAACCCTAAAGCCATATTCGGGTGCCCCGCTTCTTTGTGCCTTAATTTCTACAACCAAAGAATTATACTCGGCGTCCGCCATTTGACTTGCCAAAAATCTTTCGTATATAAGTTTATACAACTTGTAATTGACAGGAGGCAATGCACTCTTGACACTCTCAGGAGTACGGGTAATATCAATCGGACGAATAGCTTCGTGAGCATCTTGTGCTGATTTTTTAGATGTATATACATTAGGCTTTGCAGGCAAATATTTGTCACCGTAAGTCTTGCCGATGTACTCTCTGGCAGAATTTATCGCATCGGGAGCAACCCTTACAGAGTCGGTACGGATATAGGTAACAAGAGCGACTTTTCCCTCGTTAGGTAATTCTACGCCTTCATATAGGGCTTGTGCCGCCGCTTGAGTCTGCTTGAGGCTTAGCCCCAGTTTGTTAAGTGCATCTTGTTGCAGACTGCTTGTAATAAATGGTGCAGGAGGTCTACTCTTAGTTATACTGCGTTTGACTGACGCTACAGTATACTTTGCACCCTCCAAATCAGCAAGGGTGCTGTCAATAAGCTCCTTGCTTGTTATCTTATATTTGTCACCTGCCTTGTGCGTAAGTGTTGCTTTGAACGGTGATGATTCGCTACCTTCAAGTATGCTAAAAAATGGCCAGTACTCCTCCGGAACAAAAGCTCGTATCTCTCGTTCCCTCAAAACCACTTGGCGGAGAGTCACCGACTGGACACGACCTGCCGACAACTTGCTACTGATTTTTTTGCAAAGCACAGGCGATACTTTGTACCCTACAAGCCTGTCAAGAACCCGCCTTGCTTGCTGTGCATCCACAAGATTTTGGTCTATAGGACGGGGTGCTTCTAGTGCGGCATTTACAGCTTTTTTGCTTATTTCATGAAAAGCTATTCTAACTTTCTTTTCGGCATCCAAACCCAAAATATGAGCCAAGTGCCAGCTTATCGCTTCGCCCTCTCTATCCGGGTCAGTAGCAAGTAGAATTTCGTCCGCTTTGCCAGCCATAGATTTAAGACTAGAAACAATACTCTCTTTGTCTTCCATTATGACATAATTAGGTTCAAAATTTTTGGCAACATTGACCGCCAATGATTTTTGCGGCAAATCTCTAATATGTCCCTTAGTAGCAAAAACCTTATATCCCGTACCGAGATATTTTTCGATGGTTTCTTTTTTTCCCGCACCTTCGATGATAATTAGTTTCAAAATAATCTCCTAAGCTGTAAAGTGAAAGGTAATAGGTGAATGGTGAAAAATGTTGTGGGTTGCTATTGTATAAACTCTAGTCCTCACCTTTCACCTATTACCTTTCACTTTGACCCTACTATTATATACTTTTGTTTTATCCTTTGTCAACTGTCTGACACATACCAATTGCCTGGTTCTTTACGAATTAGTTTTTTCATCTCAAGAGCGGTGAGGGTCGCCGAAAGTTCTGCGGGACTTAGTCCTAATTTAGCGACTAGACTATCAAAATTTTGTTTGCCGTCTTGTAATGCTGTATATACCTTATCTTCAAACATATCAAGCTGTAGATTGCTGGGTTTTTGGTTTTCCTTTTTTGATAGGTTAAGTATGCCCAAAATATCCTCCGCATCGGTTACACAATGCGCCCCTTGCTTGATAAGTCCTATCCCTCCAAGTGCTTGCGGAATATCAGCATTGGCAGGGACGGCAAAGACTTCTCTCCCTTGCTCTGCCGCATTAGTTGCCGTTATGAGTGCACCGCTACCGCTCCCTGCCTCTACAATCACCACTCCAAGACTTAGTCCGCTGATTAACCTGTTGCGTTCTGGAAAAGTATATTTTGCCCCTGTAAAGCTAGGCAGGTATTCTGACATTATTAAGCCTTGTCCCGAAGTTATCATACCGTTAGCAAAATTTTGATTAGTTACCGGCGTAACACGGTTAACCCCGCTCCCAAGCACGGCAATGGTTTTGCCCCCTGCCTCTATAGTGGCTCTATGTGCATATGTGTCAATACCGTCGGCAAGTCCGCTAACAACCGTCACACCCGACTCAGCAAGCCCTCTTGCAATTCTTGCTACCATAAGTTTGCCGTATCTGGTACATCTGCGTGTGCCTACCATAGCAACACACGGAAAATCAAGTAATCTCAAATCACCTCTGGCAAATAATAAATACGGTGTGCCTACTTCCTTTTGTTTAAGCCTTTGGGGATACAATTCATCGTCATAACAAATAAGTTTGACCCCGCCACGATATAGGCTATCTAAGTCTTTGTCCAAAAACTCATCTCGCCGATAATGAAGCATCGCCTCAAAATGCTTAGCACCAATATTTGGCTCAATAACACGCCTCTCACTCCTAATAGCCTGCCACAAATCATACGGCGAACCATAAAACTCAATCAACTTGCGTTGCTTTGTCTGCGACACTCCTGAAAGGGTTAGCCAATAGTAGATTTTTTTATTTTCAATCATAATAAATATCCGTTTAATGCATAACGCATATTTTTTTAACGCATAGTGCAAAACGCAAAACGCATAATGGTTGACTTAGTGTTTTGATGGATATTGCACTAGATTACTTCTCGTCCGACATTATGCGTTATGCGTTTTGCATTATGCGTTATATCAAACCCAATATTTCCTGTCCAATGTTCTGTACATTATTGCCTCGCTAATGTGCTTTGGTTGCAGGCTCTCTGCACCGTCTAAGTCACAGATGGTGCGAGCGACCTTTAGGATACGATTATAGGCTCTTGCGGATAGCCCTAATCTTTCGAAAGCACAACTCACAATCTCTTTGCACTTATCATCAAGCACGCAAAAATCTGTAGTCATAGCATTACTCATTTTTGCATTAGAGTATGTACCGCTTCCGTCAAATCGTTTAAGTTGAATATCTCTTGCTTTGTCGACCCGTGCTTTGATACTCTTGCTATCTTCTGCAAGAGTGCCTCCCGACAGGTCATCATATGTAACATTGTCAACCTCTATATGCAGGTCTATTCTGTCAAGCAGAGGTCCTGATAATCTCCCTACATATTTTTGAATCTGAGAAGGAGCACAACGACACTCCCCTTTGCCCGAAGAACCAAAATTACCGCACGGGCAAGGATTCATACTGGCAACAAGCATAAAATTAGCAGGATATTTGACAGTGCGTGCAGCTCTGGCAACCGTAATCTCACCGTCCTCTAAAGGTTGTCTCAAAATCTCTAAAGTCGTTCGCGGATATTCTGGCATTTCGTCCATAAACAATACGCCGTTATGTGCAAGGCTTACTTCGCCGGGACGGGAGTTAGGACCGCCGCCTGTCAAAGCTACACGGGTAGCCGTATGATGAGGTGTGCGGAAAGGACGGCTTGCGACAATCCCCTCACAATCCGATAATAGACCGCACACACTATGTATCTTGGTGGTTTCTAATGCTTCCTCCGCTGTCATATCTGGCAAAATAGTCGGCAATGCCTTAGCAAGCATTGTCTTGCCTGCCCCCGGAGGACCTATCATAAGTATATTGTGTCCGCCTGCCGCTGCTATCTCTAATGCACGCTTGGCAGAATACTGACCTTTGACATATTTGAAGTCAACTTGATTTTTGAGAGATACGCTAGTGCTTGCTATAGGCTTAAAAGTTATGGGCTTGGCATTATCGGATTCGATAATATTTACCGCATCAATCAGGTGACCTACAGCATACACATTAAGTCCGTCAATATAACTCGCCTCATTAAGATTAGCGACAGGTATAACCGCCGACTTAAAACCACTCTCTCTCGCACTTATAAGTAACGGCAAAATACCGTTAATATGGACTACTCCGCCGTCTAGTGACAACTCACCCAAAAAAATCGTATCGCCTAGTTTTTTGTAATCTATTTGTGCACTTGCTGCAAGCAATCCTAACGCTATCGGAAGGTCATAAACCGGTCCTTCTTTTTTGATGTCGGCAGGTGCAAGATTGACAGTAACTTTTGTCGTGGGCATCTTAAAGCCACTATTTTTGATAG
>WQVM01000058.1 GCA_009783985.1 Bacillota bacterium | reverse complement strand
AGACGATTTTTCCTTAGACATAAAAAAGCTATTCTGTTTTTTACTCTGTTATTTTGATTTCTTCTTCTACCATATAATCTTTTTTGACCATTTGATATTTTTTGCCTAGAAGGGTCTTTTTGAATATTTTTAGTAGAATTTTGTGATAGCCTATTAGTATTACAATATTAACAATTACAATATTTATAAGCAAAACTTGTGTGGCAATGTCAAGCCCTATCCACCAGTTGCTACCGAATAACAGAACCGTATAGACCCATATTAGGACGCTTTCGATAGGTCTAAAGACAAAGACTATTAGCATAAACATCCAAATTTTCATTTTTGCTGACCCGCATATCATACACACAATATCATTTGGCATCATCGGGACCAAAAACATCCACGGCAATACCTTTGTGCCTTGTTCGGACAGCCAATTAAGTCGTTTTTCTACTTTGTCCTTGCCAAACATCCAAAACATAAGCCTTCGACCGCCAAACCGCCCAAGATAATACAAGGTTAGCGAACTTAAAAATTTGGCGATTGACAAGACCAATAATGCCTGCATAAATCCCCGAATATTCATTGACGACGGTGGCATAAACAATAGAAATGCGATAACAGTAAATGCCGTAGTCGTCCCCGGTACTAATCCCAAAAACAACGCTGCAACAAGGTATAATATGACAAATATAAATCCTGCTAAAACAATCCCTTGTTGTTCATGTATCAATCTCGGAGGGGTCTGCACTCTCACCCACTCATATACACCGGGAATACGAGTATAAATATCAAAACCATAATGCTCACTTGTGACCCATGCATATGTATGAGGTTGCATTTCATATCGGTACACGCTACCCGGTAGCATACCTAACGCACGGAAAGTAAAAAATGCCCCGACCGAAACACCAACCAAAATCACTAAGGTAACGGCAAGTTTTAGTGTTTGAGGTTTTTTGAGATATTTCCCAACAGCTTTCCAAAAGTTGACAAACTTAACTCCGATAGAATTGCTGTTTTTGCTGACCGCCTCAGTAACAGCAACCTCAGAATCCTCAATCTCATTAGCTACCAAATTTTCTTTTTCGTCCATTGACCCTCTCCCATAAATTATAAGTTTGAGTCCATTATAACAAATATTACAATATAAGTCAAATCATATGCACACAATTATCAGCACAAAAAAAACGAGCATCTAATGATACTCGTCTTGCTAATCATAATTATCCTTGCTTTCGGCTAATCCGAGTACGGCAAGATAGTCTCTTCTTTCGTCGATTATACGAGTCACTATAATTTTATCGTCGATGACTTTATAAAGAATTAGATTAGGCGAAACAATCCTCATTCTTAAATCAGTCTCTATGCCAAACTTACCTGACAATGCGACTCCTATTCGTGGATTTTTTGCTAGTTTGTTTGCAGAATCGTACAAACGCTCTACAACCTTATTAGCTACCGCCTGACTACTCTTTGCAATATAAGTTCTTATTGCTGTAATATCTCTATGAGCCTGTGCCGTAAGAAAAACTTTCATACACTATACTCCAAGTAGCTTGCGACTCTCTTCTAGTGACATCAACGGCTCATTTTTCAAAGAGTCCTCACCCTTTTGAACCTCCGTCATCAACCACTCTATTGCCTCATCTTTTGTAGGGCGTGGCAACTTAACATCAAAAGGCAATCCTTCTTTAAGCACCACTTGCGACAAAAAAATATTAACCGCATCAGATGACGACATACCTAACTGAGCCAAAATTACTTCAGCCTTTGCTTTAAGCTCAGGCTCTACTCTCGCATAAAAAGCTTGCGTTCTTGCCATAAAATAATCCCTCCTACAAATAGTATATCCATTATTATATCACAAATTGCAAACATTCGCAACTATTTTGCATCACTCTCTTCTGAATTTTCTCTTTACTCTAAAATCTTATTTATCAAAATTTGTTTCTTTACTCATACATAATTATAGTATATGAATTTCTCAAAATTGTCAAGTATTTTCCGCAATAAAAAATGAGTGCATTAAAGCACTCACAAAAACAATATTGCTATACAACCTTACTACTCATTATACATCCAATCCAAATATATCCCGTAGCCTTTTGTGGGGTCGTTGACGAATACATGGGTGATTGCGCCTACTACTCTGCCGTTTTGGATTATGGGACTTCCACTCATACCCTGAACAATTCCGCCTACTTTGTCTAGGAGGCGTTTGTCGGTGACGCTTACAATCATACTTTTGTCGCTTTGGTTTTTTTGGTTGTTGGTTTTGATTATTTCTATGTCGTATGTTTCTCGTTTGTCGTCTACGGTTGCCATAATTTTGGCTTTGCCCGGCTTGACATTACTACGGTTACCTATAGGCAAAAGTTCATCTTTTTCGTGGACTTGCTCAAGGTTTGCCATATTGCCAAAAATCCCGTAATCGGTATTCTTGTCTATAGTGCCGACAGAATTTCCGCTCCTTGCAAAGCTACCTTTTAACTCCCCCGGAGCGCCTCGCTTACCTTTAGTTGCCCCTACGACATTACAGTTAAAGATTTTTCCGCTTTGCACAGGCACGCTCACCTTGGTTTCCATATCGGCGATAGGGTGACCTAACGCTCCGTAGCGACCGTCTAGGCGAGTGTAGGTCAAAGTCCCCACACCTGCAATACTGTCACGCACCCAAAGCCCTATCTTGCGGTTGCCTGTGTCTTGGTCAAGTACATATTTGATAGTTGTGGTCATTATCTTGCCGTCTCTATCAAACTTAACTTCGAGGTCGCCGTAATCCTCGGCTTTTGTTTCGATAATCCTATCCGCATCTCCTGCCCCTGTTACCTTAACACCGTCAATCTCAATAATTATGTCGCCTATCTTGAGGTCGCTACCTTCAATCGTATTGACCTTGCCGTTAGCTGTATTAAGCTCAGTATGTCCCGAATAAATCAAGCCGTCTGACTTAACAGAGATTCCGACAACACGACCGCCTACATAAACCTTACGCTCAGGCACTATACTTAGTGTGGCTTTTCGGACAGGAATAACATTAAGCATAGTAAAAGTTAGATTAGCATTAGTAACCTCGCCCGCCATACACGGAGCAGTTCCGCTAATTTTATGCCCAAATCTACCGACTTTGAACTCGGCTAATTCTTCTCTCGTTAGTTGTATATCGTTGGGAAGCTCATAAAGCTCAACAAAATTATAATTAACCGCAATTACAACGAACAAAATAGCTAGCGTTATTCCTATGATTTTTCGTATGTAATTGGAAGGCTTCTCGGTACGCATAAATTTAATGTGTGTCAATGCAAGCAAAATTATACCTCTTTGCCTAGTCGATTTCGTCATTTTTAGTCAAATTGAGGCATATATTTTAGTAGACCTTTTCCAAAACCTAGAAGGTCTAATACATATCGGTGTAAAGCCGTTTTTTGAAATAGGAGCAATAGCTAATATGAAAGATGACATCTCCGTTAGAGTAATAAATGAAGCCGAACATATTTTGTCAACAAAAGCTACCGTTAGAGAAACCGCAATGGTCTTTGAGGTCAGTAAATCAACTGTTCATAAGGATATGAGCGAAAGACTTTTGTATATTGATAAATCTTTATACGAAGATGTCAAAAAAATACTTGAATTTAACAAAGCGGAAAGACATATTAGAGGCGGTTCGGCTACAAAAGAAAAATATGCTACAATTGTTGCAATGAGATAGTTATTTGTGCTGTATTAATAAATAAAATGAGCGACAAACATTATGTTATGTTTGCCGCTCATTTTGTTTATTGATAATATTATTACACTTCGTAAAGTTTGCTTACGGGCTTGTCGGCAAAAATGCTTTCTATCGCTTCTGAGAAAATTGAGGCGACAGACACTTCGATAATCTTAGGGATTTTTTTCTCCGGCGGCAATTCTATCGTATCGAGGGTGTAGATTTTTTCGATATTAGATTGTGTAAGTCTTTCCATTGCTTTGCCACTAAGCACAGGGTGAGTACACGCACAAAAAACTTTTGTCGCTCCGCCTACTTCTACAAGTGCTTTAGCACTGTTAGTAATTGTACCGGCAGTATCTATCATATCGTCAACAAGCAAGCAGACTTTGCCCTTGACATCACCTACTATATGCATAACCTCAGATGAGTTAGCATGAGGACGGCGTTTATCTACTATAGCAAGAGGACAATTAAGTTTTTGAGCCATTTGACGGGCTCTGTTAACGCTGCCTACATCGGGCGAAACAACGACGGCATTGCCGTTGAGTAGCTTGTCCTTAATGAGCGCACGGCACAAAACAGGCATACCTAGTAAGTGGTCCACAGGAATATCAAAAAATCCTTGAAGTTGCGGTGCGTGCAAGTCCATTGTAAGAACTCTGTCTGCACCGCTTGTTTCTATGATGTCAGCAACAAGTTTGGCAGTAATCGGGTCACGGGCTCTTGCCTTACGGTCTTGTCTAGCATATCCAAAATACGGAATAACAGCGGTAATTCTGGCAGCAGAAGCACGCCTTAAAGCATCAATAATAACCAAAAGCTCCATCAAATTGTCGTTGACGGGATAAGAGGTTGATTGTACGACAAAAACATCAGCGCCACGCACACTCTCACCGATATGAACCGAGCATTCGCCGTCCGAAAACTTGCCTACCTCTAATTTGCTTAAATTAATTTTAAGCTTGTCCGCAATTGCCGCTCCAAGTTTTTTACTTGCATTTCCTGCAAAAAGCTGGATTTTGTTACCGTGTACCGCTATCATTTGAATTGTTTCCTCCGAAAAATTTTAGTATTTTTTACCGCCGACATTAAAATCAGCTTTGTTAAGTTGTCTTGCTCTTGCAATTGCTAGTGCCTCTTTTGGAACATTTTCTGTAAGAGTCGAACCTGCCGCCACAAAAGCATTATCCTCAATTTTTATCGGAGCAATTATATTAGAATTGCTGCCTATAAAAACATTGTTGCCTACGATAGTTTTATGTTTCTTTTTGCCGTCATAATTGACAAACACCACACCGCTCCCTACATTACAATCCTTGCCAAGTGTTGCGTCACCTACATATGACATATGTGATACTTTACAGCCGTTACCCAAGGTCGCCGATTTTATTTCAACAAAGTCGCCGATACGGCATTTTGCCCCGATACGACTGTCAGGTCTGATATATGCGTACGGACCTACAATTGCCTTAGCCCCTACTGTACTTTTGTAGATTTGACTGCTATTGACCAAAGCCTCCTCGCCAATTATGCTATCTACAATTACATTGCCGCTACATAACTCCGCCCCGTCCTTGATTATTGTTTTTCCACGCAAAATATTGTTAGGCTCTATTGTGACATTATTTCCAATTTTGACATCGCAATCAACATACGAAGTAGACGGGTCATCAAAAATTACCCCGTTATCCATATGATAATGGAGTATCCGCTGACGCATAATATCTCCGATTAGTGCAACTTGGCGAGAATTAAGAGCCGTAATAAAATCTTCTTCGTCAAAAAAGTAGGTTTTGGCAGTAAATATACGCTCTGCTGTAAGCAAATATTGCGTATTAAATATGTATCCCCGTGTCATTTTTAGAGCATTAAGCCCTAATTTCTCAAGCATTTGAACTGCTTCGACAACAGTTTTTTTTGTAATTAGAGGCGTGTCGGCATACAAAACTGCCGTATACGCAAAATTCTTATTGATAGAGTTTCTGACCGCAACAGGAATTTCTTGGCTTTGTGAGTAGTCTACAACCCCACACTTATTATCCAGTGCGTTATTTACCCATTCGACCATGGTTTTGCCATACAAAGGCTTACTCCATGCCGACGCAGTAAGGCGTGTATCAGTAGGACGCAAAATCACGCCCCCGATTTTTTGGTCAAGACTCATTGTTACTCGTATATTATAATATTTGTATTTTTTTTTGTCAACTAAAAGGATAGCGTATTTTAAGACAGGTGCCTACTTACCTCTCTTATCTTTGAAAAACAAACTTATAATATCCTTACATTCTGTTGAGAGTATGCCACCCACAACTTCGGCTCTGTGATTAAGATGAGGGTTATTTGCTATATTAAAATGTGTAACCACACCGCCAAATCTTATATCTGTCGCACCAAAAATCAACTTACTAATCCGTGCATTGACAATTGCCCCTGCACACATACAACACGGCTCTAGCGTAACATACAGGCTACAACCGCTAAGATTCCAACTACCTCGTTTTTGACCGGCTAACCTCATTGCCAAAATTTCAGCATGAGCTGACGGGTCTTTGCTACTCTCCCGCATATTACCGGCTTTGGCGATTATGTCACCCGTCTCATCGACAATAACAGCACCTACGGGAACTTCGCCATTTTTTCCTGCCTTAGTCGCTTCGTCTAAAGCGGCTTGCATATAATATTCGTGTGTTCTCATATTAGTTCTAGTAGTTTAATCGGCAAATCAAGATGTGAGTTGATTTCTTCGGGAGATAATGCTTCTTGCTCTAGAGGATGCTCAAAGTCATCTGATATAATTTCGATAGTTAATGACGGAATACCTAAACTGCTTATACACCAGTCCTTGTATCCGCCACTACTGACTACAGGATACTGAGGTCCGCCGACATTTTCTACCAACTTGTATCCCAATTGGTTAGCTACAAATACAGCTATTTGCCTATCTCTTTGCTTTTGCTCCTTTGTCTGGTTAAAAAGATAGTATATCTCTTGTCCTTTAGCATGATAACTTAGTGTCAATGACGGTCTTACTTGCAAGGTAAAATCCCTTAATGCACGGGTTTCTTTTTGACAAAACGGTGCAGAACCGATATAGTCAGACGAACTAGGCACTCTAATATTTTGAGTGCCGTGTCCCCACGCAGCATCAAAATTAGTATTGAGGTCTACTCCGTTTGCATTTGCCTTATGCAGTTTATTGCCACACTCTACAATTGCATTGCCGTCAGGATTAGTCATCGGCAAAAAATAAATTCCACCTTTTTTTTCTATATCAAGTTTTTGCTTAAAAACAAACTCGACCTGCTCAATAACCAGCAATGCTGTATGCCATTCTCTTGCGTGAATCGCACCTTGAATAATAATTTGCTTAGAGGCTTTGCTACCAATATGCAAGTACGGTATGGCAAGCCCCTTTTCGCTTGTGCCGATACTACCACAGGTTATACCTTGTTTTTCGAGCCTATTACAATCGTTTATTAGATTTTGATAAGTATACATACTAATTAGTATGTGAAAAAAAAGCTACTTGTGATACGGTGTACCGTTAGTTATACAAAAAGCTCTGTAAATTTGCTCTGCTAAAATAACCCGCATAAGCTGGTGAGGATAAGTCATTAGTCCAAAGCTAAGCGACAGATGTGTAGCTGACTTAACTGTATCGCACAAACCTTGACTGCCCCCGATAAAAAAACTAATCTCGCTATGTGACAGGTATGCGTGGTCAATACTTTGGCTTAATCCCTCACTTGTAAGTGCCTTACCACGACTGTCTAACGCTATGCAGTAACCTTTGCCCGTGTACGCTAGCATTAGCTTACCCTCACGCTTGACCGCATCTGCAAGGTCAGGATAATCGGGAAGTTGTATAATATCCAAATTGCAATAGCGGGTTAAGCGCTTTTGATACTCGGCAATTGCATCGACAAAATATTTTTCTTTGAGTTTGCCTGCACAAATTATATTAATTTTTTTCACAATATACCCCACAAAAAGGAAAAAATCGTTGCCGCCGTAGTCGTTACAATCGCACCTATATAAGCAGCGTTATCTCTCAAGGATGGCTTAAATTCTACTGTGTCAGCATTATGCTGTGTCATATCAATATTATCTTGAACAACCTTCAAATTCTTCTGTTTTTTTAAGCGTTTTTTGCTTATTAGCACCATCAAATAAATAAGTCCGAAAAAAGCTACAACCGCACCTAGATAACCTACTGCAATTATCAACGGTTGTGCGGATTGTGACGAAATACTCATATTGATTGCCCTTATCCAACTACCAAACGGCAATCCTAATCCCCCAGTAGCGTATGTGACATAAAGGCTTGTTAGGTTGTTAAAAAAATGAATAATTATCGCTGGCCAAATGCTTTTTAACTCAATTGTCAAATACACGAGCAGCATCCCCATAAGTGATGTGAATAAAAATTGGCGGATATTTTGGTGAATAAGTCCAAAAGCAAGTCCTAATAGTATAATTGTTATAGCCTTGTTAAATGTACGCTTAGTCGAATCAAGCACAACACCCCTAGTGGCAAATTCTTCGCAAAAACCCGGTAATACTGCCGAAATAAAAACAGCTATAAAAAAATTTGAAAATGTTATCGGGATAGGTGTTCCGCCACCTACACCTGCATTAGGATTATAACTCACAAATTCTAGTAACATCATCCACGCATTATAGATACCAGACATTACAAAAAGACAAACAACCCCTAGCACGACACTTAGCAAAAGAACAATAGGACTTGTCCTCTTAAATCCGCTTAGGGTCATAATTTGCTGTGGTGGCTTTTTTAGTGCAACACAATATATGACTAGCGGAATCAAAAAAAGGCAAAAGATTTGAACAGTTATACTAAAAAAAGCTCCCCGCATATGAGTACCTGCAGGAAAGCTAATAAAGCCTACCAAAATTCGAGCTAACAGTATGGATATGCTTATCCACAGCATTACCCACCCTGCCGTTCTATATTGTTTTTTTAGGGTGTTAGCCATTTAGGTGTATATCTTAATCTTGCTTAATAGCTTGATAATAACCGCAACCATAAAGTACGATGCAAGAACCATTGAAATAACAAACAAAATCATTACCGCTTGAAGGTTGTTAATATATGTTGCCCCGACAATCCACGGTGCAATGAATAATATAAGAAAGCACGCCAAATTACAAGCAACAACAAGTATCCCTCTAAACATATCCAGTGGCTCTGCAAGTTTGACTAGCATAATCATACCTGTAAAGGTAAGTGCCATAACTATCATTGTGGTAAATTCGGGCGTACCTACCGAACCGGGGGTACCGGGTGCGAACATATTTTCGGCAAAGACATAAACCGCCATTATATTGATGATAAGTGCAAGTCCGCTAGGGATACTTTTTTGAATAATATTAAATATAAACCGTCCTGTTATAATGTTTTTGTTGGTTTGTAACGCTAAGAAAAATGACGGGATACCAATTATAAACATTTCTAGTAGCAGTAAGTTATGTGTTTCAAACGGATAGTCCATTGTCCCGCCGGGGATAAATGACCTTACAATAGTTATAAGTGCCAATCCAAGTGACATAAATGTTTTCATCAAAAACAGCGTGCTTGATTTTTGTATATTATTGACAACCCGTCGCCCCTCTTTGACAACCTCAGGCATTGTCGAAAAGCTGTTATCGCTAAGCACCAAGTGGCTGACCTTGCGTGCAGCTTCCGAACCGCTGGCAATAGCGATAGAGCAGTCCGCCTCTCTCATTGCAAGTAAATCATTGATACCGTCACCTGTCATAGCTACGGTATTCCCCTTTGCTTTTAGAGCCTTAATAAGTAAGCTCTTTTGCTCAGGACTTACCCGTCCAAAAACAGTATACTTGCTTGCCGCCTCAATTACCTCTTGATTGCTCATACCGTCTAAGCTGACATACATATCGGCTCTTTCAACTCCTGCACGCTTTGCAACCTCACTGACAGTAATAGCATTGTCACCGCTGATTACTTTGACGGCAACATTATTCTCTCTAAACCACTTAATAGTATCGGGGGCATCTTTGCGTATATGGTCTTCGATAGCAATAATAGCCAATGGCTTTTTGACAGCGGGTAACTTATCGTCCTTAATATCACCTGTCGCATGAGCCAAAAGCATTACACGGTAGCCATTCTTAGCATAATCTTGCATTAGCTTGCTTATACGGACACCAAGTTCTTTAATAACAAATTCCGGTGCACCTAAAACATATGTTCCATGCCCCTCAAATGTTGCGGCACTTAATTTACGAACTGACGAAAAAGGCATAGCCTTGACTACTTTGAGGTCGTTTTTATAGCCAAATTTATCAACAAACGCAAGTGCCGTTTGGTTATTATCACCCGTTGCTGTAAGAAGATTACCAATAATTTGTGCTGTTGTAAGCTCATCATCTTCGGTGTGCTTATTAAGCTCGACGATTTCGTTGACGGTCATTGTACCGTCTGTAATTGTTCCTGTTTTGTCTAAGCACAAAACATTAACTCTAGCCAGCATCTCAATGCCAAACAAGTCTTTGACAAGAGTTTTCTTTTTGGCTAGACGCATCATACTAACTGCAAGCGCAACAGAAGTCAAAAGAAACATTCCTGCAGGTATCATACCAATAACAGCACCGCTTGCCGCACTAACGGCAGTCTGTATATTGCCCTCGTCCGCCGCCATTGAACGCCACATAAGAAGGACAGTTATAGGGGCAAGCAGAAGCAAGATAACTCTTATAATATTACGAACAGAATCCTGAAGCTCTGATTT
>WQVM01000057.1 GCA_009783985.1 Bacillota bacterium | reverse complement strand
TCCTATCATAACGCCTTGTAGTAGTATTACAATACCTAAACCGCCTGCGAATATGCCTTCCTTATGACTAAGCGGACGCTGCTCCATAATATCTTTTTCGGTAGGCTCAAAACCTAATGCGATAGCCGGTAACGAGTCGGTAACAAGATTAATCCAAAGCAAGTGTATCGCTAACAGCGGGGACGGAAATCCAAGCATAATAGCGACAAAAATTGTAACGACTTCGCCTATATTACTTGAGAGCAAAAAGTGAATGGATTTTTTGATGTTTGCGTATATCCCTCGCCCTAATGCAACTGCGGTAACGATAGTAGCAAAGTTATCATCGGTCAGTACCATATCGGATGCGCCTTTTGCTACATCCGTACCCGTTATTCCCATAGCACAGCCTATATCGGCGCTTTTGAGGGCAGGGGCATCATTGACACCGTCACCTGTCATCGCCACGATAGCTCCACGAGCCTGAAAAGCCCTTACTATCTGCATTTTATTAGTAGGAGACACCCTAGCAAAAACCGAATACTTGTAGATATTCTTAATCAAATCCCGCTCGTTCATACGGTCAAGCTCTTCGCCTGTAATAGCTGCTTCGCCGTTTTTAAGTATGCCGATTTGACTTGCTATGGCTACAGCTGTGCCGATATGGTCGCCGGTAATCATAACAGGCTTGATACCAGCCTTGCGGCAGAGTTTGATAGCTCCCGCAACTTCGGGGCGAGGCGGGTCAATCATTCCGATAAGTCCCGCAAAAATAAGATTATTTTCTAAGTCTTTATCTTTTATCTCTTTTCCGTCTTCGTTTATATCTTTATACGCTACAGCGATTACCCTTAGAGCGTTTGCTGCCATTTGGGATAATGTCTTATCTATGTGTTGTCTGGCGTGAGCGCTCAATCCGGTGCATTTTTTAAGCAACATATCGGGTGCGCCTTTTGTAATCACTCGCCGTCGCCCCTCGTACATATTGACGGTTGTCATCAATTTTCTCACACTATCAAAAGGCATTTCGTACAGCCGTGGAAAAGCCGTGTCAAGGCTAGCCTTAGTTTTGCCGTGAGCTTCTGACGCATTGATTATGGCGGTCTCAGTAGGGTCGTTGCCTACATCACAGCACAAAGTAGCCATATCCAAAAGAGCCTGCTTACTAACCTCAAAGGGATTACAATCAGTCACGGTCATTTTGTTTTGAGTGAGCGTTCCCGTCTTATCGCTGCATATTACAGTTGCCCGTCCAAGCGTTTCAACAGCTGGTATTTTGCGTACAATCGCCTTATGCCGTGACATTCTGAGGACACCAAGCGCAAGCATAATTGTTACAATGGCGGGCAAACCCTCGGGGATAGCCGCTACCGCAAGGCTGATAGAAGTCATAAACATCTCAAACGGCGGCAACCTAGTAAAAAGTCCGATAGCAAAAATAACGCCGCAAATAATAAGCGAGGCTATTCCCAACAACTTACCCAGTTGCGCTAATTTATTTTGTAGCGGTGTAGGAGTTTCTTTGTGGCTGTTGATTAGTCCCGCTATTTTTCCGACCTCAATATTCATACCCGTCTTTATAGCGATTGCCGTGCCTCGTCCGTATGTAACAAGGGTAGTGCCAAGCACAATACTGTTGTTGCCCTTGTCCTTATGCACGGGTATCGATTCGCCTGTGACGGCGGATTCCTCGGTCTGCAAGCTATGACACTCTATAAGTCTTGCATCACACGGTACAAAGTCGCCTGTCTCCAGTATAATCAAGTCACCTGTAACAACCTCCTCGCCGCTAATTGTTATCCGCTCACCGCCTCTGATAACGGTCGCGGTAGGAGAGGTCATCTTCTTGAGCGCGTCAATAGCTTTCTGGGCACGGCTCTCTTGCACTAATCCAAGAACCGCATTAAGTGTGACAACCGCCAAAATTATCACCGCATCAAAATAACTCCGTCCTTCAAATATCGACAAAGCAAAACTCACCACAGCAGCGATAAGTAATATAATAACCATAAAGTTTTTGAACTGGTCCAAAAACCTTAATATAAGAGGTCTTTTTTTTGCACCGATTAGCTTATTAGGTCCTTGCACCGCAAGCCGCACAGCAGCTTCTTCTTTACTCAATCCTTGCGTCAAATTACTGTCAAGCAACTTAGCTAAATCAGGTAAGGGCATAGAAGAATAATTAGTTTTTCCCGCATTATCCATACCGTATAAATATATGCGGACAATCTTTAGAATAATGCTATTACATATAACAAAATCCCACACCATATATTTATAGCGTGAGAAAAAATATTGTTATAATTTTGTCAGCAATTAAATGAAATTGTCAGTCAATATAAACTTAATAATTGCTATACTTTTAAGTGTGGCGAAAGTGGCACTTGTACTATTTATATCAAGAGTCAGCCTTGAGTTTTTTGTTATATCGTGGCTTATCATAATATGGGGTTCTCTTATAATGGCTCTTGCTACAATACTTTTGACAATCAAAAAACCTTGTGTTCAAAATTTTGTTGCTTTTGCATTGTATATGAGTAATGGTGTTATTCCTATTATTGCATATTTTGGACTTTGGTTTACTTTTTTATGAGGTTTAGCTGGCTATTATTAAAATAATGAAGCAATACACAAACAAACGCTAGACATTAGTGTTAATTATATTGTATAATGAATGTTATGAGAAAAAGGATATATTTGTCATCTCCGCATATGTCAGGAAACGAGATGAAGTATATTAAAGAGGCGTTTGATACAAATTGGGTTGCGCCACTTGGTGCAAATGTCACAGCATTTGAAAATGAGATGTGCGATTATGTTGGGCGTAAGTATGCGGTTGCATTATCAAGCGGTACAGCGGCAATTCATTTAGGTCTCAAAGCTCTCGGTGTCGGTAGCGGTGATTATGTTTTTTGCTCATCATTTACTTTTGCGGGCAGTTGCAATCCAATAACTTATCTTGATGCCAAGCCTGTTTTTATTGATAGCGATTATGAGACATATAATATGTGTCCTGAAGCTCTGAAAAAAGCATTTAAGAAAATTCCAAAACCCAAAGCTGTTATAGTCGTTAATTTGTATGGTAATCAAGCAAATTTGGTGGCATTACAAAAAATTTGCAGAGAGCACAAAGTTCCGATTTTGGAAGACGCTGCCGAAAGTTTGGGTACAACATATAACGGAAAACAAAGTGGTAGTTTTGGCGAAATATCAATTCTTAGTTTTAATGGAAACAAAATAATTACTACTAGTGGTGGCGGTATGCTACTTACAGATAACAAAGATTGGCGAGATAAAGTATTGTTTTGGGCGACGCAAAGTAGAGAGGATTTCCCGTGGTATCAGCATGAAGAAATAGGATATAACTATAGGCTGTCCAATATTTGTGCCGGAATTGGTCGTGGACAGCTTGAAGTGCTTGATGAGCGTGTAAAAAGAAAGCGACAAGTCTATGAGCTGTACAAAAAAGAATTTGCGAAGAACAACAAAATCTCAATGTGTAATGCGACCGTGGGCTCTAATCCAAATTGGTGGCTGACACTAATTACACTTGACAAAGATTGCAAAGCGACCTTTATGGATATTATTACTGCACTTGCAGAATACAACATAGAAGCGAGACCAGCATGGAAACCTATGCATATGCAACCAGTTTTCAAAGAATGCGAATATTTTTGTAAGGATACTAAGAGAGATGTCTCGGGGGACTTGTTTGGTCGTAGCGTATGCTTGCCGTCGGATAGCAAGATGAGCGATGAAGATGTAATTTTTGTTGCGAGTATAGTTAATAATATAGTGTCATAAACTATTTATAGAGAAAAAATGGGGAACAAATACCCCGTCAGATTTCGAGTTAGTGACAAGGTCAACCAATCACTTGATTGGTGAAGTTACTGAATTTGAATACGATATTGATGGCAACTTGGCTAATCAAACAGGGCGTGTTGGGATGCATACGATTACCATAAGCAAGGAGATTTTGTAAGTGTAACCTTGTCAACAGGTAAAGTAGAAACAATAATCCGTGACAATATTGATAGGGTTTCAAAACTTGAAGCAGCAAGTTGTAGGGACGGCTGCCTTCAGCTACCCTTACTATTAAAAAAATACGGATTTGAAAGTGTTCGGGCGGTTGAGGAATAACCACCACTACGATTGACACCTAATTTCAAAATCCAAAACAAACAAAGACATTCGCCTGTGTACAAATGGGCGAGATTTTTTTTATTGTGTGGAAATATCTTTTACAACCTAATAACATGCGTAAAAAATTGATAATTACTATTCGGAACGATAACCTGCTATGCCAAACTAACCACGAATCAACTATCACATCTAAACAAAAGCACACATAAGTTATATAAGAAACATTTGTAAATATATAAAATTTCCTTGAATACATAGCAGCAGGCAATTTTTTTGTTGCTATTTAAGGAGGAAAAAATTTTATGTGTGATTGTGATAACAATAGAGAATCAGATGATTGTCGGGTTATGATTTGCAGAGGACCTAGAGGACCTCAGGGAGAAAGAGGTTGTGCCGGACCAAGAGGCGAACGAGGTGAGCGAGGAGAACGAGGTCCGAGAGGTTGTCAAGGTTGCCCTGGTCCGAGAGGGCTTCAAGGTGAGAGAGGTGAGAGGGGAGAAAGAGGTGCTGCGGGAGCCAGAGGCGAACGGGGCGAAAGAGGAGAGAGCGGTCCGTCCGGAGCCGCCGGTGCCAGAGGCGAAAGAGGTGAACAAGGCGAACGCGGTGAGAGAGGCGTAATCGGTCCCGCAGGTATTCAAGGTGCTCGTGGTGAGCGTGGCGAGAGAGGTGAACGGGGCGAAAGAGGTATTGCAGGAGCTAACGGGGCGAATGGAGAACGGGGCGAAAGAGGCGAGCGTGGGGAGAGAGGTTTGCGTGGTGAGCGTGGAGCCAGAGGAGAAAGAGGTGAACAAGGTGAAAGAGGAGAGCGGGGTGAAGACGGTCAAAGTGCAGGAACAATTATCCCTCTCGCTTCAGGTCGCAACAATGCTCTTGTATTAGAGACTAATGAGAACGGCGGTCGTCACAATGTGTCGGTGCTTGCATTCGGTAGTTCGACATCGTTCTTCAGTCCTCATGACCCTGTGATTGTAACTGAGTTCCGTGAGGATGCCTTTGTAATGCCTCGTGACGGTAAAATCAAATCAATGAGAATGCATGTTACTGCGGCAACTGCGGCGTCTATGCGTCCGGGCACAAAGTACAAAATTGTAGTACAGCTATACAAAGCGTCAAGCGACAGCAATGCCTTTGAGCCTATCCACGGTACTAAGTTTGAATTGCACCCAGAGATTGAAAGTCGTGTAAACCACGGTCAAAAATTTAACGGAGGCTTTTCGGGCGAAGATATCAAAGTATACACAGGCGAGCAAATCCTAACAGTAGTCTACCTCGAAGGCGACAGCGACAGCCGTCATTCAGGTGTCCTAACCTTCCTTGCCTACGCCAGTGGCGGTATCGACATCCACTAAGGATAGGTCTAATGTAACAAAAAGATGCTAGGACATATTTGTCCTAACTTCAGACTGCAAAAAACAAACCCCCACCATCGGCAAGCCGAAGATAGGGGTTTGTTTTTTTATAGCTTTGGCTGGGGTATTAGGATTTGAACCTAAGAATGCGGGAGTCAAAGTCCCGTGCCTTACCGCTTGGCGATACCCCAATGTAAGATGTCATTTATTGACCACAAAATGACTAATACATAGTATACACAAGGCAAAGTTATTTTGTCAAGCAAAAATATACGCTTAGACAAAATTATAAGGGCTATGGCGTTATTCATTGGAATAATTGTGAGAGCACTTTGGCATACTTAGGGAATGAAAAGGATAAAAATGATTTTTTCTGTAATTCTTATGCTGGTTATCGGAGTGTCCTGCGGTGTCTTGTCGGGGCATACGGCAAAAGGCTTGGCGCGGTCATTAGATTGTTCGCCGTTTTACACCGATATGTATTTTGGATATTCTTTTGACGGAGAAGGGGGCGACCAAATACACATATTTGCTAACCGTGCCGAGCTGGAGCGTTATGTCGCCATGCTTACAGGGAGTCAACCCGACTTGAGCAAAATGATTGAGGATTTTTTTGAGAAGTATGACACAGCTTTTTTTGCTGATAATAAGCTAGTCATTGCTATAGTTGATAGGGGTAGCGGTTCATTGCGTTTTGAGATTGACCAAACTTCGGTTGCGGACAATATTCTCCAAATCAAAGTCAACAGGCTTGTGCCGTTTATCCAAACAATGGATTATCGCCAATGGGTAATGGTTCTGCCTGTAAGCAACAATCCTAACTTTGATACCGTCAATATAATAATGCGAGATGTAGAAGTAGGGCGATAGTAATTAAAAAAAGCCGCATTGTTATACGACTTTTTGAGAAATTGGGGTGAGTGATGGGAATTGAACCCACGACCTCCAGAACCACAACCTGGCGCTCTAACCAATTGAGCTACACCCACCATGTTGAAATGAAAACTTAAAAGTGAAGAGTGAAAAATGATTGATAGGGAAGTGCTTGTTAACATCATTTAGTTTTTCATATGATGCACTTTGGTGCATGATATGGTGTGCTAATGCAATCCAAATCCGAACTACTTATTGGCACAAATAGATTTATATTATAGTCTAAAGTGTGGTATTTGTCAAGAGTTTCAAGGTCTACAAATGAAATTGTTTGAGTTTTTGCTTCGTTTGTTATTCTGTCGGTCAAATAATGCTTGGTCAACATAGAAATAAATTGTGTTTATAAAACTGTCAATCAATCGTTTACGGCTCAAGAACAGTCTTTCTTCAACAAAACATCGCTGTATCATACAGCAAATTCAACAACACGGTCGGCAATATCGGCAAGGCGGATAGTGTTTTGCTTTCGTCTTACTTGCACTTTGGCTTTGTTGCTGTTAATTTAAATCCTCAAGGTCGATTCCGCTGTTGTTCTTGATTCGTGCACACCATTTGATTTGTCTGCCTTCGATTGCATGCTCTGTGGTGGGGAAGCACTGCATTTTAATTTATTTTTCAGTACTAGCTTTAGATGCATTTAGAGAGTATGGAGTTAAAAAATATACCCAAACAATGTTACAAACGATTGACAAAACAGCAACAAAACAGCAAAAATGACTTGACAAAAAAGTTTTTTTAGCATATAATATCTCGACCGAACATTTTTTTGCTGTCCAACTTTTTTCTTTCCTCTTATAATACATGGGGTAGTACAGGTTTCGACAGCGTAGCAAATCATTAAGGGTGTATGCGGTAGGGTCAGCTACCTAAAAAGGGCACAATTTAATTGCAAACACTTCAAATAATGTTAGCGCACCGAGCTATGCTCCTGCGTACGCATTTGCTGCTTAATTATTAGCAGTCGTGCTTGCCGTCACTTCTGTCGGGGCGGTAAGGGCGTCAGATTAGACGGAGAATGTTGTAGGGGTTTATAACCTTATACCCATACAAGGCAAACAAAGGTTACTTGAGTCAAGGTTGTTTCTATTCCAAGATTCATAAGACCAAAAGAAACTAAGCATATAGAGCCTTTTTGAAGACCTGCGTTGGACGCGAGTTCAATTCTCGCCTACTCCACCAGTCATATACACGTCCGCTAGATTTTTTCTAGCGGATAAATGACAATCAACAACATTACACACATTTTTTGCAACTTACTATAATTGATTAATATAACTAGAAAATGAATATTGAGCGACCAAGAATAATCAATGCACAAAAGGATAAAAAACCATGGATTACAAAGATTTAGATTTCAAAATTCCTATTGAGAGTTCTACTTATATTGAGGATTCTGATTTTGTCGTTGCACAAATTGAGTCTATTATTAGTGATGCTGTTAAGAATAAGAAAAACAAAATAACAATTAACACCAATCTAAAATACGGACTACCAATGGAGAACATAAACAAAATTGCTGGACCAATAATTGAAGCATGGGCTTTTGAAATCTTTGAAACAATTAAAAGCGATACGGGCAATATTTATAGTTTGATAAATGCTGAAACCTGCTCTCGTCTCAATATGGCTGATATTATTCTGCAATTTGCCAAAAGAGATTCTGCTATTTCAGCTTATCTTGATAGCAAGTCAACTTCTGATGACATACCAAATTCTGGGAAGGGTCCAAACATAACGTCATTTTCTCGCATAAGAACAGCATATATTAGCGACCCAGATTACATGTTTATAATTCTCTCTTTGAAGCATAAAGTGTATTCCTTAAAAAATGAAGAAACACAATATATCGATGGAGTTATGGAAGTTGTAAAACATAATGCTTATGATCTAAAACTAATTTCCGCAAAAGACATTAGCTATAATCCTGCCTTAGGAACAGGTCAAATTCAACTAAAGGATATACATTATATCGACCGCCAAGAAAGAACAACTTGGGAGTTTTGTCAGTTGTTAGACAAAAAATATCTCGCATCATCTAGGCGAGCTTTAGAGGATTGGTTAAGGGAGGCGAAGAAATATAAATGGATAAAATAAAGTTAATACATGGTGATTGCATAAAAGAATTAAAAAAATTGCCTAGTGATAGTATTGATTTGATTGTTACCGACCCCCCCTACAATTTGAACAAAAATTACGACAACGACAACTTATCTCATGATGAGTATATTGATTTCTCAAAAAAGTGGCTAACAGAAGCAGTAAGAGTTTTGAAACCAACAGGAACTATTTATATTTTTATGGGTGTTCGATATATTTCTTACATCTTTTCAATTTTAGAAAAAGATCTCGGGATGATTTTTAACTCATGGATTACGTGGCATTATACTCAAGGGATAGGAAAAACGAAAGGTTTTAGCCCTAGACATGATGACATATTAATGTTTACCAAATCAAAGACTTTTACCTTCAACTTAGACTCAATTAGAGTTCCTCAAAAATACTATCGCTTTATCAACAACATGAGAGGCTCTAATCCTTCCGATGTTTGGCAATTTTCACATGTGCATTATTGCGAAAAAGGCAGAGAAAGCCATCCAACACAAAAACCAGAAGCATTATTTGAGCGAATGATACTAGCATCGTCTAATCCACAAGATACTGTCCTTGATTGCTTTGCTGGTTCAGGTACTTCTTTGCGTGTCTGTCAACAACTAGAGCGTACTGGCATAGGGATTGAAATAGAAGAGAAATACATTGAACTGATAAAGGAGAGACTCTCAAAATCGTTTGTTGGGTTTGATAGTATAGATGAACGAATGTTAAGAATTCCGTGTGACTTGAATGATCCTAAAATTAAAATAGACTATATTGCCAATCATAATGAATGGTTTTTGAAAAATCATACAAAGAAGGTGTCTATTCCACAACAAAGCGAACAATGCTCACTCTTATCAACTTTTCCACAAAAAAAGTCACAGAGATAAATCATTGCAAAAAAAACGGTGGACGGGGGTTCGGCTCCCTATCCCCAAAACACCCACCGAAGCTGAATGTTGACATGTCCATAAATCCTTGAAAAGCAAGGACAATTCGGCAATTGAATGGGCTAAACCAGCCAATTCCCTAACAAATCAATGGAATACGGCGATTCCCACAAAAAGTGGACGTATCTGTGGTACAATTCGCCCCTGTTCCACCAATATAATTTTAACATAGGAAAAGAATTTGATATGAGAATAACACACGATAAACAATATAAAAAGAAATACCTTCACAATATTGTGATAAGTTTTGTCGTGTTCTTGGTTTTTCTTGGGATTGCATTGGGTTTGTTTTTTGCCTTTTCTGCACCGTTATTAAGATTAGAGCGAATTGCACAGGACGAAAATTTACCTGTTGTTAACTTTGAAATAACAGGAAGACAAGTTGCAAGTGATGGTCGTTTTAGCATACAGTATATGTGGCAAGAGGATGGTGTAACAAGAACAGGTGCAACTAGGTTTGTTTATTCTAGGGCAACGGCGGATAGGCTTGCAAGTCAGGGATATATTCCTCTAAGAGTAAGTCCATGCGGCACACGAATTGACCCAAATTTTCGTAGCAGATATGACCGCACATTTATGTATACCTTTAGTATTGTGTTTCTGCCCTTGATTGCAATCGCTTATCCAATTTACTTAACTTGGCAGATTATAGTTATGTTAAGATTTTTTAGCATTGCCAAAAAAGGAAAGGATGGTGAGGGTAGTTTTATTGAGCATAAAATATTGTTAAGCAAAACGGATTGCTATCAAATTGTGTTTTCGTTTGTTGATGAAAATAATGTGGCACAGACAACACATACAAAATTTGGATATCCAGCAAGTGTTGTTGCGGCGGCATGTGATATGAAAAAAATTCCTATCAAATATCGAGGTGAGGCGGCATTCATAATGGTAAATCCTATAAATGCACACTATATCCAGAATCAAGAAAGGCTAAGCACCGAGATGACAAGAATATCGCAGGGACTTTTGACAAGCTCTGTTGCCTCTAGTGTTTTGAATATGGATATGCTAGAAGAGGATGAGGGTGAATTTGTATCAAGTCTTTGCCC
>WQVM01000056.1 GCA_009783985.1 Bacillota bacterium | reverse complement strand
TTGAGGGAGTCAGCTCAAAAAAAGCGTCTAAGGATTTTTCGCTCGGAATGAGACAACGCTTAGGCATTGCTATGGCACTTGTGGTGGAGCCTAAGTTTATGCTACTTGACGAGCCGACTAACGGACTTGACCCCGAGGGTATAATTGAGATACGGGAGCTACTCAAACATTTTAACCAAGAGATGGGCATAACCATTTTGATTTCTAGTCATATACTTACCGAGCTTAGTAAGCTAGCGACACGGTACGGGTTTATTCATAAGGGTAAGCTGCTTCAAGAGGTCACTTCTCAAGAGGTTCATGACAGCTGTGTGACTAACATTTTTGTTGAATGTGCTGACCCTGAAAAACTTTTGACAAAAATTCCTAAGGGATTGCCGTCGCAAATCAATACGACTCCTAATGGCGGAAAATTTGTGCAAATCAAAGGGCAGGAGTCAACCTTGCCTCAAATTTTACAAATCGCTAACGACAATAAGATTATGGTTACTAATATTCAAAAGACAGAGCAAGGCTTAGAGGATTATTTTATCAACTTGATTAAAGAATAAAAGTGTTTGCTCATTGAGAAAGATTGTAATAACTAAGGTATTCGCTAACGCTAGATTCTTCGCTATGCTCAGAATGACAAAGCAACAAGGGCTGTCCTACGAAGCACCGAAGGTGTTCTGAGCATAGCGAAGAATCTAGCGTTAGCGAAAAATAAACAAGAAGTATTTGAAGGATAATAACAATATGAAAAAAGTATTTAATCTAATAAGTGCAGATATGGGTCGCTTAATCAAAAGCAAGCCTGTATATATTACGCTTATAATAAATGTTGGACTTTTAGCACTTAATGTATTGTTGCTAGGGTGGCTATTGCGTTCGACAACAGGCGGAGTAGAGATGGATATAGGCGAGGAGCTATTTAGACTTGTGTTACTTAGTGCCTTTGCATCATCTAATCTAGGGCTTTTTGTGGGTATTGCTGTGTCGATTTTTAGTAGCGGTGACTTTGCCTTTAATACTTTCCGCAACAAAATCATAGCAGGCAACTCCAGAATGAAAATTTATTTATCAACTCTTGCTGTCGGACTTATTATCGGAATGGTTTTCTTTGTGGTCAATTTTATTGTTTCACTTTTTGGTGCAGCTATAGTTAGTCAAGGATTTCATTTTACGGGTGAGCTTATCGGCATAATAGCCTTGTTTATTCCGCTATATTTAGCTATTACGGCAACAATTGTTTTTGTATCAATGGCGGTCAAATCCCGTGCCGCTGGTATAGGTATCAATCTTGGTTTTGTCATGTTTATGTCGGTTGCATTGGTGATTATAATGGCTATTCCAGGTAGATTTGCAGAAATCCTTTTGATGTCAGTGCCACACAGTATTGTTGATAGAGTTGCGATGCAAGCAATGATGATGGGTGAGGGTACAGTAATCAGCGGACGCTTTGTTGGAGTTGCACTACTTGTATCAGCGATTTATTTTGTAGTGTCTACTGTCTTAGGAGCAATCAAATTTAAGTATACAAGTATCAAGTAATTAGTAGACCTGCTCTTAGGGTTAAGAGCAGGTCTTATTTGTATCTGCCCGAATAGCATTATTCTTAATCTCTAAAACCTAGTACTTACGCTGCGAGTATAACCACCCCGTCACGCAGAGCGTGCCACCCCTCCGTTGAGGGGAATTTTTTAACGGAATAATTTGACCACTCAAAATTCCCCTCAACGGAGGGGTGGCACGCTCTGCGTGACGGGGTGGTTATAAAGAGAGTTGCAAAAAACACTCCCAAGCTAGCTGTAAAACGCACAAAAGCACAGCAACAACCCCCACCATTATTTATACGCACCCAAGATATGCAAGATACGAGAAGTATTGTAGTAATATTCGGATAGCTTTTTGCCGTATACATCATAACTGTTAGCGGACACTAAGGGGTCATCACCGACTTCTACAACTATCATACTGTGGCCAAAAGTTATGCCGTCAAATGACAACTGAATTATATCACCGATTTTGGCTTGATGTGTTTCTATTAACTCTGCGAAAGGACCTCGTCTTTTGTTTTTTTGGATAAGAAAATTATGTAAATACGGTGCACCTGTAAATGACGGCGAGCGGTGTTTTAGATTTTTATAAAACCAACCCAAATAGTTGTGATTGAAAGGCATTCCGCCTGCCACAAGACATTGCGAAACAAAATTGGTGCAATTTCCACCAAGATTAGAAAAATCATAATATGCAGGATTGCGACTGTAAGCCCAAGTGTAAGCGTATTCGGCGACTTTTTGACGGTTATATGGAATAATAATGTCCATATGTTTAGAGTATGACAACTAATGGTAGCTGAGTGACAACTAACGGTGGCGGGATTTGCATTGACTTATTTAGAGTATGTTTGATACAATTTACATACAATCTAATAAGGAGGTGCTTACAGATGAACAAGAAATGTAATTGTTGCAAATGTGCCGAAGTTATCGGGTGCGACTGTGGTTGCGGGTGTGCTTGTCATAAATGTGATTGTTGCCAATGCCCTAATGTCAAAAATTGTAGTTGTGGCTGTGCTTGCGATTGCCATAAGTGAGTTAAGAAGAAAGATAAGAGAAGAGAGAATACAGAAAAAGGACGGAGGAGTTATAGGAGTATCAAAGTCATACCTCCTCGCAATGACAGCAGACGGGGTAGCAAATCAGGGTCGAGTGTCTTCATCGTCCCGAATGTTTTGGCAGGAATAATATGGACGATAAGATAGTAGGACAACGCATAGCCGAGGGGCGCAAAAAACTTGGACTTAGTCAGGCAAAGTTTGCTGTTAAAGTTAATGTAAGCCCTCAAGCGGTAGGTAAGTGGGAGCGGAGCGAGAGTTTGCCGGATATTTTTATGCTGGGCAGGATAGGTGAGGTTATCGGAACAACGGATATAGATTATTTCTTAGGCAAAATCCCGTGTGAATGTGATTGCGGTTGCTGTGATTGTTGCACCAAATAGAACATATAATATTTGACAAGACGGCGGTTTTTGTGGTATAACAATATCATGAAAGTCGCCGTTATTGCAATCAACGCAAAAAATGTCCATAAGGCAGTTGCCCCGTGGTGTCTCAAAGCCTATGTCGAATCAAGAGGTTTTGATGGCAAGATAGAGGTTGTCGAGGCAAATGTCAATGAGCAAATCGGTGAGGTTGTTGCAAGGATATTTAATCTTAGTCCTGCCGTGGTAGCTTTTGGTTGTTATATCTGGAATATAGAATACACAAAAAAAGTTGTGGAGATGATACGCAAGCTGTTGCCTAAGGTGACGGTGATTTTGGGCGGTCCGGAAATTGGAGTTGATAAGAAAGAGTTTGGTGCGGATTACATAATAGAAGGGGCAGGGGAAGAGCCTTTTTTTGAGTTGTTGATGTCGCTAAGAAAAAAGCAACCTGCAAAAAACAAAAATCCTCGTAATTACGAAAAATCCTGTAATTTTGCTGATTATCCTACCCCATATACAGAGGATTATTTTAGGTCATTTGCGACCGACCAAATATCAGATATCGCTAATCGTCTTGTATATTATGAGAGTAGCCGAGGATGCCCTTTTTCGTGTAGCTACTGTATGTCGTCTATTAAAGGCAATGCCGTCAGTACTCCGGCAAAAAATCCTGTCACTTGCTTGTCGCTCACTAGAGTAAAACGAGACCTTGTCTTATTTATGGCACACGGGGCAAAATGCGTCAAATTTGTTGACCGTACTTTTAATGCGGATAAGGCTAGGGCAAAGCAGATTCTGGAGTTTGTCGGAGAGTTGGAGACAGAGTGTGTATTCCACTTTGAGGTAGCAGCGGATTTGTTTGATATAGAGATGCTTAACATTATTTCTAAGCTGCCTAAGGACAGAGTGCAGTTTGAGATAGGGATTCAGTCGGTCACCCCTAAGGTTCTCAAGGCCATAGACCGCAAGACAAATATTACAACCGCCCTCAAAAACATCAAAAAACTTATGAGCTACGACAACTGCCATATCCATGTCGACCTTATCGCAGGACTGCCGTATGAAACAATGGAGAGTTTTGCTAAGGGATTTGATAAGTGTATTGAAACTAGACCGCATCACTTGCAGTTAGGTTTTCTTAAACTGCTCAAAGGCACTAAGCTAAGAGCCGCGGCGGATAAGTACGGAATTGTTTATGCAGACTTTGCCCCGTATGAGGCGTATAAGACTAAGACTATGAGTTATGAGGATATGCAAAAACTCAAAAAAGTCGAGGGAGTTGTTAAGAGATTTTGGAATAAAGGTGACTTTTTTAAGGAGCTGGTAGACCAAGGAATTGACAAAGTCGGTTCGGCATTGGTTTTCTTTTATGGTTTGGCAAGTTATATCGAGGCTCAAAATAAATACGGCGGCGGTGCGGATGTGCGTATCTCAATGAAAAATGCCGAACTGGTGCTAAGGGAATATATTGAGCAATTATAAATTATGAATTATAAATTGTTGTTGGGGGTAATTTATAGTGTTGTCATTAGTGCAACCATTCCTTATGCCCTGCTATAGGACGGCTCGCAAAGACGGTGACCCGATACAAGTTAGTTGAATATGCCTACAGCTTGACACTTAGTTGCAAATCCCGACCGCAATTTATAACTTATAATTTATAATTTATAATTCTATCGCTGTACAAGGTTCTATTATTTGTGCTATAATTAAGCTAGGAGAGAAACCAAGATGAAACTACTTTACAAAGGCAAGACAAAGGATGTATATGCACTTAAGGACGGCAACTATCTTTTGCAATATAAGGATGATGTTACTACGGGAGCGGACGGGCAATTTGACCCCGGAGCTAACAGTACAGGACTTAAAATTAAAGGTGTAAGCCAAGCGGGAGTCAGGCTCAGTCAATACTTTTTTGATAAGATAGAGAAAGCAGGTTATCCCACACATTATGTCGGGGCTGACGCTCAAAAAGCACAAATGACAGTCAAGCCTGCCACTATATTCGGTAAGGGTGTGGAGGTCATTTGCAGGCTCAAAGCGACGGGGAGTTTTGTTAAGCGGTATGGGGATTATGTCAAAGACGGGCAGCCGCTTGATTACTTTGTAGAGGTTACACTTAAAGACGATAAGCGAGAAGACCCGCTTATTACTAAAGATGCACTTGCGGCACTAAAAATTCTGACACCTGACGAGTATGAAACACTCAAAGACTTGACCCAAAAAATGAGCAAAATAGTAGGGGATGAACTGGCAAAAAAAGGTGCGGATTTGTATGATATCAAATTTGAGTTTGGTCGTTGTAACGGCAAAATAACCCTGATTGACGAAATCAGCGGCGGAAATATGCGTGTCTACAAAAACGGCAAAATTATGCACCCGTTGGATCTCGGACCTTTATTTTTTTAGAAGAAAGATTAAAGAGAGAAATATGCTGGGGAAGACCTGACAATAATTATGTCCTAACAATGCCGACGATAGTTTGGCCTGATTGGGTAGGAGCGTAACAAGAAAAGCCGATTCGTATGAGAGTCGGCTTTTTGGATAAGGATAATTAGTGTTCGGGTGGCTGAGAGCATCTGCAATTTGGAAACAAGCTATAAACATTGTTAGGGGTGTATCGGCATAGTTAGTTATTATTCGCTAGCATAAGGGCTAGTGCCAGAATCTTTCACCAGTCGGAGTCACCACAGCCTCTGCAAGCGGGGCAGGGGCAGGAGTTTTGGTTGCGGTCGGGATTTCGGTCACGGTCAGGATTGCGGTCGGAGTTTTGGTGTCCGCTATTTGACTGTCCTCTATCGGGATTACGATTACCACCGCCATCACTACCACCACTACTGCCACCGCTATTGCCTCGATTGTCGTTACCGCCACACTCGCCGTCGATTCCGTGGGAGAGTACTTTGACAGAACCTGTCATACGCTTATTGACAAATTCTACTATGCAATTACTTTTCTTGCCGCTGATACATACCTCGATACATTCATCAGATTTTTCAAAACCGTACGGCACATCAAGTTCTTTGACAAAATACTTGCCTAAGGGCAGGCACTCAAAGACAAGTTCGCCGTTTTTGTTGGTTACACCGCAGGCTATTTGGTTGCCGCAATCGTCGCACAGTGCGAACTTTGCACCGGCGAGCCTTTTTTTGTTTTGGTTGTTATTTTGCATTATGTAAAAACTCCTTTGGGTGTGAGATTTATAAAGGTACTATTATTATATTTACAAAGCAGGCAAGATGTGATATACTATGTAAGTATTATGCAAGCAACCGAGCAAAAAAAAATACCGCTCAAAAAAGCGATTATCATTATTATAGTCGTGTCGATTGCCCTCAACTTGATTTTGGGTTCGATTACTTTTGGTATTTTGAGGGTGACAAGACCCCGTGTGGATACTACTGATTGGGTGGCGATTACTCACAGAATGGCTAACAACACGGTGCGGATTGAGGTGAGAGGGCTTGCGGGTGGCACGAGAGATGGTTCGGGCGTGATAGTTGAGATTGAGCGTGACCCATATGGCGGTGACGATGCGTATTATGCGATTATTATTACTTGCTATCATGTTGTAAGCGGACAAGGGCGGATATATGTTGCCCTTAATAATGAGGAATTTAGGATGGCTAGTGTCATAGGCAGAGATGTGGGTACGGATGTTGCGATTCTTAGGACAATGTTTAGAGTAGAGCCGAATTTTGCTCTCACTTTATCGGGCGATAGCGACAGGCGGCTAGAATGGGGTCGTGATAGCGAATTGAGAGTGGGGCAACCTGTAGTCAGCTTAGGCAACGCTTTGGGTGGCGGAACAATCTCACATCAAGGAACGATAGGGCAAATAGGGGTGACGCAAGCGATAAATTTTGGCAATGTTACTCGTGAGTTAGAAGTAATTAGAGTGACTAGCAATATCCAAAGGGGAATGAGTGGCGGTCCGACTATTGATGCTAACGGACGGCTTGTAGGAATCAATGTAGGACATCTTATAGCAACAGACGAATATATCGGGTTTTTGATTTCGGCGGGTACGGCAAGAGAGGTTTTTGAGAGGGCGATGGGATGATGACTAAGCAAGAGCTTACCAATCTATGTCTTGAGTTAGAGGACACCTGCGAAGAGTACCCTTTTTATCCCGATTGCCCCGTCATCAAACATAAGGCTAACAAAAAAATGTTCGCACTTATTTTTGAAATGGACGGACTTAGTATCAATCTAAAGCTGAAGCCGTTTGATGTAGAGTTTTTTAAGGAGCAACACAAGAGTATTTTGCCTGCCTACCATATGAACAAGACGCATTGGGTTATGGTTAAGCCAAACGGTGGTGATGTGTCAAAGGAGTTGTTGACGGCACTTATAAAAAGCAGCTATGATTTAACCAAGGGGTAGAGTATAGACGACTATCTACTAATCACTAATCACCACTTCCTGCATACCATAGTATTATGTTAGACAGCGGATTATGCGGCGAAGATATTGTGGCGATTGCGGCGTCGGCGGCTGTGGCTTTGGCAAAAGATACTCCTAATGCTCAAATAAGTGTATTGGGTGATTTTTTTGCGACTTTGGGCAGCTCGCTTATCACAATTGCCGATAGACGCACACAACAAGGGATTGACTGCGGGAATAAAGACAATAAGGAAAAAAACACTTGACTTTGTCCGCAAAAACATATATAATTAGTACTGAAGCAATTTGTTTCGATAGAGTTGTTCCGTAATCTAGAGTGGTAGGATATGGTGTGGATTATTGTCACAAGACAGCATCTTGACAAAGGCAATACTAGCTAGTATTGTCAAGGAAAGAGGTTGACTTGTGGCTGATAAGACGCTCCTTAGTCTGCCACTCTAGATTACGGTACAACTCTAGTACTAATTATCATTTTTGGAAAAGGTAGCTCCTGCAGAACGGCGGAGTGTTGACCAAAGGATTTTTAACTATGCCAACGAGCAATCACAAATCGGCAATAGCACAAAGAGCGGCAAGTATCGCTCCGTCTCTAACATTAGCGATTACGGCAAAAGCCAAAAAAATGCAAGAAGACGGTGTTAAGGTCGTAGGCTTTGGGGCGGGAGAGCCGGATTTTAATACTCCCGACTATATTATCGCCGCTGCCAAAAACGCACTTGATAAAGGCTTGACAAAGTATACTCCGTCATCGGGGATATTACCGCTTAGGCAAGCTATATGTCAAAAATTCAAAAAAGACAACGGATTAACTTATGCACCCAATCAAATCGTTGTCAGTAACGGTGCTAAACATAGCTTGCATAACGCTTGCCAAGCCATAATTGAGGGCGGTGACGAGGTGATTATACCGTCCCCGTATTGGCTGACTTATCCCGAACTTGTGGGCATTGCGGGCGGCAAATGCGTTTTTGTTGAGACTTCGGCAAAAAATAGTTTTTGTATGACCCCCGAGCAACTTGAGGCGGCAATTACCAAAAAAACTAAAGCTGTAATTATCAACAGTCCGAGTAATCCTACAGGGGGGATTTATAGCGAAAAAGACCTCCGTGCATTAGCGGCGGTTATTCAAAAACATCCTAGCATCTATGTGATTTCGGACGAGATTTATGAAAACCTTGTGTACGACGGCAAAAAACATTTCTCGATAGCCGCAGTAGATGAAGATATGTATAACCGCACTATTGTAGTCAACGGAATGAGTAAGACCTATTCTATGACAGGGTGGCGGATAGGGTACACCGCATGCGAGCCAAAACTTGCCGCAGTAATGGATAATATGCAAAGCCACACAACATCTAATCCTAACTCTATCGCACAATATGCCGCACTTGAGGCGATAGCCTCTCCCGAAGGCGACAAGTTCTTGTCACAGCTAGTCACAACATTTGACTCCCGCCGTAAGGCAATGGCGGCACGACTAGCCAAAATGCCGCTCATCAGTCATGTTGTCCCGTCCGGAGCCTTCTACTTTATGGTAGACATTACTAAACTCAAAGGCAAGACTATCGGCGGCGTCAAAATAAAAGCTGCCCAAGAAGTCGCCGAAATTCTTTTGACACAAGCCGAAATAGCCGTAGTCCCAGGCGAGGCATTCGGTGCTCCCGACTATATCCGATTGAGTTATGCGTTAGCACCCGCCGATATGGAGAGAGGACTGGATAAGCTGGAAAACTTTTTGAATAATATAAAGTAAAAAGTGTGGACGAGTGTGTAATATCGCTTGCATACAAAGGATGCTTTTCAAATCAGTACGGAAACACTCCATCGGGTCACCGTCTTTGCGAGCCGTCACATTATAGGGAATAAGGAATTATTGTGCGGCGAAAGCAATCCAGCTAAGGAATAGATGGAAACATAGATAGTGTATCCGTCTATCCTTAGCTGGATTGCTTCGCCGTAGACTTATCCTTGCTATCTATTGTAGTGACGGCTCGCAAAGACGGCGACAGATGCTTTAGCACTAATTAACAATACTTCCATAAGGAGGTTATGAATATTGAAAAAAATTGACATAACTTATAACAACAAAACAAACCTCTTAGAATGTGATGATATAAAGCTGCCTAAGACTGAGCAATGCCCATTGCAGGATACACCCGAAGCGCAATTATACAGAGGGCTTTTTGACTTTGACAAGATACCTAAGGTTACTTTTGACGGACAAGTTTTGCCCGTTGCTATGCCTGCCGATATATGGATTACAGATACGACTTTCCGTGACGGGCAACAATCTATGGCGCCCTTCACTCTGGAGCAAATCGTTGAATTGTTTAAGCTGATGAGCCGTTTAGGCGGACCAAAAGGATTAATCAGACAAAGTGAATTTTTCCCTTACAGCGATATTGACAAAAAAGCTATAGCTAAATGCCGTGATTTAGGGCTAAAATTTCCCGAAATTACCACATGGATACGGGCTAACGACAAAGATTTTGCATTGATAAAAGATTTGCAGGTCGCCGAAACGGGTATTCTTGTCAGTTGCTCCGATTATCATATTTTTAACAAGTTGGGATTGACCCGTGCACAAGCCTTAGACAAATATCTTGGAATTATCAAAACCTGTTTAAGTCACGGTATCAAGCCGCGCTGTCATTTAGAGGATATTACCCGTGCCGACTTTTTCGGTTTTGTAATTCCTTTTGCTATAGAACTCCAAAAGCTGTCTAAAGAGTCGGGTACTCCTGTCAAAATCCGCGCTTGCGATACAATGGGTTACGGCGTAAATCATCCGGGTGCGGCATTGCCCCGAGCGGTTGATAAGTTAATTTATGGACTTAGGACTTATGCAGGTGTGCCAAGCGATATGCTTGAATGGCACGGACACAATGACTTTTACAGAGTTGTTTCTAATGCTACGGCGGCGTGGCTTGCGGGTTGCAGTTCGGTCAATTGTTCTCTTTTGGGTATAGGCGAGCGTACCGGCAATTGCCCGACCGAGGCTATGGCGATAGAGTATACTCAGCTTAGAGGAACAACCGACGGAATGGATTTGTCGGTTATAACAGAGATTGCCGCTTATTTTGAGAAAGAAATCGGTTTGGATATTGCACCTCGCACTCCTTTTGTAGGAAGTTCTTTTAATACAACCCGTGCAGGGATTCATGCGGACGGCTTACTCAAAGACGAAGAAATCTACAACATATTTGATACGCATAAGATATTGGGAGTCAAGCCCATTGTCAGCGTCAACAACACAAGCGGTCATGCAGGTATAGCATACTGG
>WQVM01000055.1 GCA_009783985.1 Bacillota bacterium | reverse complement strand
GTTATGGGACTGTTTGAAAAATCAGACCTTAACAAAATGGAAATAACCGAGGGCGGATTTACCCTCAAGTTAGAAAAAAGCGGAGCACAAACACCCGCTTATATACAAGCCGTTCCTTTGCCTGCTCAATTGTCGCCTGCCGAGGTCGCCGCATTTAATAGCGGTGCGGCTACGGTTGAAACAAGTGTACAAAGCGGCGGCAAGGAAATCAAGTCACCTATGGTCGGTGTTTTCTATACCGCTCCGTCACCCGACGCCCAGCCTTTTGTCAAAGCGGGAAGTCAGGTCAAAAAAGGTGATGTATTGTGTGTTATAGAGGCAATGAAAGTTATGAACGAAATCACTTCGGCGTATGACGGTGAAATCTTGGAAATCTGTGCCGATAACGGCAGCTTGGTAGAGTTTAGTCAAGTGTTATTTAAGATAGGGTAATAGTGATTAGGGAATAGGGGTTAGTTGTTGGCGAATGTTATAGTTTGGGGTAATCCATTAGAACACTAAGTCCATAACTAATAACTAGCCACTAACCGCTAACAACTAAGTAGATGGATATTAAGAGTAGCAAAGTAAAAAGATGTTGGCGGATAGCCGTTTGTAGCCTAATCCTTATTAGCTTGGCAGTATTTGCTCTTATAATTCTTGTCTTTGTTGACAACAAAACTCTTGATTTCGAAACTATTGCTGTCAATCATTCTGCTCAAGCAAATTCTGGTATAAAAATCGTTCATTTATCGGATTTACATTTTCCCGAAATTGATATTGATATAGACGGATTACTTAGTCGGATAAAATACGAAGAACCTGATATAATTGCGATAACGGGAGATTTAATCGGAACAAGAACAAGGGTAGAGCAATCGGGAGTGTTTGAGTTTATAGAGTGGCTTGCACCTATTGCTCCGACATTCTTTGTCAGCGGTAATCACGAGCTTAACAATAGAGAGAGACATTTGCTTTATTACCGATTGACTGCTAGCGGTGTTATTATTATTGATAACCAAAATGTCACGCTAACAATCAACGGAAATAATATAACGATAATCGGCTTAACTTACGGAACACGCAGTATAGTGTATGATAACCAAAATTATGACAGCTATATTATAGTTCTAAAGCATACCCCTAGTTTTGATGTTTTGATTAATATGCCTAACGGTAATCCTATTAATCCCAACCTTATTTTAGCGGGGCATATACACGGAGGACAAATCCGTTTGTTCGGCAGAGGACTATTATGTCCCGACACACTTTTATTCCCAAGATACCAATCCGGATTATATTCGGCGGATAACGGAACAAAGATGGTTGTTTCCAGAGGATTAGGCAATAGTATAATTCCTTATAGATTCAATAATAGACCCCATATTCCAATAATAACAATAAATTAGGGAATAGGGAATAGTGGTTAGGGAATAGTGGAGTGACTTTTGCCACCAACTACACCCTACTCACTATTCCCTAAAACAAAAATTATGAATAGAGAAGAATTAAAAAAATATTTGCCGCATCGTGAGCCTATGTTATTGCTTGACGATTGCGAAAAAGTGGGAGACGACGCAAGTTTGGGTCACTATAAAGTAAAAGGTGACGAATTCTTTTTGCAAGGGCATTTCCCCGGGCAACCTATTGTACCAGGTGTGATTCTGTGCGAGATGATGGCACAAAGCAGTTGCGTAATTTTGTCCGATGGTAAAACAAAGGACAATAAGACTTTTTTTGCAAAAATGGATAATGTCAAATTCCGCCGTCCTGTTGTTCCTGGTGACTTGATAGAGCTTAAATGCAAACTAACCCGCAAAGTGGCGACCTTCTTTACAATGGAAGGTGAGGCTTATGTAGACGGACAATTAGCGGCAAGCGGAGTGTTTACCGTAGCAAGTGTGAAATAATTATAAATTATAAAGTATCAATTATAAATTAAGGGATAGAGAGTATTTTAGGCTACCATAACTCTCTAATAACAATTTATAATTGATACTTTATAATTGATACTTTTATAATTTATAACTTTTATAATTATTATGTTTAGTAAGATTTTAATTGCAAATCGCGGCGAAATAGCCGTAAGAATAATCAGAGCGTGCCGGGAGATGGGTATCGCTACGGTCGCTGTATACTCTACAGCGGATAGTACGGCTATGCATGTTATGATGGCGGACGAGAGTGTTTGTATCGGTGACGCTCCTGCTAAGTCCAGCTATCTCAATCAAAACGCTATAGTTACAGCCGCTATTGAGACAGGTGCTGTTGCTATTCATCCCGGATATGGTCTATTGTCCGAAAACGCAGGATTTATTAACCTATGCGAAAAATGCGGTATCAAGTTTATTGGTCCGTCAGCCGAAGTTGTTGCCAAAATGGGCGATAAGGATGTTGCGAGACGCACTATGAAAGATGCGGGAGTGCCTGTTGTTCCCGGATATGATTTAGTTCCCGATGCGGCTACAGCTAAAAGAGAGGCGGCTAATATAGGATTTCCGCTGCTTCTTAAAGCAAGAGCCGGCGGCGGCGGAAAAGGCATTAGGCTAGTCAATAATCTAAGCGAAGTTGAGGCGGCTTTTGTCTCTGCATCGCAAGAGGCGGAGGCGGCTTTTGGTGACGGCGGAATGTATATGGAGAAATTCCTCTCGCCTGTCAAGCATATCGAAATGCAAGTGCTTGCCGATACGCATGGTAATATCTTAGTTTTGGGTGAAAGAGAATGTAGTGTTCAAAGACGCAACCAAAAATTAATTGAAGAGAGTCCGTCAGCGGCAGTCACTCCCGAGCTTAGAGAAAAAATGATTAAGAGTGCGGCTGCGGCAGCTAAAGCTGTGGGGTATGTCAACGCAGGCACGATAGAATACCTTGTTGACTCTAAGGGCAATTATTACTTTATGGAAATGAACACCCGTCTACAGGTGGAGCATCCTGTAACCGAGCTTGTTACCAATATAGATATTGTCAAGTTGCAAATCAGAATTGCGGCGGGAGTCGAGCTAAAAATCCGACAAAAGGATATTTTGTTTAGAGGTCATGCGATTGAGTGTCGTATCAATGCCGAAAATCCTAAAGAGAATTTTAGACCGGGTGCGGGGCGCATAACAGCGTTTCATCAACCGGGCGGTCCGTGGGTGCGTTTTGATACAGCGATATATCAAGACTATCTTATTCCTCCTTATTATGATTCGATGATTGGCAAACTTATTGTGTATGCAAAACACCGCAAAGAGGCGATACGCAAAATGAGAGCCGCACTTGCCGAGCTTATTATTGAGGGAGTTGACCATAACAGCGAATTCCAACAAGAAATACTAGTCCACCCAGTATTTGAAGAAGGGGACTACTATACTGACTTTTTGCCAAAACATATGGGAATTAAGTAGCAATGCACAATGCTCAGTTCTCAATGCTCAATTATTGACAAAATTCTAAGTCAAACCATTGAGCATTGAACACTGAGAATTGAGAATTGGAGTATTATGATACTAAAAGGATTATTCGGAAAACCAAAAAATAAACTTGAAAGAGGCGGCGAGTCTGGAGTAGCTCCTTTTGCGCCGGACGGCTTATATATAAGATGCGTCAATTGCAAGAAAAGTATTTTGACGGGAGATATGGCGCAAAATCTACAGGTTTGTCCCGAATGCGGCAGACATTTTAGAATTGGCGCAAGAGAACGAATTAATATTATTTGCGACAAAGGAACTTTTGTTGAGACTGACTCTGATGTAGCACCCAAAGATGTAATTAGTTTTCCTGATTATGAGCGGAAGATAACCGAGGCTCAAAAATGCGGCGAAACCGAGGCTGTGGTGACGGGGACAGGCAAGGTTGGCGGAATCAAAACGGCGGTTTTTGTTATGGAAAGTCGCTTTATGATGGGAAGTATGGGAAGCGGTGTGGGTGAAAAAATAGCTAGACTATTCGAGCTTGCAATTAAAGAGCAGTTGCCCGTTATCGGGTTTACATTGTCGGGCGGTGCGCGTATGCAAGAGGGTATTATCAGCCTTATGCAAATGGCAAAGACCAGCGCGGCGATTAAACGGCACAGCGATGCGGGACTGTTATATATTGTTGTGCTTACTGACCCTACAACAGGCGGAGTGACCGCAAGTTTTGCTACATTAGGAGATATTATCCTTGCCGAACCGGGGGCTTTAATAGGCTTTGCCGGTCCCAGAGTTATTGAGCAAACGATACGCCAAAAACTTCCTCCCGGATTTCAAAAGTCTGAATTTTTGTTAAAGACCGGCTTTGTTGACGCTATTGTGCCAAGAAAAGAGCAAAAAGAAAAGCTAGCATACTTATTGACAATGCAAAACGCATAATGCATAATGTCGGATAAGAGAGTAATCTAGTGCATTATCAAGTAAAACACTCACCATTCATTATGCGTTATGCGTTTTGCATTATGCATTACAATAGCGGAGTTTTATGTCAAAAAAGAAAAATACAAATAACACCGAGGAGCCAAAGGGAGTAAGACCGTTTGGCGGTGCTAAAAAAAGTATGGAGGGTGCGTCTAATATTGACGGCTCAATTTCGCCGTACGATAGAGTCAAACTTGCCCGTGCTGTAGACAGACCACGAGGTAAGGACTTTATATTCGGAGTGACACAGAGTTTTTTTGAAATGCACGGAGACAGACGTTTTGGTGATGACGGTGCGATTATCGGCGGTATCGGTATGCTTGAGGGCAAGCCAGTTACTATTATCGCTATTGACAAAGGTGCGGATACCGAGGAGCGTATGGCTCGGAATTTCGGGTCGCCTAATCCGGAGGGATACCGTAAAGCTCTTAGACTTATGAAACAAGCTGAAAAGTTTAAGCGACCTGTTATTTGTTTTGTTGATACAAGCGGAGCGTATTGCGGAATCGGAGCCGAAGAAAGAGGACAAGGGCAGGCAATTGCCGAAAATCTTTTTGAAATGTCAACGCTCAAAGTACCGATAATAACTATACTGACAGGAGAGGGCGGTAGCGGCGGCGCATTGGCTCTATCGGTAGCCGACGAGGTCTATATGCTAGAGAATTCTGTCTACAGCGTAATCAGCCCCGAAGGCTGCGCCAGTATTCTTTTTAAGGATAGCTCAAAAGCAAGCGAGGCTGCGGAATGCCTTAAACTTACAGCGGAAGATTTATACAAACTCGGTGTTATTGAGGATATTATCCCCGAAGGCAAAGACATTATGAGTAGGGTAAAGGACTTGCTTGTCAGCCGTATTGATGTATTAGAAAAAGAAGAAAACTTGCAAAGCAAGCGCTACGATAGATTTAGGAAATTTTAGTATTATATAAAAAAGTCCTCATTGGTTTTATCAAATTTCAATGAGGACTTTTTTATTAGGGATAATAAGTATAAAGATTCGGGATGCCGAGAGTTGCGTCCCCCTACGGATTGAGGTGTCTAGTGCAGTTGAATTTATTCGGTTGTAGGGGACGATGGCAATTATCCTTTTTATAGTCTATAGACTAGTTCAATTTTGGAGCGGGTTTTTTGGAGTCTTTGGAGAGCGGGTCTTTGTGTTTTAGGAATATTGCCAGTCCTATCATTATAGGTATTGCCAGTACGCATAGGAGGATTGTAATCAGCATATTGCGGAGGGAGGGGATTGTTACTTCGAGGAAGTTGTAGAGGAAAAATGTTTCGGGGAAGGGTCCGCTTGTTGATAGGAGGAATATTGCTACGAATAGTCCTATACCTGAGGTTAGGGATAGGAATAGGCGGAGTTTGTTGAAGGGTAGGCATGCACGGATTACGGAGGCGACACTTGCAAAAGCTAGTACGATAAACATCATAGCGTTTAGTTCTCGTGGGTCGATTGTCATTATGGCATTGAGTATAAAGAGTACGCATACTGCCGCTACTATAACGGCGGCAAAAGGGAGCGCACGGCGGGTCGCATTGCCTAAGAAACTGCCTTTGAGTCGTTGGGTTTCTCGCTCAAATGAGAGGAAAAAAGACGGGAAGCCCTCTATAACAAGGTCGATGATTGTGATTTGAATTGGGACAAAAGGGAAAGGGAAGTTGATTGCGATGAGTAGGAAAGATAGTAGGACGGAGTAGATTGTTTTGATAAAGAATATTCCGCCTGCTTTAGTAATGTTGTTGATTACCCGCCGACCTTCCATTACAACTTCGGGGAGAGCAGTAAAGTCGGAATTGGTAAGAACCAGTTGACTAACTTGCCGTGACGCCTCGCTGCCGTTAGCAAGCGCAATTCCGCAGTCCGCCTCTCTTAGGGCAAGCACATCGTTGACGCCGTCACCCACCATAGCTGTGGTGTGTCCTTGATTTTTGAAAGCGATTATAAGGGATTTTTTTTGTTCGGGGGTAACTCGCCCGAATACGCTGTACTTTTTAGCTACTTCGGCTAGCTCTTCGTCAGTCGTAATAGCTGTCATATCGACATACGAGTTGTATGTGGCAAGTCCTGCTTGCTTGGCTGTTTGGGACACAGTAATCGGATTGTCACCTGATATGATTTTGACAGCAACACCCTCTCGGTCAAAAAAAGCAAGGGCTTCGGGTGCACCTTTTCGGATAGTGTCGGCAATCTCAATCGCACCTATTATTGTAAGGGTGGGGAGCTTGCCGTTAAGGATTGGCTCTGTAGTATAGGCACTATATAATACACGCTTGTCAGATTTAAGAGAGGATATAGCGGTCGGAATATTTTTTGCGGTGGAGGTTAGTCTTTCGGGTGCGCCTATGATTATTGTGTGGTTACCGTCAAAAGTCACAGCACTCCATTTGCGTTCGGAGGAAAAGGGGATTCTAGAGCTGACAGAGAGTTGTTTTTTTTCTGACCACTGACCACTAGTCACTGACCACTGTTTAAGTGCGTCAGCAGTAGCGTTATTATCATCTGTATTGCTTGCAAACAAAGCTAGGGCTTCTTCTACACCAAAAGGCATTGTATGGTTTGTACTAGCGACTATATTAGTCAAAGTCATTTTACCCTCTGTTATTGTGCCTGTTTTGTCTAGGCATAAGAGGTCAATTTTGGCAAGAGTCTCTATAGCACGGGGTTCTTGAACAAGGACTTTTTTCTTAGCAAGGTTGATTACACCCACCGTAAGTGCGATACTTGCAAGTAGGACAAGTCCGCGAGGTAACATTCCGAGTAGCGATGCCGACATTGTGGTGACCGAATCATACATAGACTCATTACGCACAAAATACGCAAGCAAAAATAACGCTAGTCCAACAGGCACAACAATAATACTTGTGACCTTGGTTATTTTACGCATTCCGCCCATAATCTCGGAGTTGACATACTTATGTTTTTTTGCACCTAGTGTTAGGCGAGTAGCAAAACTTTCTGAGCCTACCTTATCCGCACGAGCATAACATTTGCCACTAACAACAAAACTACCCGATAGCAGAGTGTCGCCCTTGCGTCTGATTACAGTATTAGGCTCACCTGTGAGTAGGGACTCGTTGACCTCGATTTCGCCGTCTAGCACAGTGGCGTCGGCAGGGATTTGCACACCTGCGTCAAGTACAATAATATCGTCAAGTACAATTTCCTCAGTGGGGATAGAGACAGTTTTGCCGTTACGCATAACTGTGCTTTGGGTAGCCGTGAGTATGGTCAGCTTGCTTACAAGATTTCGACCCCGTACTTCTTGAAAAATTCCGATAGAAATATTAAGCACAACAACAAGTAAAAAAAGCAAATGCCTAAAAGCTGACGGACTGATAAAAAATCCTAACAGCAATATAAAAAAGCCAATAAGGACATTAAAAAAGTTGAACAATGTCAAAGCATTGTCCTTGATTATCCGCCAATTAGTTTTGGTTATTTTTGACGGGGTAACATTAGTTTGTCCGTTAGCTACTCGATTGTCAACTTGTGTAGTTGTCAATCCCTCTAGATAAGAGGGATTGTAGCGAGTAGTGGGAGATTGTGTTGTGGTAGATAACATATTTTTGTACAAAGAGTAATTTTACTACGCTAGGTGTAATACTTGTTTTTCTAAGGCGGATTGCTTCGTCGCTTTGCTCCTCGCAATGACGAGATGGGTCAGGTTTCATATTCCATACCTTTTGAGTAATGTCTCCGTGGGAGGGGTAGGGGGTGGGGCGATATGTTAGAATATGCATTGCAAGTCTAATACCTTCGATGCTTCGTAGGGCGATAATATGTACGACTCTACATTATTAATATCGTCATTGCGAGGAGCAAAGCGACGAAGCAATCCGCCTTAGAAAATATCGTTGGACAAGTCATTCCAATTAGGATTAACGCTCTGAATAAGATTGATTTTATCTTTTCTAGAACCGCCCTTAATTTGTTTTTCTCGCTTTATAGCAGACTCTATGTCACCGCAATCCTCATAGTAACCTAATTTGTCAATGTCATAAACTTTTGTAAAGCCATCAATTAGTTTTTCTTTATGCTCATGTACTCGTTTGACCAAGTTTGAAGTTACACCTACATAAAGCGCACCCGTTTTTGGAGTATTAAACAAAATATAAATGTAACCTTGTTTTTTCATATCATAGGTATTATATTATTATGCGCCGGAAACACAATAATGAATTCCGACGCATAAACAAATCTATTATGTCTAAGGAGAAAATCGTCCTTCGCTACAAGTTGTGACGCAAAAAAGAGCCTCAGCGAACCGTCGACAGTACTGCTAGCAAAGAGAGTAAAATAGACCTCGACGGCTTTTTTATATTTTTTTGGCGACTCTAGTTTTTTCGAGATTTTTGAGTTTGTAATTATCCCAGAATTTGCCGTACTCTGCTACCATAATCGGACCAAAGCAGAGGAGGAAAGCAAAGAGCCAGTGCCAACCATTAAGCATCACACGGTATGATGTATACAATATATGATAATGGACAGCGGGAATAAGTGCCATTATAGCCAACGAAACGGCTAACGCAAGCGAGCTGAAAGTCATTTGCTTATTTTTGAGGAAGCTGGTTGCAAAGGCTGATTTGCGACTACGAGCGGTAAAGATATGAATGATAGACGCCCAACCGAGAGTCAAGAATGCCATTAGTTGACCGTAAGCCATTTGGATATCGTAAGTAGCAGTGCCACGATAACCATTGACTGTGGATGACCCTAAGTGCTGCCATCTGCTCCCGTCAAATTGACCGCCGATATTAGTGTATTTACCGATATAAAACGCCGCAAGTGTAACTATAGCAGTGACAATTGTTTGTCTGATAACAACCTGTAATAAGCCGCCCGAGAAGAAACTTTCGTTTCTCGAAAAAGGTTTTCGATCCATTATACGTGCGTCGGCTTCTTCTTTGGCAAGCGCAAGACCGGGAACACCGTCGGCAAGAACATTGATAATAAGAAGCATTATGGGAGTAACCGGCAAACCCCATCCGGCAACCGAACCGAATAACATTACGGTAATTTCGGCAAAGTTACATACTATAAGGAAATATACAAGTTTGCGGATATTAGCGAATACATTACGGCCCTCGACAACCGCGCTTACAATCGAAGTAAAGTTATCGTCCGTGAGTATCATATCGGCGGCGGATTTTGCAACCTCGGTACCCGCGATACCCATCGCTACGCCTACATCAGCACCTTTGAGGGCAGGGGCATCATTAACGCCGTCACCCGTCATAGCCACAACATCGCCGTGTTTTTTCCACGCTTGTACTATGCGGATTTTGTCTTCGGGGCTGACCCTCGCATAAACAGAATAGTGGTGAACGCTTTCAAATAATTCTTCATCTGTAAGTTTAGCTAGTTCTACACCGGTAATAACACCCTCTTTATAAGTGATAATGCCGAGCTCTCTCGCTATAGCAGTAGCTGTCTTAGCGTGGTCGCCCGTAATCATTATTGTACGGATTCCGGCTTTTTTGGCTCTCGCAATTGACAGAGCGGCTTCGGGGCGGGGAGGGTCGATAATTCCGATAAAGCCTTCAAAAGTTAAGTCTTTTTCAAGTTCTTCTTCCCATTTATCTTTTTGGGGGAGTTTGTCAATCTCTTTATATGCAAGAGCTATCAAGCGGAGTGCGTCTTCGGCAAAGCCGTCATGCACATCCTCAAGTTCTTTCATATAGTTGGCGTCTTTGCGACAGAAAGGGAGACGGTCAAATGCACCTTTGGTAAGCACAAGATACTTGCCGTTAGGTTGTGCAACTACCGTAGTCATCATCTTGCGGGCGGAACTAAAGGGGATTTCGGCAAGACGCTTGTATTTTGCGTCAAGTTCGGTTTTTATAAGACCTTTGGTTTGTGCAAGACGCATAATCGCACTTTCGGTTGGATCGCCGATAATCTTCTCGGTTCCATCTTTATCTTTTTCAAGCGTAACATTACTTACGAGCAAAAGTTTTTGTAAGAACATTGTATGTTCTTCGGAGGTCATTTGGTCTACGCCTACGGGAGTTTCGCCGTATCTCCATATACGGGTAATGCTCATACGGTTTTGGGTAAGAGTACCTGTTTTGTCCGAGCAAATTACCGATGTACTGCCCAATGTTTCGACTGCGGGGAGTTTACGGATAATTACATTCTTTTTGACCATCTTCTGCACGCCGTGCGTAAGTGTCAAAGTAACAATAACCATCATAGCCTCAGGCACAGCGGCAACAGCAAGTGTAACTGCGATAAACGCCAGCATCCACGGGTCGCGTGTGCCTTGGAGTAATTCAAAAATCAAAAGTACAAAAGCTGAAATTACGGCGATTATACTGATAACCTTACCTAATTTGCTTATCCGCTTTTGGAGCGGAGTTTGACGCTTTTTGGTTGTCTGCAAAAATTCGGCGATTTTACCCATTTGGGTATTCATACCCGTATCGGTAACAACGGCTGTAGCATTACCG
>WQVM01000054.1 GCA_009783985.1 Bacillota bacterium | reverse complement strand
TTAGGCATGCCGTTATTATTGAAGAGAAAAAGGGTAGTGCAGAAGTCGGTATGGGTAACAAGGTCAAGCTACTTGATGTTGCTTCGGGTAAAGAGTACGAATACACAATTGTAGGTACAACAGAGGCTAACCCTATTGACGAAAAGCGTATAAGCGATGAGTCGCCTGTAGGCAGAGCTGTTATCGGCAAACGCAAAGGCGAAACAGCTATTGTTGTTACACCTAAAGGCAAAAGAGAATACAAGGTAGTCAAAATAGACTAATGTAGTGGATAGTGGTTAGTGGATAGTGGTTGACGAGAGTATTTAACTAGCGATAATCCATCAAGACACTAAGTCAACAACTAACAACTAACCACTATCCACTAACCACTAATCAAATGAATAACGATAACAATACAATACAACCCGAAGTGTCGGAGGACGAGCTTCGTGAGGTGCGTCTTAACAAATTACAGGCGGCTAAAGATAGCGGATGTGACCCTTTTGAGATAGTCAAATTTGACAAAACTCATGTATCTTCGGAGATACTTAAAAAACAATCCAAACTAATGGGTTCTGCTGTGACAGTTGCAGGACGCATTGTTTCTCGTCGCCTTATGGGCAAAGCTAGCTTTGCGCATGTTATGGATGGCGGCGGTAAGATTCAAGTTTATCTCAAAGCTGATGTTTTAGGTGACGCTAAATATGAAGAATGGAAAAAATATGACATAGGTGATATAGTCGGTGTTAAGGGCGAAGTTTTTGTCACTAAAATGGGTGAGACAAGTATTTCAGCGACAGAACTGACTTTGCTTAGCAAGTCGCTTTTGCCGCTCCCAGAAAAATGGCACGGACTCAAAGACAACGATACGCGTTACCGCCAAAGATATGTTGACCTTATTGCCAATCCCGAAGTTAAGCGGACTTTTGAAATCAGGTCAAAAATTATCAAAGCTATACGGGCATACTTGGATAAAGACGGTTTTGTTGAGGTGGAGACACCGATACTCAGTACAATAGCGGGCGGGGCGGCGGCTAAGCCTTTTGTGACGCACCATAATACGCTTGACTTATCAATGTTTTTGCGTATCGCACCCGAATTATATCTCAAGAGGCTTATTGTAGGCGGATTTGAAAAAGTCTATGAGTTAGGTAAGATGTTCCGTAACGAGGGAATGAGCATTAAGCACAATCCTGAGTTTTCTATGATTGAGTTGTATGCCGCATATCAAGATTATAATGATATGATGGACTTGACTGAAAATATTTTCGGTGCGGTAGTTAAGGCTCTCAAACTCAAAAAGATTGTTTATCAAGGCACAGAGATTAATCTCAAGTCACCTTGGGAGCGATTGACTATGGTAGAGGCTGTACGCAAATATGCAGGTGTGGATTTTGGTAAGGTTAGCGATAATGCGGGTGCAGTGGCTCTTGCCTCTAAGGCAGGAGTAGAGGTAGACAGCAAATCGACATGGGGACAAGCCTTGTATGAGGTTTTTGACAGGATTGTAGAGGCTCAGCTTATTCAGCCTGTGTTTATAACAGATTATCCGGTAGAGATGAGTCCCCTTGCCAAACGCAAGGCGAGCGACCCCAGACTTACCGAAAGATTTGAGTTCTTTATTTATGCAAGAGAGATGGGCAATGCTTACAGCGAGCTTAATGACCCTGTTGACCAAAGGCAAAGGTTCTTAGAGCAGGCAGGTACAAAAACCGAGGATGCCCAAATGACAGACGATGACTTTGTGACTGCACTCGAATACGGAATGCCTCCGACTGGCGGCTTAGGAATAGGCATAGACAGACTGGTTATGCTACTTACCGATAGTGCCAGTATCAGAGATGTTATATTATTCCCGACTATGAAACCTATAAAATAATCAATGCTCAATGCTCAGTATTCAATGCACAATGGCGGACAATTAGTCAGCCCAAGCATTGAGCATTGAACATTGAGCATTGAACATTGAATTAGATGGATACAAAAATCACACGAGACAGAATAGATGCTCATTTGGAGTATGATTGGTTTAAGTATATTTTGATACTTATTTTAGCCATTGCTTTGTGGATATTTGCTTTTCAGATGATTAACCAAAGCAGACCCTACGAAGAGATTACGATTTTTGTAGCGGGAATGGAGCAACAGGGAAGAGCGGAACATGAGTTGGGGAGAGCGTTTGACGGAGATGGTGTTATTAGAGATGTTAGATTTGTGTCAGCTTCGGAAAGTGATGCAATGATTTTTCATGCACAACTTAGCACTGTTGGTATGATAACAAGTGATATTCTTATTTTGCCTAGAAACTTGTTGTTGACCGACTATAATTTTGCGGCTTATGGTATGGTGATAATTGATGACTATTTGCGAGAGAGGGTTTTGCCTTATGGGATTGCGATTGATGATGAGCGTTTTTTGAGGGATAGAGATGATGCTATAAGAGGAATCAGAGTTGACGACTTGCCCAATGCAGAGCATTTCTTTAGATTGGAAACCGAACGCACGATAGGTGATGGTGACGATGAAGAAATAGAAAAAAGGTCTTTTTATATGGTGATTAATCCCCGTAGCGTCAACATAGGAGCGTACTCCAACAGACGCCGTGCAAGAGCCGAACATGAACAAGCCATATATGCGTTTAGGTTTTTGCTGGAGATGATGTCGTGAGTTTGTACAAAGCCATGAGAGTGTATGCTAAGACGGGGCGACAACGATTACACACCCCCGGACATAAGGGATGTTTAGATTGGGGGAATATTGCAGAGTTAGATATAACCGAACTTGGGATTGACGGCAAAGTATTTCCTGCTGATTTGATTGTCAAAGCTCAAAAAAAAGTCGCAGATTATTTTGGGTCAAAAGAAGCTAGGTTACTTGTCGGTGGCTCTAGTATGGGGTTAAAAGCCTCTATAATGACTGTGGACGGCGATTGTATTGTAAGTGCAGACAGTCACAGAGCTGTGTTTGAGGGACTGGAGCTAGCAAGGCGAAAAGCCATTGTGGTGCCTAATATAAAACGAGAGGGACTTAGTTTGCCCCTCACAGCCGAGCAGATAGAGCAAGCGTCAAAAGCTAATCCTACCGCAAAAGCTGTCATAGTAATGTCGCCTACTTACTTTGGTATAGCGACAGATACTCCCGACAGAGTGGCAAAGGTGACACATAGTAACGGGCTAAAACTTATTGCCGACAGTGCTCACGGAGCACATTTCCCAACAAGTGATATATTTCCTAAGTCTTTTTCAAAAGTCGCTGATTATACTGTTCTTAGCGGACATAAGACACTAGATACACTAACGCAAGGGGCATACCTATGTATCAATGATGCAAGTGCTGTAGACAAGGTTGACCACAATCTAAGACTACTTGGCACAACCAGTCCGTCTTACCTGATACTTGCATCGCTTGAGTACGGGGTAGAAAAAGCACAAAAGGCTGACACAAAAAATGTCCTGCTGGCTGTAGATAAATTCAAGCAAGAGTTTTTGAGTTATTATAAGGTTAATGATTGTTTCGTTACTGTTTCGGATCCGTTTCGTTTAGTTGTTGATGCGCAAGCTATGGGCAAAACAGGTTATGAGTTAGAGGCTAGCGAGCGCAAGAGAGGAATAGAGTGCGAGTTAGCAACAGAGAGATTCGTAGTGTATATATTTACTTTTGCAGATGGGATTAAAAAATAATGAAAGGCAAGTTTATAACAATCGAAGGGTGCGAAGGGAGCGGCAAGTCAACCCAAATAAAACTTATCAAAGAATATTTTGACGAGAAAAAAATCCCTGTTATTGTTACACGGGAGCCGGGCGGTGTTCCTTTAGCAGAAAAAATCAGACCGCTGATACTGGGAAAGAGCGATGTCAATGTCAGTCCGTTAGCCGAGTTGTTACTATATACCACGGCACGGGCACAACATATTGACGAGCTTATCAGACCTGCACTCAAAAGCGGTAAGACAGTAATATGCGACCGTTTTACCGATAGCACACTTGCGTATCAAGGTTATGCTAGGGGACTTGATAAAGAACTTATCAAAACACTTAATGACATAGCTCTAGGCGGACTAAAAGTAGACACGACAATATTTTTGGATATTAGCCCCGATGAGGCATTTGCACGAAAAGGCGGATGGGATACAAATGACAGAATAGAGTCGGAAGCGTTAGATTTTCACCAAAGAGTGTATGACGGATTTAGGGCAATCGCCGCTGCCGAGCCTAACAGGGTCAAAGTTATTGATGCAAGGGATACCGCAAAAAAAGTTTTTGAAAAGGTTATTAAGGCAATTTGTGCTTGCTTGGTATGACGTTGTACCTTATAAGTTATAAAAAATAACGATATTACTCGCTTCGCTAGATCCTTCGCTTTGCTCAGGATGACAAGACCCGTATTGTTTTGTCATCCTGAGCAAAGCGAAGGATCTAGCGAAGCGAACTATTAGAGATTGCAATAGTACTACTCAGGAGGCTAAAAATATGAAACTAATAATGGCAATAGTTGACAAGAAAGACGAAAAGTTTATTACCCCCGAACTTATGAAAGGCGGTTTTGTTGTCACAAAAATGGCAACAGGCGGTGGCTTTTTGCGAGGCGGTTCGACAACCTTGCTTTTGGCTGTCGAAAACGAACAAGTCGGACGGGCACTTGAGATTATCAAAACAACTGCCCACAAGCACAAATACACCGCACATCAACTAACTCCCGAAGCTAGGATTCATTATGGCGGAACAGGACTTGCTTCTACCGAAATCGTAGTAGGCGGAGCAACGGTATTTGTACTTAATGTAGAGGAAAGCCATAAGTTTTAGGGATTAGGGAATAGGGGGTAGGGAATAGGAAAAATATCCTACAACAATCAACTAATCCCTATTTCCTAATCCCTACCACCTAAAATATGAAATACATTGGCCTGATAACTAATAGCCGTCTTTACAATAGGCTAAAGCAATGCGGCGGAGGACATCACGCATACCTATTGACGGGTGAGGATTCGGAGGCTCTTAGGCTGACGGCTTTGTTATTTATTGCTGGCAAGATAGATGCGGGGTCAGGGGCTAATCTGTTAGGGACAAGAACCAATTATCTTGACCAAATTACTCGTGGAGTTTATCCCGATGTCAAGGAATTGCCAGGGATAGAGGGCAAATACAACAAGGCGACAATAGATACATTTTTTGACGAATTGTATATGACCCCTGTTATGTCGGACAGGGTATATTATATACTGCATAACGCACACGATATTAGTGAGCGGTGGCAAAACGCTTTGCTCAAAACCTTAGAAGAACCACCGTCGCGAGTCAGCTTTATTTTGACTGCAACAAGCCGAGATAAGTTACTCCCGACAATTGTTTCTCGTTGTGCAGTAATGGACGGAGATGTGTTTTCGACAGAGCAACTGTATAACGAACTTAGCAAGCATTATGCCGCAGGTTCGGAACTTCAGTCAGCTGTAATGTCAGCAGGCGGTAAGCTAACGGAAGCCGTACGAAATCTCGATAATCCTGTTACAGGCATTATTTTGGATACAGTGCTTAATATGTTAATCAACCTTAACAAAAGTCCGCAACTTGCCGCTCATGTCAGTTCCATAGCTGTTTATGCCGACCAACTCCCGTATGTGCTTAGCCAAATGGCAACAGCTATAAGAGATGCGATGTGTGTCATCTCAGGAGAGGAACAACTGATTACATTCAAGTACAAATCAAGTAGGATCAAAGAGTTAGCCGACAAACTACAAATCATCACAAGCCTGACAATAATCACGGCTATAGAACACGCCATAATCAGACATAGGCAAAACGGACACGCTATTAGTGTGATAGAAGAACTGCTCATGAAAATCTTAGAAGCAAAAAACAAAGTAAACAATTAGGAATTAGCGATTAGGAATTGTTGCTAAAAATATTTTAATAACTTGTCAACAATTCCTAATCCCTAATTCCTAATTACCGAAGGAGTCTTATGCCAGAAGTTATAGGAATAAAATTCAAAACCTCGCCCAAAATGTATTATTACGGAGCAAAGGGTGAAACATTTGTCAAGGGTGACGATGTAATTGTAGACAGCCCAAGAGGTATTGAGGTGGCTACAGTTGTAATGCCCAACACCCAAAAAGACCGCAAAGAGATAGTTGGTGAGCTTAAAGACATTATGCGTCGTGCAACCCAAGAGGATTTGCAAGCTGTAGAAGACAATGCAGTTAAAGCAAAAGAAATTTTGCCGATTATCAAGGAAACTGTTTCGGCAAGTGGTCTTGATATGCATGTAAGCAAAGTTGAGATAGCACACGATAGTTCTAAGTGCATAATCAATTTTACATCAGAAGGGCGAGTTGACTTTAGGGATTTGGTTAGAGAAATTGCCGGCAAAGTCAAAATGCGTATTGAGCTTAGACAAATCGGAGCTCGTGACGAGTGCCGTAGTTTAGGCGGATTAGGTCCTTGCGGCAGAGCGTGCTGTTGCAGCGACTATATTCCTGAATATCCACAAACCAGTATCAAAATGGCAAAAAATCAAGGTTTGTCACTCAACCCTGCCAAAGTAAGCGGTCTTTGCGGCAGGCTTATGTGTTGTCTAAGTTATGAAAATGAGCATTATTGCGATGTCAACAAGCGTTGCCCAAAAATCGGCGGCAAATGCAAAACCAAATGCGGTGCAGAAGGCACACTAAGCCAAATCAATCACCTAAAAGAAACCATCAAAGTAAAAGTAGACAATAAAGACAGAGAAGGCTATGAAATAAAAGAATTCAACATAGACGACCTGCAATAAACAAAAGTAAAAAGTGTTGACGAGTATTTTTATATGATTGTCAACGCTTTTTACCATATTTTGGGCAGGTTTCTCTTCTCACAATAGATTGTAGCGAATATGTTTGAACGATAAAATATTGTTGGGTCTGTCTTACGAAACACCGAAAGTATCATGTGCAAGGCGAAGGTTCTAGCTTTAGCGAAAAAAGCTAAAAACTGGGTAGAAAAGTAAAAATACCTTCGGTGCTTCGTAGGAAAAAAGTAGAACAAAGTGCTTGCGGTTTCAAGCTATACTAAAGTAGCTGTAAAGGAAAACTATAAATCGGGTAGAAAAGTAAAAATGAAAAAAGTAGAACAAAGTGCTTGATTTATTTTTCTAAATTGTGATATAATAGGTAATATATGCGTCTTAAGAACAGTACCAAAGGCATAATAGCCGTAGCATTATTCATAATTGTTATGATTGTGTTGGCATTCTTTGTCAACAATATGGTTAATCAGCCTGCAAGAATCCATCAGACAGATTTGGTTAAGCTTATTCATGACGGACAAGTTTCCGAAATAAGAGTAAGCGGTGACAATGCTACAATTTTATCATATGCAACTATTGATGCTAACGGCAACATAGTCGTAAACACTCCAGAGCGGACGGTTACACTTAGAGTTGTAGTAAGAGAAATTCCTATATGGGATGTAGTTGACGCTTTTAATGCCGGCGTTCACCACCGTACAGGGGCGGAACTTGATTTTGGTCCGGACAGCGGTAGCGTAAGACATATTACCTACGCACCCAATGACCGTAATTCGGGTGGTTGGGTAAATTTCATTATTCCTATTATAGGATTTGGACTTGTAGCCATTGTCGCATTCTTTTTGCTAAGAGGTATGATGAAGAGCGGTGGTGGCGGTGCTATGAATTTTGGCAAGAGCAATAAGGCACGGGTTGATGGCAAGCTAAAAATCAGATTTAATGATGTTGCAGGTGCAGAAGAAGAGAAAGAAGAACTTGCCGAGATTGTCGAATTCCTCAAACACCCTGCTAAGTTTACTGCGGTAGGTGCGCGTATTCCAAAAGGTGTCTTGCTTGTAGGTCCTCCGGGTACGGGTAAAACCTTATTTGCCAAAGCTATATCGGGTGAGGCGGAAGTGCCGTTCTTCTCTATAAGCGGTTCGGACTTTGTTGAGATGTTTGTCGGTGTGGGTGCAAGCCGTGTAAGAGATTTGTTTGACCAAGCCAAAAAGAATCAGCCTTGTATTGTTTTTATTGACGAGATAGATGCTGTTGGTCGTCAGCGCGGTACGGGAATGGGCGGCGGACACGACGAGAGGGAGCAGACTCTCAATCAGCTACTTGTTCAGATGGATGGCTTTGAGCCTAACGAAGGTATTATCGTTATGGCGGCAACCAATCGTGTTGATATACTTGACCCTGCACTTCTTAGACCCGGTCGTTTTGACCGTCAGATTTATGTTGATACACCTGATGTGCGAGGTCGTGAGGCTATACTCAAAGTTCACGCACGCAACAAGCCTATCGGACCTGATGTTGACTTCCAAGTGATTGCACGGATAACAAGCGGTTTTAGTGGTGCGGATATAGAAAATTTCCTTAATGAGGCTGCAATACTTTGTGCTAGAGCCGGCAGAACCCTAATTAATATGGAAGATGTCCAAGAGGGTATCAACAAGACGGCTATGGGTCCAGCTAAAAAATCTCGCCTTGTTACCGAAGTTGATAAGAGGATAACAGCATATCACGAGGCAGGTCATGCTATTGTAGCTAACGCACTTAAACACTGCGACCATGTTCATGAGGTGACGATTATTCCTCGTGGTCGTGCGGCAGGATATACAATGACTCGTCCCGACAATGACGACAATCATATGACTCTCAACAAAATCAGCGATACGCTTGCTATGTCTATGGGTGGCAGGGCTGCAGAAGAAATTGTTATCGGAGACATCAGTACAGGTGCATCGGGAGATATTAAGCAAAGCACAGGTTGGGCTCGTAAGATGGTCACAGAATGGGGAATGTCACCTTTAGGTCCTGTTTTTTATGGCTCAAGCGGCGAGGTGTTTTTGGGTCGTGACTACGGTTCGACACAGGGTCACAGCGAAAGCATTGCGGCTAAGATTGATGCTGAAGTCGCCAAGATTATCAACAAAGCTCATAAGACCGCCCGTGATATTCTAGAAGAGAAAAAATCAGTTATGGATAATATGGTTAGACTGCTTATAGAGCGTGAAACTATTTATGCCGAAGAAGTCAATCTCTTAATGAAAGGTGAGTCGTACGATGTTGTAATGAAAAAAATGGACGAGCGACTCAACAAAAAATATGCTAAGACTGATACCGAGAGTATCCAAAGCCTGTAATAATGGCAAAAAAACTATAAACTAAGGTTGACACAGAAATGAAAACAAAAACAAAAAAAATTATCATAATAACTTCCGTAGTTCTAGCTGTAATCATCGGGCTAGGAGTTGTTTTTGCCTTTATCAATTTGGGCGGAGTAAGGCAATATAATGACTTTGATAGAGCATTTATATTAGTCGGCGGAAATAGAGCAGTCGCAATATCCGCTGAGGAAAACGAGGTTTTTGACACCGAGCTAAGAGATGCTCTTGGAAGGACAAGATTTAGCTTGCTACACGGGATTTTTGAGTTTGGACTAGGGTCAAGAGTTACTGTTGCGGACGAAGACCAAGATGTCAATGCTACTCAGCGAGTCAATCAGCTTAGAGCCAGTGGCGGTGTCTATGGTGAGTCTATGATGCTAGAGCTACAGTTTAATAGGGCAGAGTGGACTTATAATCAAGGCAGAAAAGAATACGCTAACGGAACCCGTTATATAATGGTGGATGGTGAGAGACAATATTTTGACTCTATGATTATCATAGTTACGGACTCTGCCAGTGAGATTATAAGGATTGACGCATATGTGTTTTTGCGTGAAAGGTTGACTTTGGTTACCGATACGGGGTATAGTCCGTTGCATTATTATATAAGACCAATACGCTTGCGTGCTGTAACAACAAGACTTTATAATACTCTTTCTGACATCGAAAGTAGAGCAGAAGGAAATACTGTTGCACTATGAAAGTACTAATAATCAACGGACCTAATCTTAATATGCTTGGCAAGCGAGAGCCTGAGATTTATGGCACTCGTACGCTAGATGACATCAACAAAGAAATTTCCGCTTTTGCTATTTCACGCAAATGCAAGGCGGATTTTTTCCAATCAAACTGTGAAGGCGAAATAATCACCAAAATCCAATCTGCCACTTGTGATGCTATAATTATCAATGCGGGTGCATATACTCATTACAGCTGTGCTATAAGAGACGCACTCAAAGGGTGCGGAATTACATGCATAGAGGTACATATGAGTAATGTCCACGCCCGTGAAGAATTTAGACATACAAGCGTTTTGTCTTCGGTTGTCAAAGGTGTGATTTGTGGTTTTGGAGCGGATAGTTATAAGCTAGCAATAGAAGGATTAGTTAATTATAAAATATAAATTATAAAGTATAAATTGTTGACTTTAATTTATACTTTATAATTCATAATTATTTATGAGTAGATTTCAAAACATTATCCTAATAGGTATGCCGGGTAGCGGAAAAACAGCGACGGCTAACGAACTTGCAAAACACGGCTATCAGGTGTATGACACCGATAGCATTTTTGTAGACGCTTACCGTATGAGCGTTGCGGAATTTTTTGATTTACACGGAGAGGCAGAATTTCGCCGTGCCGAAACAGAAATAGTAGCAAGCCTAAAAAATGTTTTGGGTGCAGTAATCAGTACAGGCGGAGGAGTTGTACTTGACGCTCAAAATATCGACCGCCTCAAAAAAATCGGCAAAGTCGTATTTTTGGAATGTCCTGTCAAGGAATTAGAGCACAGAGTAGGCAATGACAAAGCTAGACCCCTCGCAAGAGACGGCGGAAGTGACTACATAGCAAGAACTTGGGAAAATCGCAAAGACCTCTATTACAAAGATGCTGATATGATTATTGATAGCGGAAATCTAACATCTATCCAAATCGCAGACAAAATAATCGAGGGATA